>CAMLMR010000036.1 GCA_946481335.1 uncultured Lactobacillus sp. | reverse complement strand
CCTGTGACCTCCTGCTTGTAAGGCAGATGCTCTCCCAACTGAGCTAATCCTCCATGAGGTCTTCCAAGTTATCTCTTAACAAGACAACTATTTAATAATATCATTTCTTTCAAGTGATGTCAACAAGAAATTTTACTTAATTGTTGATATGACTTGCTTCTGAGCCGTTCTCTTTAACTCAACAAAAAATATTATATCTAAATTTCTGCTATCTGTCTACCCTTTTTTTCAAAAAAATAAAAAAGCGACAATCTTTCGATTATCGCTTTAGTTATAACTATTCAATTAGTCTTCTTTTTCGATCTTAGTCTTACCACCCATGTATGGTTGTAGTACTTCTGGAATGTTGATTGATCCATCTTCATTTTGGAAGTTTTCTAAGATAGCAGCTACAGTTCTACCAACAGCTAAGCCAGAACCGTTTAGAGTGTGAACATATTGTAGTTTACCATTTTCATCCCTGTATTGGATGTGTGCACGACGTGCTTGAAAATCAGTGGTGTTTGAACAACTTGAGATTTCACGGTAACGACCTTGAGCTGGCATCCATACTTCGATGTCATGAGTCATTGCAGCAGTGAAACTCATGTCACTAGTAGTTAATGTGATTACATGGTAAGGAATACCTAGCATCTTCAATAGGTCTTCTGCATGTGCAGTAATGCTTTCTAGTGCATCCCATGATTGTTCAGGCTTAGTGAATTGAACCATTTCAACCTTGTTGAATTGGTGTAAACGAATTAAACCTCTAGTATCTCTTCCGGCACTTCCGGCTTCTGATCTGAATGCTGGTGATAGTGCAGTGAACTTAACTGGTAGTTTTTCTGCATCCATTACTTCATCTCTATAGTAGTTTACCAATGGTACTTCGGCAGTAGGAATCATTGTTAAATCACTATCAGTGATTTCGAAACCTGCCTTTGTTTCCTTAAACTTAGGGAATTGACCAGTACCAAACATTGAAGCTGAGTTAACCATGTATGGTGGTAAAACTTCTTTGTAGCCTGCTTTTGCGTTTTGATCTAAGTAGAAGTTGTAGATTGCACGTTCTAGTTGTGCACCTGCACCCATGTAGTAGACAAAACGGCTACCGGCTACCTTAGCACTTGCTTCGAAGTCTAAGATACCTAGTTTTTCACCTAAGTCCCAGTGATGTTTTGGTTCGAAGTCAAACTTACGAGGTTCACCGTATTTTCTTAGTTCAACGGCACCTTCTTCAGTTAAACTAACAGGCACATCATCTGCTGGAATGTTTGGCAAGTGGGCAGCTAAGTCTTGTTGATCTTGTTCAACCTTTTCAAGTTGTTCATCTAGTTCCTTAACTTCCTTACCTACTTGTTGCATTTCAGCGATTGCATCAGAAGCGTCTTCCTTGTTACGTTTGGCTTCAGCAATTTTCTTTGATACATCGTTTTTCTTAGCTTTTAATCCTTCACTTTTTACGATTAGTTCACGACGCTTTTCATCGTAACCTAATAGTTCATCGATTGTTTCAGCTTTGATATTTCTAGTAGCTAACTTTTCCTTTACCCAGTCAGCGTTTTGACGAATCATTTTCATATCTAACATAGTAAATACCTCCAATTTTGCAAATAAAAAAGAAGACCTCCATCCATTGGGACGAAGGTCTTCTTTTCGCGGTACCACCCAAGTTCTTAGCACATGCTAAACACTCGTTTGGAGATAACGGTCACCTGCCGTGTAGCATTACCTACCCGCTTTTTCGTATGCCGGAATTTCGACTTGCAATTCACACCAACCATTGCATCTCTTTGTTGTCTACTTAAAAACATACCTTGCGTTTATTTGTTGACTCAATAATATTATAAAAAAATGTGATTGGCAACTATTTTAAGTTCAATTCAGCAATTTTTTCGTCAATTTGTTTTAGAACTGCTGCTAAGTCTTCATCGTTTTCGATAAAGTCAAACTTATCACCATCGATTTGCATCTTAGGAGACAAGTCATAGTTGTCATACCAGTCGTTGTATCGACTATTTAAGTCTTGGTAATAATTGTATAGTTCCGGATCTTTATCAACTTGTTCATAACTTCTACCACGTTTTTTAATTCGTTTTAACATGGTATCGAATGAAATGTTGATGTGGATTAATAAATCAGGATTCTTTTGGTTCAATGAACCAGGAATTTCTTCCATCATGTTTTCCAACAACGAATCGTAAATGTCAGCTTCAGTTGAAGTGGCACGTTTCATATCAGCATTCAATCTAAATAGTAATGAATCTTCATAGATAGAACGGTCCATCACACTTAGTTTTTCGTTGTGGGCTTTTTCAATGTTGTTCAAACGGGTATTTAAGAAGTAGATTTGCAATAAGAATGCATACTTCTTAGGATCCTTGTAAAACAATGGAAGAATTTCGTTGTCGTCCACTGATTCATAATACCCAGTTGAATCAAGATGAGCAGATAGGATCTTAGTTAAAGAGGTTTTTCCGGCTCCAATGGTTCCAGCAAGTACTATCATAATAATCTCCTTAATTTCGTTTTCTAATATACTATTTTAATACATTCAGGCTGTTTTGAATATGAAGAAATTAATGGCAAACAAAAAAGATGCCGTTAAAACGGCATCTTCATTATATTATTTTTCTTCTTCATCTCTTAAATCAGAAGGAGATACATCAACCTTGTCTAGAGGAACTAGATGTGTCTTGTGCTTAATCTTGTAACCAATGTATAGGATTAATACAAGTGGTACTGAGATGTAAGTAATTCCGATTTGTTCCCAATCCCAGTTAGCAAATGAGGTTACGTTTTGACCACAAATAACTAGGATACATAGAATTAAAGTAATGATTGGTCCAATTGGGAACCAAGTAGCATGGTACTTCAATTCATCTAGTGAATGACCTTGTTTGATGAAAGCTCTTCTGAAACGATAATGTGATAAAGCAATACCAACCCATGCGATAAAACCAGTTAAACCAGAAGCGGCAACTAACCATAGGTAGATTTGTGGACCTTCGATACTTGTAATGAAAGTAAGTAAGGCAATCACAGTGGTTACTGCTAAAGCAGCGATTGGAATCCCACGACGGTTAGTCTTACCCATTGACTTAGGAGCAAATCCTTGGTGAGCCATTGAGTAAAGCATTCTAGTTGATGCGTACATTCCTGAGTTAGCTGATGAAATAACTGAAGTTAAGATAACAGCGTTCATAACGGAAGCAGCAGCTGCTAGACCAGCACGTTTGAATACGATTGTAAATGGACTGATGGCAACATCGGTAGCACTTGAACCTAATAGATCAGGACTAGTGTAAGGAATAATTGCACCAATTACAAAGATTGCTAGGATGTAGAATAAGATAATTCTCCAGAAAACATCTTTGATAGCACGTGGAACGGCTTCTCTTGGGTTATCTGATTCACCAGCAGTAATCCCAACTAATTCAGTTCCTTGGAATGAGAAACCAGCGACAACGAATACCGCTAGAATCATTGGAAGACCACCAACGAATGGTGCTTGCTTGTAAGTGAAGTTAGATAGACCAATGTAGTGGCCACCCATGATACCGAAGATAGTAAGAACACCAACGGCTAAGAAGATAAAGATTGTAATAACCTTAATCAATGACATCCAGAATTCTGTTTCACCAAATGACTTAACAGATAGTGCGTTAACACAAAGGATTAGCGCTAATGTAATCGCACTGAAAATCCAACCAGGCATGTGTGGTAACCAGAACTTCATTACTAGGGCTGCTGTTGAAATATCAACGGCAACGGTAATGGCCCAGTTGAACCAGTAGTTCCAACCCATGGCAAATCCAAGTGCTGGATCAACATACTTACCTGCGTATGCTGCGAATGAACCAGAAATAGGTGTGTTGGTTGCCATTTCACCTAAACTAGTCATTAGGAAGTAAACCATTAGGCCCATTAATAAGTAAGCAACTAATGCTCCACCAGGTCCAGCTTGACTAATAACTGAACCAGAGGCAACGAATAGACCAGTACCGATTGAACCACCTAAGGCAATCATAGACACGTGTCTAGTCTTTAGACCTCTTTTTACATGATTATTTGAGTTTTCACTCATAGTGTATTTCACCCTCTATAAATATTTCTAAGAGGTGCCGATAATAACTAAAAAAGTCCCTTCTTGTAAACACAAGAAGAGACCATAATAATTTCTTTTAATTATTGATCACAAAGCACTCCGTGGAATTAACCACGACAGTCTCTAGCCTATTAAGCTAGAACCCAACGGACTCGATTCATAAAGGAAACGGTCGTTTCGGCAGGCATCCCCTTTCACCCTCACTCATAGTCGCTTTATCGACTCATGATGGCTACTGATGTCAGCTGCGCCTCTTCTTAGATTTCTAGAATATTATATATTAATATTCTAATGATTACAATACTATTTTACTTTCATTTCAAAAACTAGATTGCCATCGTATTCATCCACCTGTGCAAAACCTAATCTGTGTAAAACTTTTTGCGAAGGTAAATTTTTCGTTTCAATCGTTGCCTCGACAACCTTTACCGGTGCTTTTAAGTTATCTAAAACGTGCCCCAACGCATAGGTCATGTATCCACGCTGTTGATAACTAGTGTTGATAAAGTACCCTAATTCGATATTCTCATAATCCGGTTCGAAGTTATCCCCAATTTCTGGGAAAATATTAATGATTCCAATTAGTTTTCCACCGTTGATAAGTCTAATCGCATACGTTTTATTGGTATCATTTTCGGATTGAAACAACATTTCAGCCTTTTTTTCATCGTTAACTGGCTCAAAGCCGGTTTTCTTAGCTAGTTGTTCATCGCGCATCATTTCATAGTAGTCGGCAAAGTCATCTGTGCGTAACTCTGTTACTTCCACTTCTTTTTCAGGTGAATTGTTCTTTTTATCCACAATCATTATCTCCTTGCGTTAAAATATATGTAAAACATATTTGAGAGGTGCTTACATGAGAATCATCAGAGAATCGATTCATCCAAACTCAAACGCTTTTCTTCAAGGATATCTTAAATCTGCAGATGTGCAAACTAATCAATACAAATATCCTGCAGTAATCGTCGTACCTGGTGGATCATATACCCACATTTCACTTCACCAGGCCGAAAGCTTTGCACTTAATTTCAGTGCTAACGGTTATCAAAGTTTCTATTTAAGATACACATTCGAACAAGAAGCAATGCCACTGATGCCCAATCCACTAGAGGAATTGGCCAACAGCATTAAATACATTAGAGAACACGCCAATGAATTTAACATCGATGAAAACCGCATCGTGATTGCCGGTTTCTCAATTGGTGGACATATCTGTAGTCTCTACAATGACTTCTATCATACCGATTGGATGCAAAAATTAGCAGGTGTGGATAACGCCGACGTTTTAAAACCAAACGCGGTTATCCTAAGCTACCCTGTGACTAACTTAACCTGTGGTTTTCCAAAGGATAAGGAAAGCATCCTAAACTGGGTATCAGATGACGTTCAAATCAAGGCAGACGAACACGTTTCAGCTAAAAACATGCCAACATTTATCTGGCATACCGCCGATGATCCATTTGTCCCTGTGGAAAACGCCCTCAAGTATTCAATTAAACTAAACGAATACAATGTGGATAACGAATTACACATCTTCCACCACGGTCCTCATGGAATGGGCTTAGCCAACAACATCACATCGTGGAATGAAGACTCCAATAATCCTCGTGTTGCCAAGTGGTTCAACTTAGCTGTCACCTGGCTAGATGAAATTTTCGCAAAATAAAAGAACTGATGAAATTCATCAGTTCTTTTTTTATTATAGGTAAGAATGTAAAACCGGACGCCAGTTTTGTTTTAATCTTGGCGCATATTTTACATATAACATTTCAGAAACTTGTACCCATGTGTAACCGATTAATACGGCACCAACAGTATCAGTTGGGTAATGAGCGTTTAGATAAATTCTAGAAATCATTACTAATAACACAAATAAAAATGTTAACACGTATAGTAATCTTCTAAGCCAATTTCTTTCAATATGTGGAAGAATGATAATCCATACTACCGCAATTACAATGAAGATACCTAGCACGTGACCACTTGGGAAACTAAAACCAGTATCAGAAGCACTGTGGAAGATTGGACGATCACGTCTTACGATGTTCTTCACAATAAATCCAATTACATCTCCACCGGCTAGAGTAAAGATTCCCCATAGAGCTTGAATCTTAAACTTAAAGCCCCACATGAAGAATGCCAGCACAAGAATCCAAATGATATCCATCTTTGGACTGGCTAATGTAGTAGCCATGTGCATGATTGTATCTTTGAACCCACCGGTTGTTTTTTGGATTTGACCGATAAAGATTGAATCAAGAAATCTTAGATAACCTGAGTCAATGATTACCGAAATAGCAACAAATAATGATAAAACTAACCCACCAAAAAGCTTAACGCCGCGGGTATAATCCTTATCGATGATCATAGCGCATCGATCCTCCTAATCACTTTTTAATGCCATTATACCACAGCTACCGCAATCCTTAAGGGGATTTTCTAATTTTAAAACTTGGATAGGTGCATTAAAACTAATAATTGTTATAATATTAAGTAATTTATAATTTTAGGAGGAGCTACAAATGATTGAAACAGTCATTCTAATGATTGTCATCGGTGTCCTAGCCGGTATCGGTGGCGCTGTCCTAGGATTGGGTGGTGGAATTATCGTCACCCCCGTCCTAACACTCTTCTTCCATTTAGATATTAAATACGCTATCGGGGCCAGTATCGTCGTGGTTATCGCCACAAGTTCAGGTTCTACTATCGCTTATCTAAAAGATGAAGTTTTAAACTTACGTGTTGCAATGTTTTTAGAAATTGCCACTACTATTGGTGCATTATCTGGGGCCTTACTTACAGGAATTCTAGAGCCTAAATACCTTTACATACTATTTGGACTATTACTACTATTCTCCGCATTTAACATGGTCAAGAAATTATTGAACAAAAACAAGTCCAACCTAAGTACCAAAGATGATAAATTAGCTGAAAAACTTCGTCTTAACTCAAGTTACTACGATAAAGCTGAAAAGAAACAAATTGACTACAAGGTGGAAAACATCCCCGGTGGTCTATCAGTAATGTTTGGTGCCGGTCTTGCTTCCGGTCTACTTGGAATTGGTTCAGGTGCCTTCAAGGTGATCGCCATGGATACCTTCATGAAGATGCCTTTAAAACCATCAAGTGCAACTAGTAATCTAATGATGGGAGTTACCGCTGCTGCTTCAGCAACCGTTTACTTCTTCAATGGTTCAATCTTGCCACAAGTTGCCGTTCCATTAGCACTAGGAATCTTAGTTGGTGCTACAATTGGTTCACGCATCATGCAAGTTCTACCTGCTAGATGGATTCGTATTATCTTTGTCCCTATCATGTTCTACATCGCATGTAGCATGTTATACAAAGGATTCTAGGAGGTTAAATCATGAATACACAACAACCAGCAACTAAAGAAGAAATGAATCGTATCGAACTAGTTATCGGAAAGATTCTACGTGTCGGTGTTGTCATCTCAGCTACCATCATGATTATTGGATTATTACTACTTCTGATCACCGGTAAGTCTGGATATGCTCACGATGCTTTCCCTACTACTTTTAAAGCAATCTTCAGTGGCATTGCAACATTAAAACCATACGCGATTATGATGCTTGGAATTTTCTGTCTAATCCTTACTCCCGTATTACGAGTAATCGTATCAATCTATTCTTTCTACAAAGAAAAGGATATGCTATACGTTTGGATTACCACATTTGTTCTAATCGTTTTAATCATCAGTTTCTTCTTCGGATAAAACACAAAATAAAAAGCAACGAGATTATCTCGTTGCTTTTTTTGTTATTATATATGTTTTAAATCTTAAGTATAGTTGGTTTAAAAATTCCGCAAATAGAAAACCTGATGCAATACCACCAGCGATGAAGATGACTTGGATCAAGTTTGACTTTGCTAGCGCATAGTTTCCGATTGCTAAACACTTCATAACTTGGTAAGCCTGTCCCCCAGGAACTAATGGCACCAATGCTGGAATGTTGAAGATAATAACAGGCATCTTCTTGTAACGAGATGCGAAGATACTCAATATGCCGACTGTGAAGGTTCCTAAAATATCTGCGGATAAGTATCCGCCCATGTGAACGTTAACGGTATGAAAGACTAACCAGCCAATCAGACTAACAATTCCGGCCATGTTCAAGGCTTTTCTGGGTAGATTAATTAATAAACCAAATCCGATAGTAGCGAAATAAACACATACGCTAAATATAATTACGTTTACCAATATTAATCACCCCAAAATCTTAATTGCCATTGCGACTCCAAAACCTAGCGCACAGGCACTCATAATTGCTTCAATTCCACGCGATGGTCCAGATACCAAGTTACCGGATAACGTATCACGCACGGCATTGGTAATCGGTACCCCCGGAACTAGTGGCATCAATCCACCGATGATTAAGTCATCGGCACTCTTGGCAATCCCCGCTCGAATTAATAATATCGACATAAATCCGATACAAATTGCCGCGATGAATTCATTTAAGAAACGAATGTCGGTGTAATGATCAGTCAAACAATAAATGCACCAACCTATCATCCCAACGAATCCAGCTGCCCAAAAGTCAGTGTAGTTACTTCTAAAGACAATTTCTAAGGTCGCACTAACCATAAATGCACCAATCATTTGAAGCCAGAATGGAAATGGTTTTACGTCTTTATCCATTCGTTTTAAACAGCGGTAGAATTCGCCTAGTGAGATTTTCTTTGCTGCAAACTGACGAGAGTAATCATTAACCGTTGATACCTTCTCCAAATCAAACGTTCTCTTATCAATTGCTGTAACCTGTGAACCCATGTCAGGAGTTGCCGACATGATAATCCCGGTAAGTGTAACATATGCCCTGGCTTCAGTTGCCCCGGCGTTGTGAGAAATGCGATCAATAGTATCAGTAACTCTGACCATTTCAGAACCATTTTCAATCATAATCTTTCCAGCAAGCAAACAGGTCTCAACGACTAACTTACTTTTTTGTCTTTCGTTCAACCATCTCACCTCCGTGTTATCTAATGTTTTTCTAATTATACCATTGATTTTGATGATAATAAAAAAGACTGAATTTTTCAATTCAGTCTTTTAATTAATCAGCATTTCTTATAAATACATAGTGAGAAGCCTTGTAGCTAATGTCGCTTTCTTGGTTATCAGTTAGATTTTGAACCGTCACTGGTCCTTCGAATGGTGAATGCTTAATTACCTTAAGCTTATCGCCAATATCTAATTGAATGTCGCCTAAATAAGTTAGTAGGTCGTGATTATCGATGAAACGATCAACAACAACTGTTTCTCCATCATCGGCATCATTTAATAGGCGATGGCTATCTTCTTTATAATGTCCTGACATATTTGGAATAACTCCTCCATGTGGACAGTGAGATGGGTTCCCCAATTTCTTGTACATTGCTTCTAGCAATCTACCACTGGTAGAATGTTCCAACACTTCAGCTTCTTTATCAACATCTGGAAGTGGATATCCTAGTTCGTTTACTAAAAAACTTTCCCAAATACGGTGTTTTCTAACTAGGACTTCAGCTAACTTGATTCCGTCGTCAGTTAAGGACACGCCAGAGTATGGTTCGTGTTCAACTAATCCTTCATCTAATAGCTTGTTAACCATTTCAGTAACTGATCCTGGTGCAATGTCCAAACTAATGGCAATCCTCTTGTTGGATACCTTTTCTTTGGTTCCACCTAGCTCAAAAATAATTTTTAAATAGTCCTCTTTTTTTGGGGTCATTTTTATATCCATGTCTCCTAAATTCAAATCTACTAAAGAGTATCTTACAACTTTATATACTATTTTACCATTTTTATTTCTATTTTTCGGGGAAAATTATATAATTAGGGTGAGATATTAGATATTAATATCTACGATACGAAAGTGAGGCGTTTTTATGGGAGAAAAGTTATTCCATTTCGATGAGCTTAGCGAACAAGCCAAAGTTACTAGTATCAAGTCATTCAGCGAATTTTACGTTCGTTGTTACAGAAGTCAAAACATGGAGATTTTAAGTCAAGTTCCTGACCAATCCATGTTATGGCAGATTAATCAGGAGGTCTACCGCAACAAGTTCGAATCAGTAGAACACGCTGCTAAAGACACCATCATTTATTGTAGTCATAGCTATGCCAAGTTATTGGGCGAATTAGATATGCAATACTTCGCCAATGGTAATAGCGAAATCACTTGGAATGAGTGGTATGACAGACAATTTGTAGCTGCTCCTCACGGGGTATAATTTAAAAGGCCGTTTTTCAAAACAAAAAAGACTCTTTTCGTTTTGAAAAGCGTCTTTTTTTATTTTCTCTATTAATCAATATCATTTCTGGAATCGAGATATAAATCCTCTTTCTTCCCGCGTTCCACTTCGGCTTGAAGTGTGACGTGTTCGATTCCGTACTTATCGTGTAAAAGCTTTGCTACTGGATCGTAAATCTTTTCAGCCTCAGAAATTAGCATGTCTTGCATGTTAATGTGTGCTGAGAAAACGATACTGTTTTCATCAACCGACCAAATGTGAACATGGTGAACTCCGGTAATCCCTTTAATGTTCATCATGTCATTTTGAATGGCATAACAATCAACCATTGGTGAACCCTGCATCAAAATTTTAACCGTCTTTTTGATGATTGGGTATGCTTCAGCTGAAATGTAAAGTGCCACTATGATGGTAATGATTGGATCGACTAGCACCCAATCGAATAACTTAATCAAAATCCCACCTAATATAACTCCTAGTGAAGCTAAAGTATCACTTAATAGATGTAGGTATGTAGCTCGAATGTTTAAGTTATGCTTTGAACCACGACTTAGTAGTAGCGTGGATACCAAATTAGCAACTGTCGAAACCACAGCAACAATTAGCATCAAGTTTCCGTTAATCTGTTCTGGTTTGAATAGTTTTTGCACCCCTTCAACGATTAAAACAACGGAGATAATCACTAGAAATAGTGAGTTTAAAAACGCTGAAATAATTTGAGCTCGCTTATAACCAAATGTATTTAGTTGGTTTTGGGGTCTTTGACTAATTCGGTGTGCATAATAACTTCCGACTACCGATGCTGAATCAGCAAAATTGTGAAATGCATCTGATAATAGTGACAAACTTCCTGAAAAAATCCCCCCTAAAAACTCAATTAACGTAATTAATGAGTTTAAGATTGTCACCGTAAAGAAACGACGTTGCGACATGGCGTTAACATCGTTATGTTCATGTTCGTGCATAATGCCACCTCCTCTTTTCATTTTTATTATACCTTTTGTCAGAAAACAAAAAAAGCTGATTTAAAAAAATCAGCTTAGGCAATTAACATTGGTTGTTTAATTACTCTTTCGTATGCGTAGTTCATTACGACGTTGGATGAGTCTGTTGCAGAGATTGGAACTACTCTGCCGGTTTCTACAAAGCCAGCTTTCTTGATGACATGTTGCATGCCCAAGTTAAGTGGATTTGTGTCAATACGAACACTTTGAACGTTGTCCATCTTTTCCACTGCATTGAAGATACCTTCAAATAACTTTTGAGCTAATCCTCTGCCGTGGTGTCTGTTGGAAACTGCAACGCGGTGAATTGATAGGTAAGGGCCGTCAGTCAACCATTGACCATCAAGATTTTCGTAACTAGTGTCTAGTCCGTCAATCACGGCAGCTGTGCCTAAGATTTCACCATCTTCTTCAAGTACAACAGTCCATCCGTTTACGATGTCGTTCATTAATGATTCTGCATTTGGGTAGCCTGTTTGCCATTGGTTAACACCCTGTTTGGCAAGCAATTCCTTCCCTTCGAAAATAATTTGTTCAATTGCGTTAAAATCTTCGATTTGTGCTCTTCTCATTAACATGATCTAAGCCCCCCTTTTTGTGTTTGATTTAAATATTTAGCATTTTAGCGACTAGAAAATATTACCACCATTTTTCCAAAAAGCAAAGACTTTTTTACAAAAAAATTGACTTTTATAAAAACTCTCATAAAGCCCATCATGACGCACCTTAAAGACATGTTAAAAATCGACGATTTTAGTCCTCAATCATTCGCCAATTTCCTTCAGCAGCTTTGGAAATTTGGTTTAGAAAATGAAGAACTGAGGCTGCTCTTTTTTCATCATGTTCGTTTAAAATATTAAGTCCCATTCCAGAAACCATTGGTTCTCCTAATGAGAAGTTACCATCTTGCAAACTACCTTCTGAGAACGCAACGACTGTTTCACCACTTTCAATTTCAGTGATGATGAAAAACATTGAGAAGTCGTCGTCTTCCTTCATGTATGCAGGCATTGCCCAAATGTTATCAGCAATTTCTTGCATTTCTTGATCCATGAATTTGTAGTACTTGTGGTTATCTTGTGTAACTGGTGTTTCAAGTACAAACATCATCTTATTGAAAACGTCTGCACCTAATTGAATGTTATCTTCCATTATTTGTTCTCCTGTTGTTTTAGTTTTTCTTTTAATTTAGTGTTTTCATCACGTAACTTAGCCAATTCACTTCTGACTTCACCTAGGATTTGTAATTGTAATTTTTCAACTTCCAAATCGTGAGGCAATTGGTTTTGGGTTAAGTGGTCTAGCTTGGCGTGAATAATTCTTAGTTCATGTTCTGATTTTAGGTTAACATGAAAATCATTTTCTGAGTGCAAACGGTCACGTTCAGCGGCACGGTTTTGACTCATCAT
>CAMLMR010000035.1 GCA_946481335.1 uncultured Lactobacillus sp. | reverse complement strand
AATTAATGTTATGAATCCAAAAAATGCATTCATGAAATCCCTCCTATAATATGTAGATTAGTTATATCTTACCACTTTGCTATTTATATGACGATACTAATCCATCTATATAACCTTGTACTCTCTTTTTATCTTCTTCATGAAGTTGTGCAATTCTGTTAATGATTTTATTATCGCAAGCTTTATTATTTACACTTGATGAATAATTCGAAAGTGGAACGTCCTCACCGAGTAACCATAAAAGGTTAACATCTAACTTTTTAGCAATTTCAAGCGAAGTTATTGCACTAGCTGTATTTCTCCCACTAATCCATTGAGAAACGGTTGAACGTTGAGTGTTCATCAATTTGGCTAAATCAGATTGCGATATTTCTTTTATTTCTAGAATACGTTTCAATCTTGATTGGAAATTATTCATATCAATTCCTTCTCACTTTACTAAATTAAAGACCGTTTACAACTTGAATAGCTTTACCTAAAATTCTTGCGTCAACATCATCAGTAAGAAGAATGGGATTAAATGTTGTATTGTCTGGTAAAAGAATAATAGTATCTCCTTGATGTTTAACACGTTTTAAAGTTGCTTCGTTATCAATTAAAACTGCAGCAATTTCTCCATCTTCCACTGTTGGCTGTTCGTGAATGAGAACAAGAGCGCCATCTTTAATAGTAGGTTCCATGGAATTTCCTTCCGCTTTTAAATAGAAGTTTGTTCCGTTAGGCGTAATAAAAGCTGGTGCAGGCATATATTCATCTATATTCTGTTCAGCAGTGATTGGTTCGCCACAGGCAATTTCTCCTAAAACTGGTATTTGAATTACATCATGATAAGCCTGTTCAGATTCTTTTCTAGGTTCAGTTAATGAAGTTCTTTCTACATTCAAAACATTTGCCATCTGATCAATTCTGTTCACTCTTGGATAAGATTTTCCATTAAACCAATCAGAAAGAGTCGTGGGTTTTACATCTAATCTACGTGAAAATTCGGCTTGTGATAAATTTCGTTCATTTAAAAGCCTTTTTAAATTATTACTCATTGTTTGTTTGTTGACATCATTTGGTTTTGTCATTTTGGCACCTCACTTTCAGTACTTATACTGCATATTGTACGCCCTAACCGGAATAATTAAAACTTTTTTAATGAAAAAATACGATTTATTCTTGACACTACGGTTTAACCGTAGTAATATCATAACTGTAATAAAGAAAGGGGGTATGATGATGGCGAGTACAAAACTTACCTTAAAAGCTCTTAGAACTCTTTATGGTCTAACACAAGCTCAAGCCGCAAATGTTATTGATGTCAGTGAAGACACGTGGTTTGCTTACGAAAACGCAAAAAGATTTCCAAGTGCCAAAAAGCTTCAAACTATATCGGAAGTGTTTAACATTAGCATGGACGATATTATTTTTAAGAAAAATATACGGTTAAACCGTAGTAGAGAAATTTAATGAGGAGATTATCGTTATGGAAATTATCGAAACAAGAAACAATCAAGCAGTTACTACTTCATTACAAGTAGCAGAAACATTTGGCAAGAACCACCAACATGTATTAAGAGATATCGAAAATATCGTAAACAAAGGGGGTGTCCAAAATTGGACAGACCCCCACGGAAAGATGTTCGCAATCGGGAGTTACAAGCACCCACAAAATCATCAAGAATACAAAATGTACTACATGAACAAAGATGGTTTCACATTATTGGCAATGGGTTTCACTGGTAAGAAAGCAATGCAATTCAAGTTGAATTACATTCAAGCATTTAACCAAATGGAAAAGGTTATCCAAGAAAACAACCTAGACAGTTACATGATTGCTGACCCAGTTAAACGTGCTGAACGTTGGATTAAGGAACAAGAACAACGTAAGTTACTTGCTGCTCAAAACAAAGAAATGAAACCTAAAGCATTATTCGCTGACGCCGTTTCATCATCTAAACAAACTATCTTAGTCGGTGACTTAGCAAAACTTGCTAAACAAAACGGAATCAACATTGGTGCTTTAAGATTATTCACTTGGCTACGTGATCAAGGATACCTAATCAAACGTAAGGGTACTGATTACAACATGCCTACTCAACGTTCAATGGAATTAGGCTTGTTTGAAATCAAGGAAACAGCAGTAACACATTCAAATGGACGTGTAAGTGTAAGCAAGACTCCAAAGGTTACTGGCAAAGGTCAACAATACTTCCTTAACAAGCTACTTAAATTACAAAAGGTTGGTGCTAAATAATGAAGAACAATCAAGCAACTAGAGACGCATTGGAATTACTAAAGAAAAAAGATATCGAAATCAGCAACTTGAGAGCCGAAATCAATATCTTAAAAAGAAAACTAGATGAAAGCGTTGGTGTTAAGTAATGGAAATCACTATGGAAGATAGATACAACGCAGTGGTTACTCAACTTAACTATGTAAACCGCAAGTGTGAACGCTTAACACGTGAGAACAGACAACTAAAGCGTGAACAACAAACTTACTTGACTATCGTTAGTCAACTTCAAGGAAAGAAGGTGAGATAAATGGACTTTTTGACTATGGCAACAACATTCAACCTAGTACTAGGAATTGTAATTGGAATCGCTATTGGAGTATGGGCAACGAAAGGAGATAAACATGATGAAAAAGCTTCTCAACATGATTACAAATAAAAAGGCCGCTAACTCTCCACAAGTTAACGACCGCATAGCAATAACAACTAATGTTGTGATCGACTTTAATCTTACCGCAGATGGCAAGTTTATTCAAGAAAGCGTGAAGTAAATGACAATCGACTACGAAACAACAATCGACAGTAAAGGTAATGTTTTATGCCTTTACGACAAATACTTGGTTGCTAATGGCGGTGAGTTTGTATTCCCAGACGAAGAAGACATTTACGACTTCCTAGTGCGAGAATACTGGCCAGATGATTTAGCAACACCAGATGGTTTCATCGAAGCATTTGAAAAGGAATTTAAAATCGGTGCTTATGCCGAATTTGACGAACACACAGATGACTGGAATTGGAAAGAATGCTCAGTCAATGATGTTATTCATGAATACGGATTAGACAAAGGAGCTGTTAAACATGCTTAAAGATGTAGAAGTAACCGAAGATAATCGTTATCACGTAACAACTGACGTTGAGGCAGGTAGACAATTCCAAAAGATAGCTGAACTAGACCAACAAGAAACTGATCTAAAGGAACAAAAGCAAGCATATATCAGACAAATCACAGAATGGTATGACAGAAAGATGAACGCAATCAACGAAAAGCGTGATAACGCTCAAGCATTAATTAATGAATACCGTTTGACTAAACCAGACGGCAAGGTTGATACACCATTCGGACAAACAATCGTACGTCACTCAACTAAAACTAAGTATGACGAAACAACATTGACTGACTATCTAAAAGACAGTCACCCAGAACTACTAAAGTTCAGCGTTAACAAAGCTGAACTAAAGAAAGCAGTTAAGAACGTAGACGGACGAGCAGTTGATGAAAACGGCGAAATCGTCGACGGTATCAAGTTTGAACAAACAGAAAGCGTTAGCTACAAGCTAGCTAAATAGGAGGTAATTGTATGGCCGAAAAGAAAGAAGAAAACGTATTTGAACACTTTTCTAAGATGGACGTATCGGCACACGTAGAAAAGAAGATGGGATTAAGTTATCTATCTTGGGCGTGGGCATGGACCATTATTAAGTCTTATGACTTCGACGCAACTAGAGAATACACACAATACGAAGAAATGGTTAACGGTGAGTTAACTGGACGTAAGGTTGACTACTGCAAGACAGACACAGGGACTTACGTTGAATGCAAATTGACTATCAAAGGACATTCAGAAACTGAAACATTGTTTGTTATGGACTACAAGAACAAAGCAGTTATCAATCCAGATCAAGCACAAATCAACAAAGCTAAGCAACGTTGTTTCGTAAAAGCAGCTGCATTATTCGGACTAGGATTGAACCTATACGCCGGTGAAGACTTGCCAGTAGCAAGCGACGAACAACCACGTAAAGCTCAAGCGAGTTCTAACAAGCGTACAACACCTAAGCAAGCACCAAAGTCTGCACCAAAGAAGGTAGATGAGCTAGAAGCTAAGCGCGAACTAATCAAACGTTACTACAAAGGCGCGGTTGAACAACTTGGTAAGGACAATGCAGATATCGCATTCAAGAAGTCTGAAGAGATGTTGGGTGCAGATGACGTATACAAGCTAAATATTGAAGGTATGAACAACTTTATCAACATGTTCGTACAAAGTATCAAAGAAATGAAATCAATGGTAGGAGCTGAATAATATGATTAATAGAACAACACTAACAGGACGACTAACAAAAGATGTAGAACTTAAATATACACAATCCGGAACAGCAATTGGTAACTTCAACTTGGCAGTGAACCGAGCGTTCACTTCTAAGGACGGAGAACGTGAAACAGACTTCATCAACTGTGTAATCTGGCGTAAAGCTGCTGAAAACTTTGCTAACTTCACTCACAAGGGTGCGTTAGTTGGAATAGACGGTAGAATCCAAACTCGTAACTACGAAGATAAAGACGGCAAACGTGTATATGTAACCGAAGTGGTTGTAGAAAACTTTGCATTACTTGAACCAAAGAGTAATAACCAAGCACCACAAGCTACTCAACAACCATTCAACAATAGTGACAACATTGATATTTCAGATGACGACTTACCATTCTAGGAGAAAAAACATGAATACAGTAAAAGTAAACGTTAAAAAGCAAAACAACAATATCAAAGTAGATGACATCGTTTTAACACTAGAACAAGCAGAACATCTTCGATCACTATTGGAGGCGACAATCAATGATAGATAAAATCGCATTATCACTTATCACAGCAATCGTAATGTTTGTGATTGGTTGGAATAGCTACTTCATTTATCAAGACTTAAAGAGAAAGCGTGATAAGCATGGAAAATGAAACTACACCAAAGTACTTCATACAAGTTCCATTGCAAGAACTAAAGCCACTTGGATTAAGTTCAACTGACAAATTAGTATATGGAACTGTCTACACTATGTTGAATGTTACTGGTAAGTGCTTTATGGGAAACGCTGCAATCGCAGATAGCCTTAACTTAAAGCCGGCTACTGTTTCCAAGTCAGTAAGCAAATTATCAGATGTAGGTTTAATCAACGTTCAACTGGTTTACAAAGAAGGAACTAAGCAAATTGAGAAACGTTTTATTACCCTATCGGATTATTACCAAGGGGGTATGCTACAAAAATCGCATAGGGTATGCGATAAAAATGACATACCTCCCCTACAAAAATCGAAAGGTAATAGATTACTTAATAGATTAGATGAATATAAAGAAGATGAAGAAGAGGTCACAGCGATAAATGTATTTATCGATAATTGGAAACAAGAACCAAACCCCATCTTCAAATCTAAATTAGTTGATCTTGTATCTACGTATTCTGATGAATTTATCTCTGAGTGTTTAAAGGTAGCTGCTGAGTCTAACGTCAAACTTCAATCACTAAGCTCTTACCTTGATGCATTGATTAAAGACTTAAATAAGAACAAGGTTACTGATACTGACAAGATTAAAGACCACGTTGAGAACCATAGAAAGCTAAGCAAGACCAAGAAACAGGGTAGACGTGGACATAGAAGAGTTGAAACATTACCCGATTGGGCTAAACCAGGGTATAAACCTAACTATCGTAAACCTACTCAAGAAGAGTTAGATGAATGCGAAGGCCTTGTTAATAAAGTAACAGGTAAAGATACTACTAAAGATTACTCACGAGAAGAACTGGAACAACGACTAAACAAGTTTAAGGAAAAGAGGAAAAACGAATGAAAACATTGCAAGACTTAGTAGACGAACTTAATAAATCATCTGAACCTGCTATGCTTTTCTACATTTCAGATGTGTTCTTAGAACTGCCAACAATTATATGTTGTTTATACGGTTATTATTGGGAATTAGTTCGATTTGATGAAGATGATGAAGTTCATATCTTACCAGAGTTTAACAATATGAGTAATGACATTAAGGAACCTATTCTTTCTTACCTAATCAAACATAGACCACAAGATTGGTTTGAAGAAGAAAAACGATACAAAGTTATCATTTCTCAAAGCATTTCATCTTCTTATGAAGAAACATATACCGTTTTATGTAAGGAATACAAAGACGGATATTTTAAATTCAAAACAATTCTATTAAGCGAATCCGAATTAACCAATAAACCAGAATATGTATTTACTGAAACACAAATAGAAGATGTTAAATCATATCTTCCCGAGAATATGCGGAAGATTATTGATCTAGGAAAGGTGGAAGTGAAAGATGATTAAAGAATTTGAAGAACTAACAGAACAAATGAATGATTTATATAGTGGTGGTGGTTTCAGCTGCATTTACGGAACAGATTCATTAGGCGAAGGATATGTAAATATTAGAAGTGCATTGCTTCATGGTGGGACACAATTAATTATTTTACCAAGCTGTATTAAGTTTGATGGTTACATTGACTTCAAAATTGTAAAAACATTTAACCAATTTATCACTAATCATGATGTAGCAAAATTATTTAACGATAATTCCGAATTTTTGGAGTCACAACATGATTAGCTTAAACATTCCTATTGAACCAGTTGCAGCAAGTCGACCACGTGTAACGCGTACTGGACATGCATACGATACAAAGAAGTACAGCAAGTTTAAACGTGACGTTAAGTATTGGTTGAACTTCAACTACCGTGAAAATCTGATCGAGCATAAGCCGATTATGATTGACTACACATTCTACCGACCTATTCAATCAAGCATTAGCAAGAAAGAACACGATAGACGCAAAAATAACGTGGCATTACCGATTGTTAAGCCCGACTTAGATAATTACATTAAAGCAATGCAAGACTGCCTTACAGGGCATGTAATTGGCGACGACAACATGGTGGTAGATATCCACGCACGCAAATTTTATTCAGAAGAGCCACACATTGAAGTGGAGATAACAGAATTAGGAGATTAGAAACATGGTATTAAAATCAACAGAAGACCACATAGCAGGAATTGCACTGCTTCGTGATTTAGAAGAGCAATATGGTTCATTAGTTAATGTGCCAGATGACAACAAGCAACTATTATATATTCGAAAGAAATTAGGAGCTGACAATGCAACAATGTCTAGTTCTATTCCACTTGTTGTTTATATAGACCACAAAAGAAAGCCAATTTACACCACGAGTAAGCACTATGAACCAACTTATCAACTTATGGTTAAACATAATATGAGTTTAAATATGGCAACAAAGCAGAATGGAATAGCTAATAATACTTTTGAGGCTTTTTTGTCCAATCGACACGCTAAAACAACATATTTTCAAATGGATTTTAAAGGACGCAAGATAAAAAGCCGTACAGCTTCTGAAGTGATGAATGAAGCAAAGAAATTAGGCTATCGTTCAACACAAGAAAATGCAGTAATTAGTCATGATTTACACAAGGTTATTGTATTAGCACCGATTATTTTTGGTAATCGTGAACCGCTGAAATCGAGATGATTATATGCAACTCAATGGAAAAATAATCAGCTTTAGCGGTAATCAAGTCGTTATCAATTTAGATGACGTAACCGACTGGACCGCAAATGAGTTAGTACAACTACCTAGAATTGAATTAGAAGTTGATAGTGCCAAAGAGATAACAATTGATCAACGCAAGAAAGCATTTGCCATGTTACACGATATCGCGGAATATACCGGTTATTCACTTCGTGAGAGCGAAGAGATGATGAAGATTAGATATATTAGCACGTTGAAGAATCCTAAATTTTTCAGTCTTGCTGATTGTCGACGTGAAACAGCAACTGACTTTATTCAATTCATGATTAACTTTTGTTTGGAACAGTCGATACCATTTACCACTAAGGTATTTGATGAGATACAACAATCATACGCATTACGCTGTCAGTTAGTAATGCACCGCCTATGTTTTGTATGCGGGAAACCGGGTGCAGACCTAGACCATGTGGATACGATAGGAAGTGGACGAAATAGACGCCACGTTAACCAAGTCGGGTATGAAGCGTGGACGCTATGCAGAACACACCACGGGGAACGGCACAAAATAGGTGTTAAGAGCTTTGCACAGAAATATCAAGTAAAACCAATTAAGCTGACAGCAGACATGATAGACAAGCTAAACTTAGCGAATAAAGGGGCAAGTGAATATGGTGATAAGCATTAATCCATTAGTTTTTGAAGTAGAAGATGAAGATATAGAAGTATTTAGATCAGCCGAATTACCTACTGATATATACGTATCTTTTAAGTGGTTATATCAAGGAAAATATTGTGGAAGAGCATTTTACATTAATGGCGCTGAATTTGAAGTAGATAAATACTATACAGCAGCTTATGAGATTGCCGACATACTTACTTCTTCGCTTTCTAACTACTACGCACGAATATTTAGATTAGACAACAGAAATCATGTTGGTCCTCAAACTAGGGATTTAGTAGCAAACAAAATCAACGATTTATATAAAGGGGAATAACACATATGACAACACCGTACTACACAAGCAAAGATGGGGAAGACTTACTAGCTTTCCTAGAAAAGTCACAGGATTACAAAGAAAACATCGCAATGTACAAAATGAACATGATGAAATATGCACTTCGTTTTGATAAGAAAAATGGATCACAAGATTTAGACAAGATTATTGATTATGCACAACGTTGCAAAAGCTACATAGACAGTGCAGATAATAAAACAAAGGTGGTAATCAACAATGAATAAGACAACATACAACGAATATGTTAAAGAATACTCAGATATGGACGGCCAAGAATTGTTGGACCGCTATATGATTATCAAGGCGTCACTAGCATTAAAGGGGATTGATTTAACTAAGTTAGACAAGCAAAGTCGTAAGGTAATCGTAAAGACAGCCAAGAAACAAGCGAAGGGGAAATAAAAAATGAATATGCATTATCATATCGATTTAAATGAATTTAAGCCAAAATATGAAGTGATTTGTAAACCAGTTGATGGTGATTATAAAAACACTGATTTTATTGGCCGCTTTGATACTAAAGAAGAAGCTTTGAAAGCAATTAATGATATTGAATTTGTAGAAGGAAAACAATATATAGTTAACTACAAATATCCAGACATGTACGCTTCTGTATTAGATTATTAAACACATAAAGGGGAATAAAGCATGGAATATCCTACCACCGACAAAGCAGAACTAATCCTTGACCTATACGACAAAGAAAAAACACTTGCTAAAACTGAGTTACTAAGTGGAATTAATTACGACGGAATGCCAAAAGGGACTCCAAAAGGTAATCCTAGCGTAAATGCACTAACTGAACGAATTACAGCAAGTAACTACATCAAGACAATCAAGACAGCAATCGACTTGATCGAAGATGATTATCCAGAATATGCAATCTACCTACGTGAAAACTACATGCAACATAAAAGCAAAACAGCAATTGCTATGGACATGAGCGTATCACGTGCCACCGTTTATAACTTAGCTGAAAAAGCTATGATGGAATTTGCAAAGATTATTCCAGATGAAATCGCAGAATATGCTGAAACGTTAACAGTTAAGTAATTTATACACTATTTAGACACATATTAGACAATGTTTAGACGCACACCATACAGTAGGACTATATAATGAGTATAGTTAAAACAATTGTGGTAAGGCTTGAACGTTAAAAATCGGCAGTGCTTCGTAGACGACGCGGAACTGGTGCAATTCCAGTTAGCACTATTGCCTTTCGAGGCAAACCAACATATTATAATGGACAATCCATAACATTCTTTTTCTTCCAGAAATTGGGGACATACCAAGCTAGAATGGATACCGAGCCGGTTCAATTCCGGCACTAGCTTTTGCCAGTACGCACTGGCTCATAATTAATTTTCATCTCCTTATGAATAATTAACTATTGTGCTACGAACTTAAGCAGTTGTGCAGGAGCAATACCTGCCGTAGTATTTGCCAGCAATCCACACTGGCACTCTTCACGAATATGAGAACCAAGTTCTTTTCTTATTTGTTTTAATCCTTTCTATTTATTTTTTAATTGGCAGTCTAGGCGGTTCACTTAACGTGGGTTCAACTCCCACATAGACTATTAGTCGCAAGACTATAAAATATTTTTTGTCAGCTTAGTATGTTATGCATATACTAATCACTTAGAAACAACACTTATCTATTATTCAAAATGCTAAATGTTTAGGGACTACGATAACGGTAGTTCCTTTTCTTTTTGCTCCATAGCGTAATGGTAGCGCGGGTGACTGTTAATCACTAGGTTACTGGTTCGAGTCCAGTTGGAGCAGTACAACAGACAATAAAGGAGGTTAAACAATGGCAGCAATCGAACAAAAAATGCGACAAGATAAATTAATGCAAGAACGTATTGATATTGATCTAGAAAAAAAGCGTAAAGCTAAGCGCGATAAAAAACTAGAAAACGATATTATCTACTTTCTAACTCAACAAGTTAGCCCACGTTGTGCAATGGCTATCTTAAATAAAGCACGAGTACATATTAAGTTAAGAATGGACAGTGAGGACGAATGAAGATTGTATTCCAACCTAAGTATTCATTAATCAGTGCAATGTACATAGACGAAACAGGCGAGTCAGCCGTTGTTCAACAAACAGTTACTATGCCGAATGAAACATTAGTCAGATTGCATGACTCAGAAAAATATCCGTTTTATCGATTCCTAGATGAAGATGGATTAGACATCTACGTGCAATATGACGCAATTCTACAAATCAGACGGGTAGTAGATTAGCTGCAAACAGTAGGAGGCGTGTTATGGACGACATCAAAATAAGTTTAGATGGCATACAAGAAGTTGATGACCGACCAATATACGAGTTAGTTGTAAGGACACCAGAATTAATGATTTTTGCGGTGCTTATGCCACACGATACATTGGAAAAGTTAAATTCTGATAAAGAATATAAATCATACAAATTTGTGACGCTTGAAGAGGGCGAAGAGATAGATGTTCCTAGCGGATTGATTGTTGATTGCCGTCCAAGCAAATATAACTCTATCGATATCAACAAAATCGGAGAATGGTATATATAGATTGACTATACACAGTAGGAGGCGTAAATAACTATGAGCGACAAATTAGGAAGCGTAGAACACACGTATTATAACGAAGATAAAGCCGTTAACTATATATCAATCAATGGACGTGAATATGTAATCGGAGAGTTTGATACCTTTGAAGAAGCATTAGACCAATTCGAATTGGTTGAAAAGATTAACAAAGATGGATCATTTGATTGGATGTCATCAAGACCAGGAAAAAATATGTAAAAGGACGCGCGTTATGAGTTGGTTTAAACGTGACACGGTTTCATCTGTAACTATCTACGTAAATGGAGAACCAGATAGAACTGAATACTTTAAACGATACGAATATGCAGTTAAATATGCTAATGAGTTAAGGGAAACGTTAGATAGAAATAAATACGGTATTTTTACTTACCAAGGAACATTAGAATTATAAAGGAGGTGCGCTATGTAATGATTGGTAAAGATAAAGCTAAACAGTTATATGAAAATGGGTGCAAGTACAAAGATATAGCTGAACAGCTAGATATATCTATTAATACAGTTAAATCATGGCGTACCCGTGAAAAGTGGAAACGAAAAAAGAGTGCAACCAAAGATAAAAAAGTTGCACCCGAAATTAAAAAAGTTGCAAAAAAAGTTGCACCCGTTACATTAAGCAAGCAATCTTCTACTAATGACAAATGGAAACAATTCTGTTTAGTGTATTTACGCAAACACAATGCAACCCAAGCATATTTAGATGTATATGACTGTTCATACGAAACAGCATTGGTAAGTGGTCCACGCTTGTTAGGAAATGTTAGAGTTAAATCTTATCTAGATGAATTGAGAGCTGAACAAGCAAATGAGTTATATCTATCTGCATTAGACGTGCAACGTGAACAAGCTAAGATTGCATTCGCTAACCTTGCTGATTATTTAACTGCTAAACATATCCGACAAGAAAGATTAGATCCAGAAGGTAATCCAGTAGTTGATGTAGACGGTCAACCAATCATAGATGAATATGACGAGCTAATTCTAACCAATCCAGAGAAAGCTGACTGGAGCATTATCTCAGAAGTCCACCGTGGTAAAGACGGACTAGTGGTTAAATTGTACGATAAACAAAAGGCGTTGGACTTTCTAGCTAAGTCACTACCAGACACTGACAACAAGATTAATGCAATTGATAACTTACTACAGAAGATTGAAGGTAAAGATGATGAATAAGGATGTATGGTATTCAGCAGATGATATTCAAATGATGTTAAATACTAATAATTTTGATGGTGCTGACGCAAATGAGATTTATTTCATTATGAAAGACTTTGTTAATCGCCCAGTTGAGGATAGAAATGAAATGTTATTTTTAAACGCTATTCTACAACAACTAAAGTTCAAATATCAGAACAAACTTTTAATGAATCCAGAAGAAGTGGATACTGAAAAAAGTATTTCTTGGCACGACGGATATATGATCGGCTGTGCTGAAACAGAAGAAAAATATGAAACAAATTATTTAAAAAAGTTTATGAAACTACTTCACAAGTAATCATTTCTATAAAGGAGATTGCAAATGAATTTAGATGAGCGAACTACAAACGTAAAATTAAATCTCATAGAATTAAACTTATTAAACAATTTAATGCAATACTACAAGGACAACACAT
>CAMLMR010000034.1 GCA_946481335.1 uncultured Lactobacillus sp. | reverse complement strand
CTAGTCCCTTTATTGGTGAATCACTCAAACTGGGTGGTAGTGCCGTCTTATTCTCGGCCACTTTGTCACCAATGGATTACTATCAACGTGTCTTGGGTGACGAAGAAGATAGCCTGGTTTATGAAATCAATTCTCCGTTTAACCCTAACAACCAACAGGTCATCATCACTAACTATATCCAAACGACCTACGCAAAACGAAACAGTAGTATTCAACCAATTGTTGATACCATCAACGCGATGATTAGCAGCAAGAATGGTCACTACCTGATCTTCTTACCATCGGGTAAGTACTTAAACGACGTGGCCGAAGCCTTTGAGAAACAAAATCCGACCGTCGATGTATTAGTACAGGAAAGTGACATGAGTCCAGACGAACGTCAATTATTCATCGATACGTTTAAGCGAGATGATGAGGATACGCTAGTCGGTTTCGCACTCCTTGGTGGAATCTTCTGTGAAGGAATCGACCTTAAGGGTAGCCACTTAATTGGGGTTGGAATCGTTTCGGTTGGTCTGCCCGGTTTGAACCCGGAAAACGACTTAATCAAGTACTTCTTTGACGCCGAAAACGGCCATGGTTTTGACTTTGCCTATCAATTACCGGGATTAAATAACGTTTTCCAGGCCGCCGGACGACTAATTCGTACCAACGAAGATTTCGGAAACGTCGTCTTAATGGATCAACGATTCAAGCAGAATCGCTATCAACAACTGTTCCCAAGAAATTGGCATCAAGGGCAACTATCAACTGCGCTTAACATTAATCAAACTAAACAAAAATTGAATCGCTTTTGGCAACAACACTAAAAAAGACTTACGGAAAATTCCGTAAGTCTTTTTGTTTATCAATTATTTTTCACGGGCGACACAGACACCTTCTGGAACATGAACATCTTTTTGCACAACAGTTAACTTACCGCTGTTAGCATCGCGTTCGTATAAAGTCGCGTCATTGGTGTTTTGGTTAACAACCACCATGAACTTTTCATCGCTACTGAAGTTAAAGTCACGTGGGAAGTCACCTTCAGTGCTTGCTAATTGGATTAACTTAACTTTAGCATTGTCATTTACTTCAAAGACCGCAATACTGTTGTTACCACGGTTTGAAACGTAGACAAACTTACCGTCACTTGATAGACGAATGGCAGCTGCACCATTGTGTTCAGTCCAATCATCTGGAATAGTTGCCACGATGTGATCCAAGTGGAAGCTACCATCATTTTGGTCATAGTTAACAACTGCTAGCTTACTGCTTAATTCACCAACGATGAATGCAACGTTTTTTTGTTCGTCGAAGACAACATGTCTTGGACCAAATCCAGCTTCCATCTTTAATGTAGAAACTTCAGTTAAAGCTCCATCATCAGCAATGTCGTATACGTAGATCATGTCTTGACCTAAATCAACGACAACTAAACGGCCATCTGGAGTTAAGTCAGCATAGTGAGGATGAGCACCACTTTGTTGTTCTGGACGTGGGCCAACGTTTCCTTCATGAACGACCTTGTTTAGGTATGTTAGTGAACCGTCTTCTTCGATCTTGTATACCATTACTTCTCCGGTATGGTAGTTAGCGGTGTAAACAAATTGACGGCCTTCATCAACAGTAATGTAAGCTGGGTTAGTGTCTTCGTTTAAACAAACGTTGATTTCCTTAGCAGGACGAGTTGAGTTATCTAGTGCTAATGCACCACCCTTACCGTTATCACCCTTATCGATGGCGTATAAACGGTTAGCTTTTGAAACGGCTACATATGTTGGGTTACCAGCTTTGGCAACCAATTGTAGGTTTTGTAATTGCTTTTTGCTTTCATCTAATTCGATTTCATAGATTCCTTCACTTGTATCTCTAGTGTAGGTACCAATTAAGAATTTTTCAGTCATAATTAAATCTCACTTTCGTTTAAAATTTAATATCTCCCTCTATTATTGCATATTTTGCCAATAATACTAAATAGTTAATTCAATATTCTTTCACTAACGCCTGATTTCTTTCAAAAATAGTTTTTCTCTACTATAATAAAGGCTAGAAAATTTAAGGAGACTTATTATGCGTAGTTTTGAAGGATTAAGACCAATCATCACTGAACACTTTTACATGGATTGGCTAACCGAATTTAAGCTTCAATCAGTAATCGATTTTCAAAAACAACAAGACGAACAAGCAGACATCATGAGCACTTCTAACTTCATCAATGCAATCATGAACGATGTCATGAGCCAAAAAGGATTGCTATGGGGTGTCATGGATAAGGATACTAAACAATTCGTTGGTGTCGCTGGGATTTCAAACTTACAAAGTGACGCTCCCATTGTTTACGTCAATGTCTCAAACATTTCTATCAATGCTGAAATCGAATTGATCAAAAGAATCGCTCAATTCAAACATCAATATTGGCCTGACAAGTCATCTCAATTTAATGTTTCGCCAATAAATGACGAAATCAAAGATGTAATTAACGCTTTATAGTTGATTTTATTTGCTTTATTGACTTTTTACTCTTATTATTAGGATAGAATAGTTATAAAGTAATAATCAAAGGAGGTAGAGTGTTTGTCTAACGAAATGTACGAAAAGGCCTTAGAAACCTTACGTAGTAACAATGTAAGAATTACGCCTCAAAGACAAATCATATTAAGATACTTAATTAATCATGATAACCACCCTTCTGTAGACACAATCTACGAAGCTTTGAAGCAAGAATTTTCTAACCTAAGTATTGCAACCATTTATAACACGCTACAATTATTTGAAAAGTTAGATATTATCATTGCACTACCTGCTGAAGATGGTGGAATTAGATATGATTTCTTTGGTTCCCCTCACTTCCACGCTATTTGTGATAATTGTGGTGAAATCGAAGATATTGATTTCCCAAACTACAAACAATTAAAACAAGAACTAGCAAAAGAAGCGATGAATCAAGCCGGTTTTCAAACCAATAAGATTCATATTGAGGTCTTTGGCCTTTGCAAAAAATGTCGAGAAGAACTAGCTAAAAAAGATAATCAATAACAACAAAAAAGAACCACATTCGTTTGAATGTGGTTCTTTTTATTTACCCTTTAACCTTGGTAGTAGTTTTCAGGGACACGCACTAAATCACGCTTTACTAATTCTTCTGCGTTTTGAACAGTATTCCAAGCGGCACCCTTTAACAAGTTATCCGCTACCACCCACATGTTAAAGCATCCAGGATTTTCTTGGTCTGCACGAATACGACCAACGAAAGTTGAACGCTTGCCTTCTGCGGTAATTGGTTGTGGATATACTTGATGATCTGGGTCGTCTTGTAGAACTGCACCATCGAATTGATCGATAACGCGTTGAATATCTTCCTTAGTAGCTGACTTGTCTTCTACTTCGAAGTATACGGATTCACCGTGTGAAATCGCAATTGGAACACGAACACAGGTTGCGTTTACCTTGATACCGGTAGCATCCATGTCGTTTAACATAATCTTCTTAGTTTCATGAACCATCTTCCATTCTTCATGGGTTGAACCGTCTTCTTCAAAGACGTCAATTTGTGGTAATAGGTTGAATGCTAAAGGATAGTGCTTCTTGTCACCCTTAGTAGGTAAAATGTCAGCGCTCATTTCCTTACCATCTAGGTAGTCTTGAGCTTGGCCGTAAAATTCATTCAAGGCTGATTGACCAGCACCTGAAGCGGCTTGGTAAGTGGATACAACGATTTGGCTTAAACCAAACTTTTCAAAGACAGGTTGTAAGGCAACCACCATTTGAATTGTTGAACAGTTAGGGTTGGCGATAATTCCGCGATGGTTAGCTAATTGATCAACGTTTACTTCAGGAACAACTAGTGGTACATCTGGGTCCATACGGTATGCACTGGTGTTATCGATACATACTGCGCCACGCTTTACAGCTTCTGGTAAAAACTTCTTTGAAGTTGAACCACCTGCTGAAGCTAGGACAATATCAACACCTTCAAATGAATCAGGAGTAGTTTCTTCAACCTCGATTTCTTCACCCTTGAATTCAATCTTAGTTTTTGCTGAACGACTTGAAGCAAGTAACTTCAAGTTCTTGACTGGAACTGTTGAGTCCTCTAATTGTCTGACCATTCTTCTACCAACTGCACCTGTTGCTCCTAAAATTGCTACGTTATACTCTCTCATTTCTACAAACCTCACTTTTTATCTATTTTGAATAGACATCTGTCTTCTATATGCATACACTTTATTATTAATATACTTTATTTTTCAGATTTGTCAATTCATTTTCCTAATAATTGAATAAATTTATTTAATCGATCTAGACCGGCTGTTAGTTTAGCTTCACTCGCAGCAAAGGAAATTCTGATGTATCCTTCGCCACTCTTGCCAAACATCCGACCTGGGATTACGCCTAAGCCAACCTTTTCAGCTAGATCTAAACCAAATTGATAGTCATCTTTACCGTAACTATCATCGATTTTGATGAAACAGTAGAAAGTTGAAGTTGGCATCACATAGTCGACACCAATTTCATCCAGTCTACTTGAGACTAAATCACGACGTTTTTGATAAATCGCTTTGGCTTCATAAGCGTCTTCTTGACCGTTTGTCATCGCTTCTAATGCCGCATCTTGAACGTTGTCAGCAACGCAAGTCACCATGTAGGCATTAATCATTTTGATTCGTTGCATAATTTCGCTTGGACCGCATATGTATCCAAAACGCCATCCAGTCATCGCGTGTGACTTTGATAAACCGCTAATGTATAACACTTGGTCTGGAATTTCTCGTGCTAATGAATAGTGGTCGTAATCAAAGGTAATTTCACCGTAAATTTCATCTGAAAGTACCCAAATTGGTGACTTTGCGATTACTTTACTCAACTGTTTGATTTCATCTTCAGTGTAAGATACCCCAGTGGGATTGTTAGGATCGTTAATCACTAGTGCTACGACACCCGGATGTTGTTTTATTGCATCTTCTATCAATGCTGGTGTTAGTTTAAAACCATTTTCACTGGTATCAACGTTGATAACGTGACCACCCAAGATTTCAATGATTGGTTCGTACAATGAAAAGATTGGTGTGGGAATGATAACTTCATCCCCCGGATTAACGATTGCTTGCAAGGCTGAATAAATCGATTGCGTCGCCCCATTGGTAACCACGACCTCCTCTGCATCATATTCAATCTTCCAACGAGTTGATAGGTATTTAGTAATCGCTTGTCTTAAATCTACCTTCCCCGCTTGAGCTGAATAGTGTGAATCGTTGTCATTAATTCCTTGAATGGCCGCTTGTTTGATATGTTCAGGGGTATCCAAATCCGGTTCCCCTAAAGTTAATTTGATCAAATCTTCGTTTTGCGAAATTGTGTCGTCGAAGTGACGAATTCCAGATGGTGCGATTCCGTTCAAACGGTGATTATAAGTTCTCAAAAGTTGCGGATTGGTTCTTGGCATACAATCACTTCCTACAAAATATTTTCTAGACCATCGACTAATCCGTGTAATTCAGGAAGTTTTTCTAATGCGACCCAAACCCCTTGCATGAATGATTCACGATCAAATGAATCTTGTCGAATGGTTAATGCTTCACCCGGGCCACCGAATAATACCTGTTCATGGGCCACGTAACCAGGCAAGCGAACTGCATGAACGGGAACTCCCTTGTAATACATTCCTCTTGCTGGTTCATCTTCTTGGTTGATGTTTTCTTTTTGTTTGGTTTCACTCATCATGTCAACTGTGTGAATAGCAGTTCCTGACGGTGAGTCAGTCTTGTCTTCATGGTGCATTTCGATTACTTCAACATCTGAGAAGTATTTAGCAGCTTGTTGGGCAAATTGCATCAATAGGACTGCTGATAAACCGAAGTTAGCTGCGATTAGACCGTTGACGTTTTCACTGTCAGCTAGACTGATTAGTTCGTGTTTTTGGTCTTCTGATAATCCACTAGTTCCAACGATTGGTGAAATGTGGTGTTCAATTGCGTACTTCACGTTATCAAAGACTACGTTGGGTTGAGTAAAGTCAATCCAGATGTCGTAGTCACCTTCTATGTCGTCTAGACTGGTGAACACTTTTACGTCATTGGATAATCCGTAAACACTTGGGTTCACGTTTGCTTGATTAGTCAAAATTCCAATAATGTCATAGCCATCCTTGTCTGCTAGTAAGTGGACCACCTTTTGGCCCATTGATCCGGTTGCTCCTGCTAGAAAAATATTCATTAGTTTTTCATCTCCAAACCTAAGTCATGTAGTAATGCTTCTTCTGGTAGTTCCAAGTGACGCGCTAAGTTTCTGCGTTCATCGTCATCTAATGGCAAGATTGGTAGACGGCATCCCCCAACGGCAAAGCCTTGTGCGTTTAACACGGCCTTAACTGGTGATGGTGATGGATACATGAATAATGCATTCATACGTGGGGTTAGCCATCTTTGTAGTTCACCGGCATGACGGTAGTCGCCGTTTTCCATTGCTTCGTACATTTCACGCATTTGAGCGCCGTAGATGTGAGAAGCTACTGAGATGATTCCATCGGCTCCAATTGCCTTGACGAATAGTGTTTGAGCATCTTCTCCACTGTAGACATGGAAACCATTTTCGGTATGGTCAACCAAGTATTCTAGGTCTTCCATTGAAGTACATTGCTTTACACCGATGATGTTTTGATGGTGTGATAATTTAACGACAGTATCGTTTGCCATAGTCACTCCGGTTCTTCCTGGAATGTTGTAGATGTAAATTGGTAGTGTTGCTTGATCCGCTACCGCTGTGAAGTGCGCAATCATTGAACGTTGGTCTGGCTTGTTGTAGTAAGGTACCACTACTAGCAATGCGTCGATGCCGGGGATTGTTTGTACTTGGTTGTTAAAATCGATGGTAGCTTCTGTATTGTTACTACCGGTTCCGGCGATGACGTATGCGCTATCGCCAACCAAGGAGCCAAAACGAGTGTATAGTTCAATCTTTTCTTCTGTACTTAGCGTTGGTGTTTCACCTGTGGTTCCACCAATCACAAATCCGCGACTGCCATTTTCTAGACAGTGTTGAGTGACTCTTTCTAATGCAGCGTAATCAATGTTGCCATTGTCATCAAACGGTGTGATGATGGCGGTCATAATATCAATATTTTGTGTCATTTTAATCGTCTTCTCTCATTTCGAATTCTAAAAATGAACTAATTGCGTCAATTCCCTTTTCAATGCAGCTTTCATCAGGATTGAATGTATCGGTGTGAAGTGCTGATGTGTTACCAACACCTAACCAGAACATGGTTCCATCAAAGTGATGAAGAATGTATCCAAAGTCTTCTCCGGTCATTGCGGGCATTGTGACTGTAAATTCCACATCTGGATTTGCTTGCATAAAGTTCATAAAACGGTCGGTCAACTTTTGGTTATTGTTAACTGGGTAGTAACCACCTTGGTTGATTTCTACGTTTACTTGGCAATTAAACCCAACTTCAATTCCTTTACATATTTCAATAATTCTAGTCTTAACAGTTTGAATCATTTCTTGGTTTAAACCACGAATGGTTCCTTTAATTTCAACTTTACCGGCAATCACGTTTCTAATCGTTCCACCGTTAATTTGGCCAAAGGTTAATACCGCTCCTTGTATAGGATCAACGTTTCTAGAAACGATGGTTTGTAATTGAGTAATTAGCATCGAAGATGCAACCACCATGTCGTTTGCTTGGTGTGGGTATGCCGCGTGGCCGCTCTTCCCGATTAGGGTAATGTCGACTTCACTGGTTCCCGCAAACAAGGTTGGATAACAGCAGCCAATGGTACCGGCTGGTAGTTCTGGTGTGTCGTGAAGTCCATAGAACTCATCGACATGCCAGTTACCGGAAAATAGGTTACTATCTACCGCGACCTTGGCACCACTCTCACTTTCTTCAGCAGGCTGGAAGAAGAAAATCAAATCATCGATTGGTTGATGTTGAGCAAAGTGTTCCAACAATCCGATTGCAACCGTCATGTGGATATCGTGTCCACAGGCGTGCATCACCGATTCGTGCTTTGATGAAAACTCTAATCCAGTCTTTTCACTAACCGGTAGGGCATCCATATCACAACGGTAACAAATGGTTTTAGTCGAGTTAATTCCCTTCACTTTTACCAAAATCGCTGTTGGTAATTCTTCGGGAGTAAAAACGTCCATATTATCTGTAGCAAATTCGTTAATTAATTCTAATAGGTATTGATGGGTTTGACTTTCGTGCATCGCTAATTCTGGAATCTGATGCAAGTGGCGTCTCACCGCAATTAAATCTAAGGTCATATCATCACAACTTTCTTAGTGCGTCTTCTAATTGAGTCTTTCCTTTGGTTTTGTCATCAATATCCTTAATTTTTCGTGCTGGGTTTCCAGCAACTAATGTGTTTGGTTCAACGTCATGTAAGACAATTGATCCGGCTGCAACAACTGCACCTTCACCAACGTGAACCCCTTCGATTACAACGGCGTTAGCGCCGATTAAAACGTTGTCGTCAATACGAACTGGGGTAGCTGAAGCTGGTTCAATTACACCAGCTAGCACCGCACCAGCACCGATGTGGCTGTGGTTTCCAACGATGGCACGGCCACCCATGACGACTCCCATGTCAATCATGGTATCTTTACCGATTTCACAACCGATATTAATAACGGCCCCCATCATGATAACGGCGCGGTCACCAATTTTAACTTGGTCTCTGATAGTAGCACCCGGTTCGATACGAGCGTTTACGTTCTTGATATCCAATAATGGAACGGCTGAATTTCTAGCATCGTTTTCCAATTCGTATTCGGTAACTAAATCTGACTTCAAGATTGGTTCGATGTCTTTCCAGTCGCCAAAGACCGTAGCGCTTTGATCGTTTCCGAAGACTTTTACTGATTGTGGAAAATCAATTTGTGCAATTCTTCCATTAATATATGCCTTAACTGGTGTCTTCTTTTCTGCGTGTTGAATGTAGTTAATGATTTCTTGTGCATTTAGTTCTGCCATAATAATTAATCTCCTAATTCTAAGTTATTATCTAGTTCGTATAAGTTTTCAAATGACTGGCGCTTTGTTACTAATTGTGCCTTGCCCTTTTCAACAAAGACGATTGCTGGCTTTAGGTTCAAGTTATAGTTGGAAGCCATTGAGTATCCGTAAGCTCCGGTGTCTAAGACAGCGACAACGTCACCGGCATTTAGACTTGGGACGGATGCATTCTTGATTAAGACGTCTCCTGATTCACAGTACTTACCAACTAAGCGAACCTTTTCGACGGGTCGTGCGAGTGGGTTGTTTGCTAAAACGACCTCGTATTCGGCGTCGTATAACATTGGTCTGATGTTATCCCCCATTCCACCGTCAACTGCGACATATGGCTTGATTCCATCAACTCTCTTTTGTGATCCAACGGTGTAAAGTGTTGAACCGGCTGAACCGACAATGCTTCGACCTGGTTCAATCCAGATAGCTGGAATCTTTAAGTCAAACTCATTTGCTTGTTCCTTGATGGTGTTGATAATACTTTCAACAAACTTTTCTGGGGCTAAGTAGCCGTCGGTTGAAACGTATTGAATGCCAAATCCACCACCCAAGTCCAATACTTCTGTTGTGAAGTCGAATTCTGTGTTGAACTTGTTAGCTAGTTGCATCATCTTAACGGCTAGTGCGTTAAATCCATCAGGTGATGAAATTTGTGAACCAATGTGAGCATGAAAACCTAAAACGTGAACTCGTGAGTTCTTATGTAGTAATTCAAACCCTTCTTCAACTTGGCCAGATGCAAGGTCAAAACCAAACTTGCTATCCACCTGACCGGTTTGGATAAATTCATGAGTATGAGCTGTAATTCCTGGTGTAATTCTCATGATGACGTTAGTAGTTTCATCCAACTCTTCAACTACTTGATTGATTAGTTCAATTTCGTGGAAGTTATCAACCATGATGACTCCGACGTGATTTCTTATTGCTAGTCTTAATTCTTCTAACGTCTTGTTATTACCGTGGAAACTCATCTTTGCTGCTGAAAAACCAGCGTGTAATGCAACGGCGATTTCTCCACCGGAAACAACATCAATATGTCCGCCCTCTTGGTTCACCAATTGGTACATCGCTGTATTGGCGAATGCCTTGCTGGCGTATGAGATTTCATAATCGATATCGTTTTGTTCAAAAATCTTATTAAATTGATGAAATTGATTACGAATTGCTGAAACGTTGTAGACCATCAATGGCGTGCCGAATTGATGAGCTAGTTCGATAGCATCGCAACCATCAATCTGCAAATGTCCATTTGCGTTGATATCGTTGTCTGTAATTTGATTTGTCATAATATAAACAGCCTTTCTAATCGAATGATCTTTAGGTCGTTTTAAACTCGACAGATTGAAAACAAAAAAGGTTCTTTTGGATAAGTGGGCACACTATCCAAAAGAACCTTTAAAATTTTTTATTAATCATTTTCTAATTTTTAGGATTCAATTGTCGAAAGCGCTCCACAAGACATATTTTCTTGTGACAGTCCGTGCATTATTAACACACGTCCCAGAAAATGATCTCTGCAAAAAATCATTAACTTCGGCAAGTTCACCTTTCAATAAAGCTCATAGTCATTGCAGTGACTGACTTTATCTACTAATCTCGCTTGCGACCTCTTCGATTACGTTAAACTATATTCTAATAGTTGGATTACGTCAAGTAATTTTTTAAATAAATTTTTTAAGTTTTTTTATTACTATATGAGCGACATTTTTTTCGTTTATTTTCTAAAAATGATAACTTGTCTAATTATTTTTTAATGTTAAAATACAAATCAATAATTTAAGATTGCGAGTTGATTTACATGTCCAAATTAGTAAAATTTGGCGGAAGTTCCCTAGCCAATAGCGAACAATACGCCAAAGTTATAAACATCATTTCAGAAGATGAACAACGAAAAGTCGTTGTCGTTTCCGCTCCCGGTAAACGTTTTTCTGATGATGTCAAAATCACAGATTTATTAATTCAATACGCAACACAAGTAATCAACCAAGAAGATTATCAAGTAACACTAGACGAAATCATTGATCGTTACTCTGAAATTGCAAATGCTTATAACGTTGATGAAGCTGAATCCGAAGGAATTAAACAAAATTTCATCAATCTAGCAAAGAACAATTACAAAAATGACGAATACCTAATGGCCGCATTCAAGGCTAACGGTGAACGAATGAACGCTAAACTAATGGCTGCCGTTTTAAACAGTCGTGGTATCAAGGCTCGTTTCGTCGATCCAAAGGAAGCTGGAATCGTCTTAGATGACATTAATCCAAATGCTGCAAACCTACTTAATGAGACCTATACCAATTTGGAAAACTTCCAATATTCTGAAGACGAAAAATTAGTTTTCCCTGGTTTCTTCGGATACACCAAGGAAGGAAACATCGCCACATTTGCCCGTGGTGGTTCAGACATTACTGGTTCAATTGTCGCAACCGGATTACATATTGATGTATATGAAAACTTCACCGACGTTAGTTCAATCTACGCGATTAATCCGCACTTAGTAGATAACCCATATCCAATTACCAAGATGAGTTATCGTGAAATGAGAGAACTTGCCTACGCTGGTTTTTCAGTTTTTAACGATGAAGCAATCATTCCCGCCATCAACGGTCACGTGACAATTAACGTTAAGAACACTAACCGCCCTGAGGATAAAGGAACATTGATTGTGCCCGAAGATGAGGTCAAACATTCACATGTCATCACTGGTATCTCAGCAGATGATCGTTTCTCAGCTTTATATCTTCACTCATACCTATTGAACAAACAAATCGGTGCCACTTTAAACATCCTTTCTATCTTTAAGAAATACGGTATTTCATACGAACACATGCCATCAGGTATAGATGATTTAACAATCATCTTTGACCGTGGACAAGCGTCAGATGACACTATCAATGCAATGTGTAAGGAAATCTCTGAAACCGTTCATCCCGATAAGATTGAATGGATTCACAACTATTCATTAATTATGGTTGTTGGTGAAAACATGGCCGTATCAGTTGGTTCAATCAGCCAAATCATCAAACCATTAGCTGAAAAGAAAATTCCAATTAACATGATTAACCAAGGTGCTTCCAAGATTGCGATTATGATTGGAATCGACCAAGAATACACAAATGAGGCTGTTGTCAGCATCTACAACCAATTCTTTAAGGAGGACTAATATTATGACAAAGTTACATTACGTACATGGTTCAGAGAACCATTTCTTCTTATTGGATGTCGATGAATTAAAGGATTCATTAGATGACACTCAATTCAGTCATCTAGCTCAAAAGATAGCGCAAAGCAACGTATTACCATATTCAGATGGCCTATTAGTCGTTGATCATTCAGACCACGTTGAATGCATCGGTCAAATGAAGGTCTTCAACTCAGACGGAAGTGTTGCTTCTATGTGTGGTAACGGCCTTCGTTGCGTTGGTCGCTACCTAGCTGAAAAGTTCAATCAAACTGATTTCAAGGTGCAAACCATGCAGGCAGATTTAAATGTCCACATTTTCGATGACATTTCAAAGGGTGTTTCATGGGTTGGTGTTCAAATCGCACCAGTCAAATTTGCGCCATCAGATTTACCCTATACCAATTTAGATTTTGACCAAATTATTAACGAAGAAATTCCAGTATTTAGTGACCATCTAAAGTTCACTTCAATGGCCGTTCCTAATCCCCATTTGATTAGTTTTGTCGAAGATGAAGATGATTTAGAAGAACCCCTATTCAATTTAGGAACCCGTCTAAATCAACCTAATGACTACTACCCTGACGGTGTTAACGTCAACTTTGCCAAGATTTTAGGCAAGAACAAAATCTTCGTTAGAACATTTGAACGTGGAGTTGGTTTTACCAATGCCTGCGGAACTGGAATGTCTGCCACATCAATGGCATTTGCGATGAACTATCCTGAATTAGTCGACGTCAACGAACCAATCGATGTCTTCAACCCCGGTGGTAAGGTCCAAACTAAGGTGCACACAGAACCTGATAACCGTTGGATTCAACTAATGGGCAACGCCACTTTCGTCGGTTACATTCAAGCAGACGAAGTCGACTTATTATCACAACCAATTGAAAATAACTTAGTAGAATCTGGTGAAGAAGCTGATTACTTAGCCTTCATCGATACCATTAAGCAATAAAAAAAGACTAGCTTGCACTGCACCCCAAAGTTTGTACAAAACTTTGGGGTGTTTTTGTGTCTAAATA
>CAMLMR010000033.1 GCA_946481335.1 uncultured Lactobacillus sp. | reverse complement strand
TGACCAAATACCATGGTACCAATGACTGGAAGAGCTAACATCATTACGGTTCCCATTAGGTTAACCAGTGTGATACTCATTCCGGCATCTTCATCTGATGCGTTAATTACTGGTTTGATAGAAGCAATCGCTGATGATCCACAAACCGCGTTTCCACCGGCCATGCAAAGGTAAATTCCTTCACCGAAGTGAAGCCACTTACCAATCATGATGGCAGAAATAATTGTGATGGCCATTTGGATGATGATGAATAGTAATCCAGACCAGTGTAATTGAATAATTGTTTGGAAAGTAATGGTAAGACCAAGTAGCATTACTGAGTATTCCAGTAATCTCTTTTCGGCAAACTTGGTACCAGCACTTAGAACAGGTTGTTTTAAAACGGTGTTACCCAACACAATTCCGATTAGGATTGCGATGGTGGCACCACCGATGTTTGGAATAATAGCTGTTAAAAATTGACTAATAATTGCAATAATAGCTGCAGCTAGAAATCCAATTGAACGCTTTTTAATCGTATCAATCATATGAATTTCTCCTTTATCAATAATAATTAGATTATATCACGTGAGTAAAGTGAGCTAAATGGTTGAATTGATAAGCCTCAAGAAACATGGTTTTGATAATAATCTTATTTCACGTATAATTAAAGGTAATAGGAGTGATAACTTAATATATGTGGACTATAATTTTGATTCTTATTCTACTTATCTTTGAAATTTATGATGTGGTTAGAAGTATTAGAACCAACCGTGTCATTAGAGACACTTTGAACAATTATGACAACGTCGTGAAAGTACGTGCCATGATTGAAGAACATGATGAAGATAGCGAGATTGTTAAAGCTATCAAGGATGAATTCAATGTTAGTTTTTATCCTGCAACTAAAATTTTTATTAGCGTCAAAAAAATGAAGTAAAACAAAAGGCCTAACGTTTAAAACGTTAGGCCTTTTTTATTGTTATTTACGTTTTACAACGGCGTTTAAGATTAAACTAGCAATCACGATTAGTACTAGTAATAAAATCAACGCGTGAAGTGATCCAAGCGCAGTTCCGTTTGTTTCACTACTATTACTCAATTGACTGATAGTAATAATTGCTGAAACGATGGAAGTGGCAATGGCACCTGAGATTTGTTGAATGGTGTTGAAGACGGCGTTTCCGTCGGTTCTTTGTGCGCCATCTAATCGGCTTAATCCACTTGTCATGATGTTACCAAATGATAATCCAATGCATAGCATGTAGATTAAGTAGAAGATTAAAATCATTGCGTTGCTCAAATTAGTACCGAAGATGGTGAATAATACTAAACCAATTAGTCCGAATAACATTCCTAATGCTATAGGCTTGTAAGCACCGAAACGGTCGTACAAACTACCGGATAGTGGGGCAAAGATTGCACCAATTGCGGCACCAGGTAATACCAATAGACCAGCAATGAATGCTGATGAGTGGTTTACGATTTGCACGTAGTTAGGCAAGATGAACGATAAACCTAGTGTGATGAATTGTAGAATGAAGAATCCAACGATGTGACCAGCAAACTTGTGGTTTTGTAATACGGATAGGTCCAAGATGGCGTTCTTGCTTTTAATGCAGTGCATGTAAAGGGTGATTAAAGCAATCACACCAATGATGATTGGAAGGATTACCACTGCACTTAGGATGTTTCCTGCACCCATGTTTGAGAAACCATAAACTAGGCCAGTGAAGGTAATCACGATTAGGATTAGGCCGACAAAGTCTAAGCTAGTCTTTTCAATTGCACGTTTTTGTTCGATGTTTAAAATACCCAAGATTAGTGAAATCACTAGGATTGGTAATAGGATGGCGAAGATGTAACGCCAACCGATTGAAGATACCACAATTCCACCGAAAGTAGGACCAACGGCAGGGGCAATGGCGGTAATCAAGTTACCAACTCCCATCATTACACCGATTTTTTCGGCAGGAACTTGATCTAAGATGATGTTAAACATCAATGGTAGTGCAATCCCGGTTCCAAAACCTTGGATTACACGACCTAGTAATAATACTGTGAATGTTGGGGCGCATAAATCACATACAACCCCTAGAATAAATAGTAAATTGGCAACAATAAATAATTGCTTGGTTTTAAAACTACGGTTCAATATTGCAGAAAGTGGTACAACGATTGAAACGATTAGTAAATAGATTGTAGTCATCCATTGAACAGTACTGGTTCCGACGTTAAAGTCGTGCATCAAAGTCGGAAATGTGATGTTCATTGAAGTTTCAATGACAACACCACTAAAGGACATGATTCCAGCTGCGATGACTGATAGTAATGTCTTTAATGAAATTTTGCTATCCATTATTAATCCCCCATATGTTTAATGATTTTATCTAAGCTACTCTCTAGGGCAGTGTATTCTTCATCAGACAAGAAACTGTGGATTTGTTGTTGCGTTTCAACCATGAACTTTTGAATGTCGTCTTCATATTGAACGGCTAAATCGGTTAAGATAACCTGTTTTTGACGAGCATCCTTATTAGATTCAACACGACGGACTAATCCCTTATCTTCCATTCGCTTCAATAGCGTTGAAGCGGTGGAACGACGGATGTTAAATTCGTGTTCGATGTCTTTTTGAAACATTTCTTGATCTTTAAACAATGTCAAGAAGTCGATTACGGACATTTGCATACTTGTTAAATCATATTGAATCGCAAACTTATCGAATTGCTTGGTAAGTTGGGTTGATGCTATCTTTAGTTGTCTCCCGACGTTTTCTGTCATGAATATCACTTCCTAGATTTTGTTAGCATGCTAACAATTATAAAAGGGACAAAATAAAAATGCAAGTAAAAAAGCACAAAAAAGAACCTCGCATAAGCGAGGTTCTTTAATTCAAGATTTATAGAATCTTTGATAGGAATGATTTTAGACGATCATTCTTAGGGTGGTTGAAGATTTCATCTGGAGTACCTTCTTCTTGGATGATACCGTCATCAACGAATACCACACGGTCAGCAACTTCTTTAGCGAAGCCCATTTCGTGGGTAACAACAACCATTGTCATACCTTTTTCTTTAGCTAACTTCTTCATAACGTTTAAAACGTCACCGACCATTTCAGGGTCAAGAGCAGAAGTAGGTTCGTCGAATAGCATGATGTCTGGGTTCATTGCTAAAGCACGGGCAATAGCAACACGTTGTTTTTGACCACCAGATAGTGAACTTACTGGAGCGTCGAATTTGTTTTCCAAACCAACAACTTGTAGTAACTTCTTAGCTTGCTTTTCAGCATCTTCTTTTGATAGCTTACCTAATTCAACAGGGGCTAACATGATGTTTTTACCAACTGATAGGTTGTTAAATAGGTTAAAGTGTTGGAACACCATACCGATTTGTTCACGAACCTTATCGATATCAACGCCTTTTTGGGCGATGTCAGTACCGTGAACAACAACTGAACCTGAAGTTGGTTCTTCTAACTTGTTTAAAGTTCTTAATAGAGTTGACTTACCAGAACCAGAAGGGCCGATAATAACAACTACTTCGTTATCTTTAACTTCTAGATCTACACCACGTAAGACATGATTGTCTGCGTATTGCTTGTGTAAATCAGTTACTTTAATTTTGCTCATATCTTAGCTCTCCTTTTTACCCAGTTTGATAGCCAAGTTAATAGGGTGATTACAACTAGGTAGATAATTGCAACCATTGCCCAAACTTTGAATCCTTCAAGGTTTCTAGCGATGATAATCTTACCTGTTTGAGTAAGTTCTAGAATACCGATAATTGATAGGATTGAAGTATCCTTCAAGGTAATGATGAATTGGTTAATGAATGATGGAACCATTAACTTAACACCTTGAGGTAGGATAACCTTTCTCATTGACTTACCGAATGGTAAACCAAGTGATCGAGCGGCTTCCATTTGACCTTTATCAACTGATTCAATACCACCCTTAACGAAGGCAGCAATGTATGCACCTTCATCTAACATCAACGTGATAACCCCGGCTACGAAAGCAGGAATTCTAGTACCAGTTAATGTAGGAATACCAGTGTAGATGAATAATGCTAGAACCAATAGAGGCATACCTCTAAATAAGTAGATAACTGTAGAGGATAACCAACGGAAGAACTTAATAGGTAGAACTCCGAATAATCCAAAGACTATACCAAATACTGTAGCGAAGAAGATTGAAACAATTGTTAACCATAGTGTTTGTAGGAAACCTTGCCATAAGAAAGTCTTGTTTTGCTTCAAGATACCAAAGAATGAGTGATTGTCTTCAGCATTCTTCTTGGCGTTTAAGTACTTGTCCATAATCTTTTGGTATTCACCTGTTTTCTTTAGGTGAGCAAGACCAGCGTTGAATTTCTTTACTAATTCTTGGTTAGTGCCTTTTTTTACACCAAATGCAATTGGTGTACCTGCAGCAGGTTTAGTAACAATTTTTAACTTAGTACCTTGGTTGATACCGTACTTTAATACGGGTTCGTCATCGAAACATGCAACAGAGTTACCAGTTAAAACATCTTCATAGACGTTGCTTGAATCATCGAAAGTACTAATTTTAAATCCGTATTTCTTTTGGATTGATTGTGCGTATTGAGCACCGGTAGTACCGGTCTTTACTGCAATAGTCTTACCCTTAAGATCATTTAGACTCTTAATGTCGTTGTTATTTTGTGATACAGCCATAACAACTCCTGAGTTGTAGTATGGTGTAGAAAAATCGAATGATCCTTTACGTTCGGGAGTAACTGACATACCAGCAATCATACCGTTCAATTGACCAGATTGAACGGCTTGGATAGCACCGTTAAAACTAGTAGGCTTAAGATTAATCTTAAAACCTTGATCCTTGGCAATTGCTTTCATTAAGTCAATGTCAATTCCGACGTATTTATTGTTGTCGTTTGCATATTCAAATGGTGGGAAAGTAACATCTGTACCAATTTGATAAGTCTTTTCTGCAGCATGTGTCTTAGCTGGTGCTGCGAATAAACCGAATGCAACGACGAATCCAACAGTTAATGCCATTAACCATCGAATTACTGATGAATGTCGCTTCATTAGTAAAACCCCTTTTCAAGTAAATTCTTTTCCACGTTATATTTCATAACATTGTATGTTTTTATCATATCAGAACCGGCAAGCGTTGTATATCTGAAAACACTATTTTTTTAAAAAAGTTAAGCTTCTATGTCATAAAACATGACATGTTAATGGATGTATAAGTTGGAAGTCAAAACTTTATAAAAATTTTACCTTTGCTCAATCCTATATGTATCAAGGGTTTTCGCATCTTATGTTAGAAAAAGGTCAAAAAAGGTCAAATTTAGTATTGAATTATGTAATTTAGGTGGTAATATATTCTTTGGATAAGGAAATAGGAGAACAACTAAAAGCCTTATCTAATACATGCCATGTTTGGCTAATGTATTTTCAAATAAAATATTATATGAAATGTGAGGGATGTACTATGGCAAGAAGTCCATTTGATCCATTTAACGATGATTTTGACAGAATTTTTAACCAATTTTTAGGCGATACAGGTAACTCAAGTGCCCAACGTCGATACATGATTAATGGTCAAGAAGTTACCCCAGAGCAATTAGAAGAACTAAGAAGAAGTGGCCAACTACAAGGTGGCCAACCTAATACCCAACAAAAAGCTGCATCTAATAAGGGAGGCATTCTTGAAAAGTTAGGAAGAAACTTAACTCAAGAAGCTAGAGATAATAAGTTAGACCCAGTGATTGGAAGAGACAAGGAAATCCAAGAAACTGCCGAAGTATTATCAAGAAGAATCAAGAACAACCCCGTATTAGTTGGTGACGCTGGTGTCGGTAAGACTGCCGTTGTTGAAGGATTAGCTCAAGCAATTGTTAAGGGTGACGTACCTGCATCAATTAAGAATAAGGAAGTTATTAGTATTGATATCTCTGGTCTAGAAGCCGGAACTCAATACCGTGGTAGTTTTGAAGAAAACATCCAAAACTTAATTAAGGAAGTTCAAGAAAAGGGCAACATTATCCTATTCTTCGACGAAATCCACCAAATCCTAGGTGCTGGTAATGCTGGAGACGAAAGTGGATCTAAGGGATTAGCAGACATTATTAAGCCTGCACTATCTCGTGGTGAAATTACCGTTATCGGTGCTACTACCCAAGATGAATACAGAAACACAATTCTAAAGGACGCTGCTTTGTCACGTCGTTTCAACGAAGTGCAAATTAAGGCACCAAGCGAAGAAACTACTTTAGCAATCTTGAAGGGTATTCGTCCATTATATGAAGAACACCACAATGTGATTTTACCTGATGAAGTATTGAAGGCCGCAGTAGACTACTCAGTTCAATACATTCCACAAAGAAGTCTACCTGACAAGGCCATTGACCTAGTAGACATGACTGCTGCACACTTGGCTGCACAACACCCAGTCTTAGATCAAAAGCAAATCGAAGACGAAATTGAAGCTGAAAAGAAAGCTCAAGAAGATGCTGCAGCTAAGGAAGACTACGAATCAGCATTAAACCACAAGAACAAGATTGAAGAACTACAAAAGCAAATCGACAACAAGAGTGATGAAAAGAAAGTTACTGCTACTGTCAACGATGTTGCTAAGTCAGTTGAAAGATTGACTGGTGTTCCTGTTGCTAAGATGAGTAGCACTGACATCGAAAGATTAAAGACAATGGGTGACCGTCTAAAGGGCAAGGTGATTGGCCAAGACGAAGCCGTTGCCGCAGTCGCTCGTGCTATTCGTAGAAACCGTGCCGGTTTTGACGAAGGTAACCGTCCAATTGGTTCATTCTTATTCGTAGGTCCTACTGGTGTAGGTAAGACTGAACTTGCTAAGCAATTAGCTAAGGACATGTTTGGTAACAAGAACAACATTATTCGTCTAGATATGTCAGAATACTCCGACCCAACTGCCGTTTCCAAGTTGATTGGTGCTTCAGCTGGATACGTTGGATACAACGACAACAACAATACTTTGACTGAAAAGGTTCGTAGAAACCCATACTCAATCGTATTGCTAGATGAAATCGAAAAGGCTAATCCACAAGTGCTAACACTTCTATTACAAGTATTAGACGATGGTCGTTTAACAGACGGTCAAGGAAATGTGGTTAACTTTAAGAACACCGTTGTAATTGCTACTTCCAACGCCGGATTCGGTAACGAAGCTCTTACTGGTGAAGACGACAAGGACAAGAAGTTAATGGATCGTCTAGCTCCATACTTCCGTCCAGAATTCTTGAACAGATTCAACGCAATCGTTGAATTCTCCCACTTAACTAAGGATGACTTGAAAGAAATTGTTGATTTAATGTTAGCAGACGTAAATGCTACATTAGCTAAGAAAGACATGGATGTTGTCGTATCAGATGACGTTAAGGACTACTTAATCGAACAAGGATACGACGAAGCCATGGGAGCTCGTCCACTACGTCGTGTAGTTGAACAAGAAATCAGAGACAAGATTACTGACTTCTACCTAGACCATGAAGACATTAAGCACTTAAATGCTGAAATGGAAGATGGTGCTGTCGTAATTAGTGAAAACAAGTAATCATCTAAATAATAAAAAGAGACCGTTTTGTAGGAACGGTCTCTTTTTTATTTGAACACCCATAGTTTGCTTAGTACAAAATTAACTGGAACGGTCACAATTAATGTTAATACCGGGATAATTTGTTCGTTAATAGATGTGTAGACAGATAATAGGTACGTTAATAGTACTGTTAAACACCAAGTGAACACGTAGGTAGAATAATATTTAATTGCGGTTCTAGTAACGTTACCGCTAGTCTTGAATACCCACTTTTTATTGATTGTTAAACCAATCAAAGTAGTTGTCCCATATCCGATTGCCATGGCAATGGTAGGAGATGTAATCCGCCATAGACACGTATAAATCAAATAGGTTAGTACTGTGTTAATGAATCCAACGATACCAAATTTGAAAAATTGCTTAATTATATTAATCATTTATTTTCTCCGTGTGAAATCATTTGAACTTATATAGTAGTATATACCAAAATTATTTTTTATATGGAAATCTTTTAATAGTGTGCTATTATGATTTCAAAATATTTAACTATTCAAAAATGAAAGTGTGAAATTATTATGATTAAGATTGTAAGATGTATTAATTTGGTAATAGTTTCGGTTTTTACAGGGATGTACTTCTTGGGCCCACATAAATATCAAAATACTGCGTTTATTGTTTTATTTGTATTGAATTTAATCAGCCTTGCTGCGACATATATCAGCAAAAGACGTAAATAAATTGTGTTAACGATTTGATTTATGTCAATAAAAATAAAAGAGGCTTCCTATAAAAGGGGGCCTCTTTTTTTATTGATGGTATATAATTAAAATAATCATTCATCAAAAAGGAGATTCGCATGTCCCTACAATATTCTTTTGAGATTACACCCAACATTGATCAAGTTAACCTGGATGGTTTATTAGAACTAAATCCAGAATTTATCTCGATTACCGATAGAAATCACGACATGGATAACTTATTACAAAGCGTTCAAATTGCCGATTACATCCATTCCAACTCATCCGTTAATGTTATCATTCATCTGACCGGAATCGACAAGGATGAAAAACGAGTCCAAGAGATGATTGATTTGATGCAACAACACGATATCCACAGTGTGTTAGCACTACGTGGGGATAAGTTATCGCAAAAAGATACGGCGGTGACATTTCCACATTCTGACCGACTAATCGAATTTATCAAACAACAATATCCACATGTGAATATCGTAGGCACTTGCTACTTAAATAGTAGTGATGAAGAAATGAAATGGTTGAGAAAAAAGATTAAAAAGGGATGCACGAATCTGATTTCGCAGTTTAGTTTTGACGTGTCCGATTACGTTGATTACTTAAATAGAATTCAAATCGATACACCAATCTGGTTTGGAATCATGCCAGTAATCTCTAAAACACAGGCACAAAAGATGCTGAATTTAACGCATACGACTGCTCCAGATGAACTAAATGCTTTGATGAATCAGCGTGAAGATGAGTTCGGAGAAGATGGTGTGCAATACACTGCAGGGATGATTGACGAAATTAAACAAGCGGGAGCTAATCACATTCATCTATACTCACTGAACAACGCAGAAAATACCAAAAAGATTATCGATAAAATTTAGCGCACAAAAAAAGACGCCCTTCGGCGTCTTTTTTTATACACACATCATCTAAAAGAGAGATTAATACTTAGGTTCCCACTTAGTGTCTTCGATAGCTTTGTCAACATCCTTGATGTCTTCACGTGTAAGACCACGTTTTACAGCGCTATCGGCAACGGCCTTAGCTACAGTAGTTGAGAATTGATCCAACTTAGAAACTGGAGGTAAGACAGCAGCACCTGGTTTGTCAGTGTCGACAATACCACCAAGTGAGTGGGCAGCTGCGGAAATCATTTCATCATCTAGAACAGTTGCTGTAGCAGCAATTGCACCTAGACCTAGACCTGGGTATACAAGGGCGTTGTTAGCTTGACCGATTTGGTAAGTAGTACCGTTGTATTCAATATCGTTAACTGGGATACCAGTACCGATAAGAGCTTTACCGTCAGTCCATTTTAGTAAGTCTTCAGCCTTAGCTTCAGCCAACTTAGTTGGGTTTGAGATAGGGAAGATAATTGGACGTTCAGTGTGAGCAGCCATTTCCTTAACGATTTCTTCAGTGAAAGTGTTTGGTTGAGTTGAAGTACCAACTAAGATAGTTGGGTGAACTTCTTTAACAACTGCTTCTAGAGTAGTTAGTGAATCTGCGTTATCAAATTCGCTACGGCTTCTAGCAAATGGTTTTTGTTGAGGAGTCAAAGTATCGTCGTCATCGAACAATAGACCTTGCTTATCAACTAGGTAGAAGTGCTTCTTAGCTTCTTCTGGATCCATACCTTGTTGTACGAATTCATCGTATACACGAGAAACGATACCAGTACCTGCTGAACCTGCACCAAATGATACGTAGATTTGGTCCTTCATTTCTTCGCCAGAAATGTTTAAGGCACCTAAGATACCTGCTAGAACGATGATACCAGTACCTTGGATATCATCATTGAATACAGTGTACTTGTCTTTGTATCTGTCTAAAATTTCAGCAGCGTTGCTACGACCGAAGTCTTCGAAATGTAAGTACATTTCTGGGAACATTTCTTCAGCGTCTTCTACGAAAGTATCAACGAACTTGTGGTATTTTTCACCGTAAACACGTTCGTGTCTGTTACCTAAGTACATTGGGTCCTTAAGTAGTTCTTCGTTGTTAGTACCAGCATCTAGCACAACAGGTAGAACTTGGCTAGGATCGATACCAGCAGCGGCAGTGTAAACCATTAGCTTACCAACAGCGATATCAACACCATTAGTAGCCCAGTCACCAATACCTAAGATACCTTCAGCATCAGTAACTACGATTAGACGAATGTCTCTACCTTCAGCAGCATTCTTTAATGAAGTCTTGATTGAATCTAAATCATCATCAATTGATAAGAATGTAGCGTTTTGTGGTTGAACGAATAGTTCACTGTAGTTTTCGATAGTTTCAGCAATTGTTGGATCATATACGATTGGCATAAATTCAACAACGTGTTGTGAGAATAACTTGTAGAATAGAACACGGTTTTCGTTAAATAGAGTCATTAAGAAAACACGTTTTTCTAAATCTGATGGTTTACTTTGGAATTGAGCGTAAGCTTGATCCACTTGTTCTTGTAAAGTTTGAACGTATGGTGGAAGCATTCCTTCTAAACCAAGTTCTTTTCTTTCTTCTTTAGTAAATGCAGTACCCTTATTCTTGAAAGGATTGTTTAAAATATCATATCCAAAAGACATAGTACTTACCTCTTTTCATAATTTATATATAGATAATAATACATGGGTATTTAGATAGTCAAAACTTAGTGTTATAATAAATATAATTTATATCTAAAAAATAAACCCTTTTATATCAACGCTGGGAGGCGTTTTTTATGAACACTAGAGACCTTGAATATTTTATAAGCTTAACAGAATTGAAAGTTTTTTCAAAAGTTGCCGAAGAATTTAAAGTCAGTCAACCTACCATAACTTTTGCGCTTCAACGACTAGAAAAAGAAATGGACGCTAAGTTGATTATCAGACATCGTACCCATGGCGAACTCATTGTAACCGATAGTGGAAAACAATTGTTGAACCACGCTCGCGCAATCATTCGTCATTTTGACGTTGCTAAGCGAAATATTGCCAATTTAAAGGCTAAAAAAGTTTCAATTGGGCTACCACCAATTATCGAAACTAGATACTTTCCCACAATTGCTCAACATTTAAAGGAAAGAAAATTATTAAATAGTATTATTACCTATGAATATGGATCAGAAACGACTAAGTCTGCGTTGAAGAATGGAGAATTGGACTTAGCCTTGTTAGGTTCTAACAACCCGTTGGAAGATCCAGATATCGAAACAGAAGAGATTGAGAGAATTCCATTTTGTGCGTATGTTTCAAAAGACCATCCACTAGCGAATGAAGGTAAAATTCATTTTGCAGATTTAGCCAAAGAAGATTTTGTACTATTTAAACAAGGTTTTACCCAAAATGAATCATTTAACCAATTGGCTAAGCGAAATTCATTCCATCCAAACGTGATTTTCAGATCAAACGAAACTAACAATATCATGAGTCTGATTTCTAACAATGTTGGTGTCGGGTTCTTTAACTCATTGGTTCAAGTGCCGGATGGGGTAGTCAAGTTGGAATTCTTAGATGAAGATATGCCAATGTTTGTTACAAACCTGGTTTACTTAAAGTCCCATTACTTCAATGATTTTCAAAAGGAAGTTCAGGATGTAATTCGAGACTCACTTAAAAGATAAATAAAAAGCCTAAGCTTAAGCTTAGGCTTTTTTTGAATTAAGCGAATTGTACGCAAAAATAATTGTTAGTAAAATTTCGATGTTAACAAGATAGAAAAACAAATAATCCATTTTTTAACTAATTTAATTAAACAATCTATATATTTAAGATTTAAAAATAGTTTTAATATCATCTTTTATGCATAAATATTTAACAATTTGTATAAATAATGTTTACAAAGTTAGATAAAACTTAAGAAAGCAGATGCTGTTTTTTAATTGATTTTAATCTATAATTGTCCCATAAAGACGATAACTATTGGAGGGATTCGTATGAATAAACAAGTAAAAGAAAAGAAGATTTTACACAAAGTTAAGAAAAACTGGGTCGTAATTGGTATGGCAAGTGTTACTTTCTTAGGAGCAGGATATGCTGTTTCTCAAGATATTAACGTTGCTCCTATATCTGTTATTTCTCATGCTGATGACAAATATGGCAATTATGCAGCACCTAGTAACGCTGTCTCTGTAAGTGTTGATAATCAATCGAACTCTTCCAGTGACAAGCCATTAGCATCTACAAGTCCAGTTATTTATAATATTAATTTAAAGAATAATGATAATGCCGGAAGAGTTATTCCAAAGGGAACTCAAATTAGGATTAATTTCTCTACACCAAATAACTTAGAATTGAAAAATATTTTGAAATTATATACCGCATATACTCAAAGTAATGATGGTAATACTTATACTGCAACAATAGAGAATAATAGTATAGTAGTTACTTTAAACCAAGATTTATATCCTGGTGAATATAATGTATATGTTTCAATGTCCGTAAGTAATGTTCCTTATGATTGGAATGGTGACACTTCTGAACATGAAACAAATCCAGATGTACTTTCTCTAGCAACTCAAGCTAGTTATGACTATAACAATGACGGAAATACATCAGTTAATGTTTCAAACGGATCTTTATATATTCTTCCAACAAAAAAATCAGACAACAACGATAACGATTCTAATAAATCAGTTCAAGGAGTTCCACCTGCTGATTGGGGTCCAGTAGTTACTTTTGACAGACCTGCTGACTCAAAATATCCAAGTTATTACAATCCAATCGTAGTTTCTTCTGATTCTACTAATTCTACAGCCCAATATACACCTATCGTTAACAGCACAGATGGAGTTCCTTATTTAATTAGTACAGCAAGATTTAATAAAGTAGATGATCCAAATGTTACAGGAGAAATTTTAACTATAACTAATGGAGACGATTCTAATATTGATGCTTCTCATGTCGGAGTTTATGCTGAGACTAATAATGGATATGTTGATATTACTAAAGAACCTGGTGTCATTGTAGGTAAACCTAAGGCAGGGACTGGTGTCTCAGTTGATTTTTCTAATTCAAAATATAATCACAGTATGGTCGCCTTAGTAGCATATATTCCAGTGAATGATTTAACTAAGAAGTATTCAACTACAGCTTGGCTAAACTGGATAGAAAACGGAAAACAAATGAATCAAATAGTTGGTACGTCAAAATATAATATTATTATGACAGACGCTAATAAAGGTAAGCCATGGATTATAGCTCCAAATAGTACTCTATATACCGATGAAAATGGAAATGTAAATGTTTCATTATTAGATGGCGTAAATGGTTTTATATCAGATCCTACCGGAACAACCATTAATAAGCTTGATGGTGTTAATGTTACTAATAGCGAAGGACTAAAAGATGGTAGCAACAATTTGCAAACTGGATCAAAAACGTATGAAGTTAGTTATGAAGTTAGAAATGGAAACGATGTTGCCAACGTTTCAAGAAACATTACTATTATAAATCCTTTTGAAAAAGTGAATGAAAAAGTTACAAGTAGTGTTACAGCTCATTATATTGATGCAACTACTAATAAAGATATTGCTGCTCCAACTGTTCAATCTATCGATTTTAATGGTGAAGGTGTTAAAGATACTAGAAATGGTTCCATTTCATGGGATAAATTCACACCAGTTTCTGGTAATGCTGCATACACTTTAAATAGTAAAGATATTTCAAACTATAAGTTAAGTAGTGATTCTAAATCTGTAATTCAAGGTAGCTTTATTCCGCTAGCAGGTAACGTAGATGAATATTTCAAGTATGAACCTGTTAATAATGATACCCAAAGCGGCAGCGCAGAAA
>CAMLMR010000032.1 GCA_946481335.1 uncultured Lactobacillus sp. | reverse complement strand
AAAAAGCACCCAAGCTTATGCTTGGGTGCTTTTTTCATTCGATATTTAAGATGGCATCGAATACTGACTGTGGTAGTTGAATGGCTTCTTTAGCACTCTTTCGTTTGTTTAAACTTTGACGACGTAACAATGCTTGTTTCTTTGAAACACTCTTCTTGTCGCCACTAACTGCCGCGTTCTTTCTCAATGGTGGTACATCCACTCTGGCCACCACTCTGCCCTCAATATAACCTTGTACGGGCATTGGGTATAGTTTGCGAGGAATTACATACTTTAGTTTATGAACGACTTCTTGAGCCAATTTTTCGGCATTTAAACGATGAACGATAAACGTCAATTCGTCAACCGGAGCGTAATTAACATCAATCGTCACTTTAACGATGTCTGATTCAACATATTCCTTAAATTGACTATCATAAGTCGCAAATCCATGGGTAATTGACTTCAACTGATTGAAGAAGTTAAACGCGACTTCGGCTAACGGAACACTGTAAGTCATCTTCACTAATTGATCCGTGTTATCCATGTCCAATAAGATTCCACGACTCTTACTTAACAGTGTCATTACATCATTCACGGTATCACTAGGTGTTTCAATCACAACCTGATTAAAAGGTTCCTCAACTGTATTTAGTACTGAGAAATCTGGTAAATCAGACGGATTATTAATCGTCTTCAATTCGGAATCATTCTTGGTGGTGTAACGATAGTTAACGTTTGGTGAAGTAATGATTATGGACATACCAAACTCGCTGATTAGTCTTTCACGGACAATTTGGAGATGAAACATACCCAAAAAGCCACAACGATAACCCGCTCCCAGTGAGTTTGAAACGTGTTCGATAAAATCAATCGATGAATCGTTTAGTTTTAGCTTTTCCATGGCGATTTTTAAATCGTCAAAGTCGGCGTCCTTAGGATAAATTCCTGCGAAGACGACGCTATGGGCAGGTTGATATCCCGCAACCGCATTGTCAGTTTGATGATTTTGGTCAGTGATTGTATCACCAACGCGGACGTCCGCGGGATCCTTAATTCCAGTGATGACATATCCAATATCACCCGATTTCAATTCCTTTAATGGTAGCAATTGTGGGCTAAAAATACCAACTTCAGGTGTTTCAAACTTTATCTTTTGATTCATAGATAGCAGCTTGTCGTTAGCCTTAATTGTTCCATCAATCACCTTCACGTAAGCAACAACTCCTTGATAGGAATCGTAGTGAGAATCAAATATCATCGCCTTTAATGGTTTGTCTTCATCACCCTTAGGGCTTGGAATGCGTTTAACAATCGCTTCTAATACTTGATTGACATTCAAACCGGTTTTAGCCGAAATATGAATGATATCATTTTCCAAAAACGCTTCGTCTAATTCGTAAAGTTGTTGTTCACACATATCAACCTGCGCACTTTGGTTATCGACCTTATTAATCACCGGGATAATGACCAATCCATTATTTTTGGCAATCCGATAATTAGCAATGGTCTGCGCTTGGATTCCCTTGGTGGCATCTACCAATAAGATAACCCCATCACTGGCGGAGACACTCTTTTCTACCTCATAATTAAAGTCGACGTGTCCCGGCGTATCGATTAAGTTTAATTCGTACTCTTGACCATCTTTGGCACGATAAATATTTCTGACCGTTCTGGATCTGACGGTTACACCATGGTCTTGTTCGACCTTCATGTCATCTAGTACTTGTTCTTCGTTTCCGCGGAAACTAAAGGTATCAGTCATCTTCATGATTTGATCGGATAATGTCGATTTACCATGATCGATATGGGCAACAATCGAAAAGTTGCGAATGTTTGCTTGTTTCATCATAGTTACTCCTTTATTTGCCAAGTAAGCCCGTTAGATAAAAATCGAAAGTTTCAATTGAGTCGTTTAGGATACTAACCTTAAAGTCATCCATATTTCCCGGAATTGGTTCTTGATTGAACGAATCCAAATTTGATAGATTAATCAATCCACTGGCAATACTGCTTTGAATAATGAAGATTTTGTTGGCAGTTTTGACATCGATTGATGGCAATAAATCATGAATGCATTTGGCTAATTCTTCATGAACTTCGTACAATTTTTGCCGACCTTCAATTGTTTCTTCTCTAGATGCTTTCCCCTCTAAAATCGGTCCGCGAAGTGCGTTTAACTTAATTAATGTTAGGTGGTTTTCAATTAAGTCCTTGGTGTTAGCTAGTAGAAACGATTTTAGTTCATCTACGGATGTTAACTTGGCTTGTTGTAATTGCTTTAGGGTTTGTAAAAAGAATTCTTGATATCCCACTAACAAAAGGTGCATGAATATATTTTCCTTAGTCTTAAAGTAATTAAAGACCGTTCCCTTTGCGATGTGACTTTTTTGTGCAATCGCGTTGATGGAGATATCATAAAAATCGTTTTCTTCAAACATTTTCAGTGCTGTTTCAGCAATTAATGATTGTTTTCGTTGTTTTTCATCAGCGGTTTTAATATTCATAATGGGCTCCTTTTTCTAAATTGACCATTGGTCATTATTGTATATGAAGTGTTAAATTAATACAACAAAAAAACGCCTAATCATTACGATTAGACGTTTTTTATTTAGGCAACACGGTAAGAATACTTATTGGCGTGCTTGTGATGAATCTTCTTTACACTGTATTTGTAGTGTCTTTTTGCCTTGTTATGCTTTTTAGTTTTATAAGAATGATGTAGCTTCTTGTGTTTCAAATTATTCTTAACACGATAGCTGTACTTCTTTGCATGTTTTTTATGCTTAGCATGCTTGTGGGCTAATTTACGAGTAACTTGTTTAGATAACTTGTAACTATACTTTTTAGTATGCTTTTTGTGCTTTTTAACATGGTGCTTAGCTAAACGCGTCTTAGTAGCATTGTTCAACTTATAAGTGTACTTACTGCGTTTTTTGGCGTGTTTTTTAACATGCTTTTTATAAGTTTTATTGTGCTTAACTCGCTTAGTTGCACTAGCATATTTATAAGTATTGTTAGCTTTAACAATTTTCTTAGCAGCGTGCTTTTTAACGTGATATACACGTTTTACATGCTTCTTAGTATTATGGCTCACTTTATTAACAAGATGCTTGTATTGAAGCTTTTTGGCCTTTTTATAGCTAGTTTTAGCAATTACTTGTTTCTTAGCGGCCTTATGTAATACGTTTGTCGTCGCATGCTTTTTAATGTGTCTAGCAGTCCCTGTCTTAGCAACAGTTCGCTTACGATTGTTAGCGGTCTTTTCGGTAGTCCAAAAGGCTAGCTTACGTCCACCAACTGGAATGGTGTCAGCATCCAAAGTTTGTCCCAACGCCTTACTTTGGTACTTATCCGTGTATTGCCACAAATCATAGTTGTAACTAGGATTTGGTGTGTAGTTGGTATAATTTGCCAACCATACCGCACTATATGCGTTCAAAGTACTTTGTTGGAATTGATCCAAAATAGACTGTGAACTGTATAGGATTACTGGTTGCTTGGTTAAATGTTTCATTTCATGAGCCCAACTAACGGCATCTTGATCAGATGTGTTAGTAAAACTAATTTCAAAATCGTTTGCATAGAATCTAGCATTTGGTGCTAATGAATGTAGACGTTTTGCTTCTTCACGCGCTTGATTCGAATTAGTGTAACGGCTATAGCTGTACACACCGTATGGAATTCCATACTTTTCCATTAAACTGATATTATTATTAACCTGTCGATCATGATATTGACCATCTTGAATTCTCAAGACAACGAATTTAACCTCGTTTTTCAAATTCATTACTTCTTGATCGTTCAAGCTCCCCTGAAATTCAGAAATGTCATAAGCCACTGGTGTGTATGGTTTAAATGACTGAGTTGTATCAGCGTGTGACTGGATACCATTCAAAGATAAGGCCATTGTTGATCCTAACGCTGCGGAAAATAATAAACGTTTTATTTTTTTAGAATCATACATTTTCCAATACCTTCATTTCGAATAATTTTTTTCACAATAAAACCAGGTCATTATAACCTGGTTTTTTAATGATTTTTACTTAAGTGAAGTCACCATCTCAAGAGCTGTATTTAGAGAGTTAGCTTTAATTGAGTAAACATCATTACCCATTTGCCAAGTAATAGTTGCGGAACCATCAATTTCAGCAGTAATGCTACCCTTGCTTTCTGGAACTGGTAGGTTGTGGCTTTGAATGTAGTTAACTACTGTCTTACCCTTAGTAGTTGCGGCACCCTTGTATTTACCGAAGTTACTACCGTGTGTTAGTAGTGACCAGTTACCAAAGTTTGCTTGGATATATTCTTGTCCAGCACCCTTATCTGAGTGACCAACAACGTTGTAACCTAAGTTAACTGAAGGTAGACCAGCAACGTTTGCAGCAGCTTGGTAGCCAACTTGTTGCATTGCTGCAGCGTCACTTTCGTAGCTGTGCTTAGTGTAAGTAGCGTATGTTGAACCGTTGTTTAAGTAGCTAATTGTAAAGTTGGTTTTGTTTCCATCCAACTTAGCATTTACGCTTTGGTTAGAATCTAAACCATTATTTTGTGGTAGCTTTTCGTTTCCTAATTTGTCTGCAATTTTGTCATTGCTTGATGATGATGATGATGAACTCATCTTGCTAGTTTGGGTAGTTGAAGTTGAGCTTGATGCATCACTATTATCACTTTTCTTTTGTCCACAAGCAGTTAAAACTAATCCTAAAACTGCAACTGCAGGTAAAATTTTCTTCCATGCTTTCATAATGTAGGACATCTCCTTAAAAAACTATTTGAAATTAGTATAACAAAACATCAGCGCTACGTTAATAAAGTTTGTGTTAAATTCTTGTTACTTTATCATAAATCACAGCAATAATATAGATAATTGTCTCGATTGTTGCGATAAAAAAGCTTACTGGTAGGTTCGTTACAAAACTTAAGTATAGACCAAACCATGTTCCAATTAAAGAGAAGATAAATGTCAAAATAGTCATTGACCAGATGCTGTGCACAAAATAACGTGCTGATGAAGCTGGAATGGTCAATAGTGCAAAGATTAAAAGTGATCCTACGATTTGTGCTGTAACACTAACAGTACAGGCAAGTAAGATTAAAAAGATAACTGAAACTAAGGTGTTAGCACGTGAATTAAAACTAGCACCAACGTTGTCAAATGAATTGTATTTTAATTTTCTGTAAATCAAAGTGGTAATTACGATAATCGCAACACTCAATCCCACTAAAGTTTGTACATTACTGTAGCTGATTCCAACAATGCTTCCGAACAAAATGTTGGTAGCATAACTTGATTGAGTGTCAGCTAATGATAAGAATAAAATCCCCAATCCAATGAAGAATACCGAGAAAACACTGATTGAAGATTCACGGCGACTAACCCTGGAACCAACGGTACCAATCATCAATGAACTTAAAACAGTGAATAATAGCATCCCTAAAATTGGGTTAGCTCCCAAGAAGACCCCAAAGGAAGCCCCTGAGAAACTAATTTCGGAAAGTGTATGGGTGAAGAAAGCGGTCTTTCTTGCAACAACGAATACTCCCATCAATCCACATAGAATTGATATAAAGAAACTAGCGACGAAGGCGTATTGCATAAATGGATAACTTAACATTTCTAACATTATTGATCCTCCTTCACTGTCGTGATTGTTGCGGTTTGATTTGCGATATTTAAGTCATAATCACCGTATTGTTGAACTAAAACTGGATCATGGGTAATGAATAATACCGCTGCACCAGTTTCAGCAATAACGTTTTTAACGACATCCAATAGCATGAACTTAGCCTCTTTATCCAAACTAGCGGTACTTTCGTCCAAGATTAATAACTTGGGTTTAGATACCAACGCTTGAGCTAGGTATACTCGTTGTTGTTCCCCACCGGAACAGCTCCCCAAAGGAGTGTTAGCCAAATCTTGTAATTTAGTCATCTCGATAACTTTTTGCACACTTTGTTTTTCTTTTTTGCTCAACCATGGCAATATGGAATGTTGTAAACCTAAACCAATGAAATCAGATACGGTCAATGGATAGTCATCATCAATATTTCTCAATTGAGGAATGTATTGCATATCTGATCTTTTGATTTTAGCTTGAACGTGTTCATTTTTATTAAAGTGTTTTAAAATAGTCTTTATTAATGTTGTCTTCCCAACACCATTTTCACCAGTTACGCAGGTTAAGGTTTGAGAGAAGATATCAAAAGACAAATCATTAATTAGTTTACGATTCTTAACAGCAACGTCTAAATTGCGTACTGATAAGATTAAATTGGATTCTTTATTCATCATTAATCCTCACTGTCTCAATTATTTATATATCATTGTAGTCTGATTATTAAAACAATCAAATATCTGATATATATTAATTTCTGTTATATAATTGATTTTAACATACATAATACAATCGGGGTGATAATTTGGTTAATCGTTTTATGATTAAATTTAGGGAAACACCAAACAATAAGTTAATCTACCGCGGTGTCGTAACTTTTATCCTTTTAGTAATTTTAATAATCGAATTAGCCAGATTTTTATCATTACCAAAGGTAGATGCCACTACTCTATATTTACGTGAACAACCCAACGACGAATCAAAAATCGTCGAAACAGTTCCACATGGACGGCATTTAAATATCATCAAGTCAAAAAACAATTGGTGGTACACCAAATATAATGGCAAAAAAGGTTGGGTGCCATCATGGTTAGTCGGTGTCGACAACTATAATGTAAAAACCGGTGACAAACTGGCACAAAAGACCATCATTATCGATCCTGGTCATGGTGGTGGCGATTCCGGTACCCTTTCCGCTAACAAGAAATATATGGAAAAAACATATACTCTCCAAACAGCTAAAAAAGTGGCAGCTGAATTGAAAAAAAGACATGTTAACGTCGTAATGACCAGAACTGATGACACGTACGTTACATTGAAAGAACGAACAAATATGGCTAGCGACTACCACGCTGATTTATTCATCAGTTTCCATTTTAATTCCGATAATGGATATGGTAGGGCAAACGGTTATGGAATCTATAATTACCACAAGAATGCCGTTAAAGTGGCCGACGAACTTGCGAACGGTTTAGATAACCTTCCAGTCTCAAATCGTGGAGTTACATTTGGTAATTATTATGTTTTACGTGAAAATGAACGTCCAGCCATTTTATGTGAAATGGGCTTCATGGATAGTTCGCACGATCTACCATATATCCAAAGTTCAGCTTATCAAGAACATGTCGCAAAAGATGTCGCAAGATCACTTGAAAAGTATTTTAATTAGACAAAATGTCCAAATTCGAACGCTTTTTTTATGCTAAAAACGTTTATAAGACAACATTTATAACATTTTTCTGTTTTTTCGTTATAATAATTGTATATTAATCAATACATATTAAATAACGATTATGGAGGAAAATACACGCATGAAAAAATCAACTAAGATACGACTGGCTTTACTAGTTTTAGTCGGTCTCTCATTAGGATTTTTGGCAGAGGTATTTTTAACCATTTTTGATAACTGGACATCCCATGTAATTAGTTCATCTACAATTGATGTGTTCTTTTCAATTTGTGGAATCGCTATTTGTGGTGTCGTTTTTCTTTTTTCTTATCTAGGCGTCGTTAAAAGTGATGAAAAATGGCCAATCAGAGGCTACTTCATTTCATTTATCTTCTATGACGTCATGGTTATTTTTGGTGGAATGTTTGGAAAATTCATTCTACAAATGTTTATCAAATAATGATTAAAAAAATCGAATAATAATTTTTTAATTTATAAAGTTTTGTATAAGTTTTAGCTAATCCCCCTATAAATTTGCATCTCTTAACTTATAATTAGGCCTATTATTAATAGTTCTAATTAGGAGGGATATGGTAGTGGATAACAAGACAAAAAATCGATTAAAAAGACTATTAACCGCCGGTATTGTCATTGGCTTTTTATCCGAATTAGCATTAACAGTACTATATTCGTGGCACGTTAGTTTTATCAAATCATCGTATATATATTTCAGTCTAGCCATTGGATTAATGGTTGCAATTGGGATTTTAATCTTATACATGTTCCTAGTAATAGTTAGAATCTACCCGTTAAAAAACAGTTTTAGATACCTATTAAACTTTGCTATGTATGATATATCAATACTAGTCGGTGGAACTTTAGGTAAGATTATCCTTGATCAAATCATCAATAACTTAAAATAAAAAAGAGACCTCCGAGGAGACCTCTTTTTTTAGTACAATTTGATAATCGCAACGGCGATTAACATCACTACTAAACCAATATATTTCATAATGCCAACCGGTTTTTTCGGTGAATTCAATAGGCCATATTTATCGACCATTACACTTCCGAATAAGTTACCCAATAGGACTAAAACAACGGTAGTTCCGGCTCCAATTTTTGGGCTTAGAAATGCGTTTGATAAAACGAAGATGGCACCCAAGACACCACCAAGCCAAATCCACCAAGGATTGCCCTTTCCAATTGCGTCTTTGGCGTGAACGTAAGAACGATCAACTAGTCCGGTAATCACGAATAAGATGATGGTACCGACTAAAAATGAGATAAAGGCCGCATGAATTGGTGAGTGAAGAACTACTCCAAGATGGCCATTAACCGGCGCTTGAGAAGCTTGAAACATCCCCGCCACGATTCCTAGAATCTGCCAAGGCAATTGTTTGGCCTTATCAGCACCATCACTGCCCTTTTTATCTAGGACAACCATCAAGATACCAACAACTAGTAGGATGACGCCGACTAATCTAATAATGGTAAAGATATGGTGGCTAGCGTCAAATAATGAGAAGTTATCAATAATCATCCCCATGATGATTTGACCGGTAATTGGCATAATCACCGTTTGCACCGCCCCTAGGTAAGGGAAAATTAAAACGTTAGTGGTTAAACCAATGACACCAAACAATCCGCCCAACCAAATCCATGCTGGTTGGCTTGTAAATAAGTGACTAGAAAAAAATAGTGATTGACCACTCAACAAAGTGGCGAAAAGTAACGCGATGGTTCCAATCGTAAACGATAGCATTGAAGCTAAAAATGGTGATCCACCAGCTCGATTCTTCAAGTTTGTATTAACCGATGTCTGAATGGGTAATACCAATCCGGCTAAAATGCCGAGTCCATATAACATCAAAAATGCCCCCTTAATTATGTACAATAAAACCTCCCGTACCGGGAGGTTTTTAGTTTAAATATTATTATTACACGTATATATAAATTAGTCAGAATAAAAGCTTATTCTTCAATCGCTAAACCCTTCAAAGCGGGAATAGTCATCATTGTGATGAAACTGATTAGGTATAGTACTGATAGCATTGCCATGATTACTAGTAATGAATGGCTTTCCATCAATAAACCGATAATGGCTGGTGAGAATCCACCGATTGCACGTCCGAATCCCATGATGACATTATTAGCAGTGGAACGAACTTCGGTTGGGTATAGACGACTGATGATGGCACCGTATCCACCGTACATCCCGTTTGAGAAGAAACCTAGTACGGTTGATGCTAGTAGCAATGTGAACCCATTGAATGAGAATGTGATTCCATATACTGCCACAGAAGCAACTAATAGGAATAATCCAAAGGCCTTTCTAGGTCCAAGCTTATCCAAAATGGTCCCGAATGTTAGCATTCCGGCACTCATCCCGATAATGGTAACGATTGTCCATAGTGATGAACCAGCAACACTTAGACCAAGCTTCTTTTGCATAATTGAAGGTAACCAGTTAATTAGACCGTAGTAGCCGGCGATTTGCACAATTACCATCACGATTAATGCAATAGTTTGGTATGCCAATCTTGGTGTTGCAAATAATTTCTTTACAGAAACCTTAGGACGATTTCCAGATTCCATTGTATCAATGAAATCTTGGCTTTCTGTTAGGTTCTTTCTAACCACGAAGGCAAAGAATATTGGAATAATTCCGATTAGGAAAAGTGAACGCCAACCAAATGCTGGAATCATGATTGCGGCTAGCAGTGCTGCAATAATTGATCCAACTTGACCACCAATTGTGGTGATTGATACCGACTTTCCTAATTGTTTTTTCTTAAATGATTCAGCCACCATGGCAACACCTGAACCATATTCACCCCCGGCACCTAGGCCGACACAAAAACGTAAAATAGCAAAAGTAATAAAATTCTGGGCAAACATAATTCCGGCAGTTGAGATGGCGAAAATGAAGATGGTGTAGGTCAAAATACGTACTCGACCAAAACGGTCAGCTAAAAGACCAAATAAAATACCACCCAACAACGATCCAAAAGTAGTAACTGTTGAAAGCATTCCAGCAGCTGCAGTACTAATGTGTAAACCGATAATGATTGAAGACATTGCAAATGAGATGAATGAGATATCCATGCTTTCTAGCATTTGTCCAATCGATGTCGATGCTAAAACCCATTTTTGAGTCTTAGTCGTTGAAGTGTGGTCTTGCGTGTTTTCCATTATTCAATTCCTCCAAAATGAACGCTCACTGTCGTTCCTTATTTTTTTGAAATATCTATTTTAGATATTTTATAAAACTATACGCTTTAATTTTTTCTAATGCAAGTTTCATTTTTAGGTTGCTTTATTCTGAGAAAAGCGTATATTGTAATCAACATATGATTTTAAATTAGTCCAGAGAGGCTAGTAAATCGACGAACGGAATAAGTGGACCCTAATTTGTCGTATAGTCTCTGAGGCTATACGACTTTTTTGTTGGAGGGAAACGTATGAAACCAGTATTCATTGCACTAGATTTTGTCGATGCACCCACTGCTTTAAAATTTTTAGAGCCGTTTAAAGATGTCAAACCATTGTCCGTTAAGGTCGGTATGGAGTTGTTCTACCGCGAAGGTGAAAGCATTATCAAAGCCCTTAGAGACCAAGATATCGATGTCTTTTTAGACCTAAAACTACACGATATCCCACATACCGTTGAACAAGCTGCTAAACAAATCGGCCAGTTCGATATTCAATACACTACCGTTCATTCACTTGGCGGAAGCGAAATGATTAAGGCTGCCAAACGCGGGTTAGTAGAAGGTGCCAAAAAAGTAGGAGTAAGTCAACCACAACTACTTGCAGTGACACAACTAACATCGACTTCAGAAAATCAGTTGCACGATGAAGAACTAGTGAACGTTTCAATGGCAGAATCAGTTTCCCATCTAGCTAAAATGGCCAGTCAAAGTGGTGCCGATGGCGTCATCTCCTCTGCATTAGAAAACGATTTAATTCATCAAACTGTCTCCGACGAATTCAAATGCATTAATCCCGGAATTCGCCTACCCAGCAATAATGTCGACGACCAAAAAAGAGTCGTTACCCCTGAAAAAGCAGCAGAATTTCACACCGGAGGTATTGTCGTAGGTAGAAGCATTATCCAATCAGACAATCCCGTCCAAACATACAAAGACATCTACAACGCAGTTAATGGAGGAACCAAATAATGAATACTAACCAATTAATCGCTTCAGACCTTTTAAAAATTAACGCAGTGACACTTTCACCCAACGAACCATTCACATGGGCATCTGGTATCAAGGCGCCAATCTACACCGACAACCGAATCACCATTAGTTTCCCAGAAGTCCGTACCCACATCGCAGACGGTTTATCTGAATTAATTCACAACAAATTCCCTGAAGCCAAAGTCATTGGTGGTGTCGCTACAGCCGGAATCCCCCATGCCGCCATTGTCGCCGACAAAATGAATTTACCAATGATTTACGTGCGTTCAAAACCAAAGGATCACGGTCGTGGTAAACAAATGGAAGGAAGCATCGACGAAAATGCTCCAATCGTTTTAATCGATGACCTCCTTTCTACAGGAAAGAGCGTTTTAAACGCTGCGCAAGCACTTAAGAACGAAGGCTACAACGTGATTGGTGTCGTTGCCATCTTCTCCTACGAACTTCCTGATAGCACCAAGAACTTCAAGGAAGCTGGTATCGAATTCGATACACTAACCAACTACTCCACAATCATTGAACAGGCCAAATCAGAAAACAGTATTTCAGATGATGAATTAGTCGTGCTACGTAAGTGGCGTGACGATCCATGGAACTGGATGTAAACAAAAAATCCCACAAATTGTGGGATTTTTTTATTTAATTTCAGGCCAATCTTGATGGTTATAAGCCATGTCCCAAAATAGATATTCATATCTCGTGGTGTTCTTAAAAATTTCGGTTAATTCTGTGAGTTCTTCCTCGGATTTTCCGGTGGTGATTTCATCCAACAAATTAATTGTCCAGTTGGTCAAATCAGTGTATTCATCATTGCTATACATTTGCACCCAATTAGCATACAAAGGATGTTGCGCCCCTGGAGTATCTTTTAGTAGGTGACCAATTTGATTGTAGCTCCACATGCAAGGTAGCAAGGCCACTAGCACCTTATCCAATCCACCGCTTTGGCCGACAGAAAGCATGTAGTTGGTATAGCTTAAGGTGATTGGAGTGGGACTGGCGTTTTCTAATTCTGATTCATCAATGCCGAAGTCCTTAGCATAACTACGATGCAAACTCATTTCGGTATTCAATGTTTCACTCAATAATTCGGCAAACTTACCTTCCACGGCTAAGTCGTTAGCCTTGATTGCCCCTAGGGCAAATAATTTCGCATAATCGATTAAATACACGTAATCTTGGACCATGTAGAATTTGAACTTCTCAACATCAAGGGTGCCATCGGCTAACTCCTGAACAAATGGATGATAATGATTAGCCTCCCAAATTGGTTTTAATTCGGTTACTAAACGTTGACTCAACTTCATCACTACACCTCCTTTTTGGTGTTTAACCATTCATACATGAATTGGACTAATACCTTAGTGTATTTAACTAGGTCGTCAATCTCAACGGATTCATCGACAGAGTGGGCTTCATCAATGGTTCCCGGTCCGTAAATAGCGGCTGGGATATTGGCGTGGCCGAACCAGCCCCCGTCGGTAACACTTGGTGATACATCAACGATAGGCGCTTCGTCAACAACATATTCATGCGCATTTTTTAGCATGGAAACCGGTATTGATTGCGTATCTAAATCTAGTGCAGGGAAGATTTCACCACGGTCTTCGACCATTGATTTTCCGCCCCACTTATAGATAGGCATGTGATCTTTTAGCCATACATCCGCCTGTGCGACGCGGTTAATGTGATCCTCAACTTCTTTGATAACTTCTTGATAATCTTCATTTGGATAGAAGTGAACGGTAACCCATAAACGACATTCGTCAGCAATAAAAGCGGCGTTTCTACCACCCTCAATTACGGCTGGATTGATGGTGTCGGAACCTGGCGCAACCCCTGGGTAGCTCTTGTTAACTGCCCAATCACGTTCTAATTCGTTTAGTCCGGTAATAATTTTAGTCATCTTTTCGATTGCGCTAGCACCCCTCAAATGACCACCGGCATTCATCATTTGGCGTCTGGTTGCATCGTGGAATGTCTGATCACTTTTGACGGTAATCCACCCGGTGATGACACCACCTTGGCCTTGGATATGGAAATCACTGATGTCCCCAACGATTGCGAAGTCGGCCTTGTGACCATGCTTGATGGCATCCCAAGTTCCGGCTTCACCGCTTTCTTCACCGATAACGGATTCAAATTTTAATTCACCCGGTAGAGAAATATTGGCGTCGTTTAGCACCTTAATCGCCATTAACATGGCGGCGATAGCACCCTTCATATCAGCGACACCACGGCCAAATGCCTTGCCTTGTTTTTCGACCATTTCAAACGGATTGGTTTGCCATTTTTCATCCTCTTGAATTGATGCGACATCCATATGCCCGTTTAAAATTAAACTATGATATTGGTTGCTTTCGACGGTGTTCTTGGTTCCAACAACGATGGAATCGTGTTTATATAAATCCCATTGATCGATATCAAAACCATTTTCTTTCAAAAAATCGACTATGTATGCTTGCGCATCGTCAGAGTTTCTTCCAGGTGGTGCTGGAGTCGGAAACGCAACTAGTTTACTTAAAATCTCTAGAAGCTCCTCTTGATGATTGTCAATCTCGTTAACTAGTGTTGCAATATCT
>CAMLMR010000031.1 GCA_946481335.1 uncultured Lactobacillus sp. | reverse complement strand
ATGGTAAAGCATACATGTAGTTTTCTTCTGGCATTGAAGTATGGAATGAAGTATCAAATACAGCAACACTAATTACGTCTGGCAAAATCTTCTTGAATGCTTTGATTCCAAGAATGTTTGCCGGTTCGTGTAGTGGGGCTAATTCAGATAATTCTTCTAACTTGCTTAAAACATCATCATCAATAACTACTGAATCAGTGAAGTATTCACCACCGGCAACAACGCGGTGACCAACACCAGTAATTTCATTGTAGTCAGCGATAATGTTTAGACTTAGTAGTTTGTCTAATACTAACTTAATTGCTTCTTCGTGGTTTTGAATGTCCATTGTCTTTTGGAACTTTTCGCCATCACCATATTTAATTTCAACATCTGATTTAGTTAAACCAATTCTATCGATTGCCCCGCTTGAAATTAATTTTTCTGAAGGCATTTCGAATAATTTAAATTTTAATGTGGAACTTCCTGCGTTAATTGCAATTGACTTTCCCATAATAGTTCTCCTAACTTTTTTTAGATAATAAATCCTTTTCTTCCCATTCAACTAATTCTGCTAAGAATTTTTGGAAAGCAGAAACTTCGTTAAATGATGGGAACTCACCAATCATAATTTTTTCAACTTGGTGGGCATCTTCACCATGCTTTTGTAGAATCAAAATTGCTTTTTGTGCATTAGCATTATTAAAGATTTCTTTTGGTAAATTCAACAATGCTTGAAGATAAGCATTATCTTGAATCCACTTTAATAATGATTTTGATTCAGGCGTGTTAAAGATATTACTTGGTACTAAGAAAACCCCATAACCACCTGGTTTGATATGGTTCATCCCTTGTTCAATTAACAAGTGGTGAGCATATGAATGACCATCTGTTGATCTTGTCTTATAGTTAGTGGTATTTTCATCAATCGGATAATACCCAATTGGTAAATCAGAAATTACTAGATCTGCATCATCTACCAAAATATTGGCAACTGAATCTTGATAAACAAGTTCAGTATTCTTGTCGTTTCGTTGCATTTGTGTACTTATGCTTGAAACAGCAAGCATGGAATCATCATTATCAATTCCAATAGCGTGCAAATCGATATCCTTAACTGCATCCTTCAATTGATTCATAACCGTAGTTAATAGGTTACCCATTCCAACGGATAAATCCAGAATCTGTAGATGCTTGGCATTCTTTACTAATCTAATAACTAAATAGCCCATAATGGAAGCTATAGTATCAGGTGTTATTTGGTGATTTGCTTGAATTGCATCCTCTTTGGTTGCTTTAATCATGCAAATTTGAATTGCCTTTCTTACAGTTTCTGCATCCATAGATTGATAATCTACGTCTCGGTATAATCCTTCTAACTTAGAAACTGTGTCACTATCTGGTATACCATCTTCAACATGAACTTGACCATTGTTGATAAGGTTGTCTCCAGTCTCAATGAATGCATCAAGATATGAGACTCCTAGCTTATCTTTCAATATTTCAGCTGAAGAATTGAAAACTTTAAACAGAGTTTCTGTATCTTTCTCAGTCAGCACACTCAACTCCCTTAAAAGTATTATCACTTAATAACAACTTTCATATTACCAGATTTTTATAAGAAAATTCAAGACAAACCATTAATAACTTGCATATAAATTATCGTTATTCATAACTTTTTATCATTTTATTTATGGTCTGCATTTCAGCATTATATTTTTCATATTTTATCAATAAGAAAATTGATAAAAATGACAAAACAACAATCGCAATTAACGTTGCTGATCCACATTTTTTACTCATAAGATATTGAACTCACATCCTCATAAACTTCATTGTTAGTAAATAGCACTTTTATCTTTAAATGTTTTTTCACTTTACCAAACCAAACATCTTTTACATTGTCTAACATTGGGTAATAGCCACCATTTATTCCAGAAATAATTATCATCCCATTGAACAGAAGCATTCTATACTGCTTCTTCGTATCAGTATTAATCATAGATACTTCATACTTACCGACAGTTTTGTATAAAGCGTAATGCTTGTTGCGTTCTGAAATATTGTTCAAAAACAGTTGAAAGTCGATTGCGTGAACATTTTGCTCATTAGATGATTTTTTTAACGGATTAATCAGCGTAATTGTAAATGCAATCAAGCTAAGGATTACCAATGCGATAATCGTTTCAATCATTGTAAAAGCCTTTTTTCTTTTCATAATCAATTCTCTTTTGGATTAAAGCATGCCTCGCCTTTCCGAGATTGCTATTCATATATCGATTCGACTCACAAAAGAAAATCATTCCAACCGAAATTAATGTTAATGCCGTTATCGAATCGATCATAATAAATCCATTACTCATAATATTCTTCATTTAATTTATAAGTTCCTCCACCAAGTTGGACCTTCATCAAATAGACGGTATTCGTCTTTTTCGAAAACCATCTATATGTCTTAGGAGCAATATATCCATCCTCTTTAATGATTACTAAAAACCTTTCTTGTGCGAATAAACTATCAGGCATCGATAAATTTACATGATGTCCCTTATTGGAAAAAACGACCTGATGGTTATTGATATACACATAAGTTGGTTCGTTGTTATATTCACTATTTTCTATCGCCTGTTTCCAACGATAATTAAAGCTTACCCAAAATGACTTTTCTAGCTCCTTGTCGCTAATATGCAAACCCTGATATAAAAAAATACTTAGCGACATGAAAATAGAACTAACAATCAGCACAATAATCATTTCAATTGTAGTAAATGCTCCCTTATTCTTTGGAAACAGCTTTATTGTCGACAATTTGAATTCCTTCTTCTTGTGCTTGAGAAGCTTGCTTTTCAGTTAAATAGCCATTTTTAACAAGGGAATCCATACTTACGTCCTTTTGGTTATCGTCTTCAACAAATGAGTCAATTTGTCCTTGGACTAAAGTTTGCATCGCATGCACGTGAACATCAGTGGCATGTTTCTTTTGGCCAGAAACGTTTGGTACGACAATTAAAATTAGTAATGAAATAATAAACAACACAATGGTCATTTCAATTAAAGTAAATCCTGCTTTTTTCTTGTTCATTTTTAAATTCCTTTCAATGATGAATAGATTGGCATAAGAACCACCAAATATGCCAAAACAATAAAAATTCCAATAAATAAAAATAATAGTGGTTGAATTAAATTAATTAGCTGATTGGAGCGACGATTCATTTCCTCAAACTTAATCTGTGAAAATGCGTCTAGTTTAACCAAAATTTCGGATATCTTCGATCCATGATGAAAGAAGCCATTGAACTCTGATGGTACAAACGAATACATTTTGGTTAACTTACCCACATCTTCTCCATGTTTAGCGAGAAAACGCGCCTTTTCTCCCAATAAGTACATAATTGTATTTGGTTTAAACTCCTCCAAGATATTCAATATATTTTTTAAATCAATTCCATTTTGAATCAACATTTTCAATTCCAAAGACAATATATATCCCATGTAAGCCTTATATATCTTTCCGATAAACGGAATTTTCGATATAACATCCCGCTTTCTAAGTAATGATAATCGTTTATACATAAACAAGACGGCCGACGATCCTAAAAGCAAACAAAATACGATTACATATAACCAGCTTAAATCGTAATGTTGCATCGAGTTGATTGAACTGAGTTGTGGCAACACAAATGCATTAATCGCATAGACAATTCCGATTAAAATAATAACTAATACAATCGGATAAAATAGTAGGTCTTTAATCTTGGATTTGTTCTTTAGCTTAACCTCAATAAAATGGCTTAGCTCATATAAACATGATGAAAGATCACCGTATTTTTCACTAATCATAATCTGATTATAAAAATCATTATGAACAAGTCCCACGATGCTATCACTAAAGCTACTTCCTTCGCTTAATTTATTAGCAATCTTTCTTATTGTGGCCCTTCTTCCGCCAACTTCATCTAAAAATTGAAGTGACTCTTTAATCGTAAAACCAGCACTAAACAAATCACTCAAATTCTTAAATAGATAATACTGATTATTTAACGAAAGCTTTTCCATTTCCAATTATCCTTTCCCTTAAGTCGTTAAAATCATTTTTTATATCCATCCTTACAGAAAGCTCATCTTCGTTTTTAATTGATAACTTTTGAAAAACAACAGAATTCAGGCAATTAAACAAATCGGCGTAATCACATCCCAATTGTCCAAGTCGATTAATCACACCATCAATATCTCTAGCGTGGATAGTCGTCAATACCAAGTGCCCAGAAAGAGCGGCTTTCACAGCTGCTTGTGCTGTGCTAGCATCCCTAATTTCACCAATGATAAACACGTCCGGACGATTTCTCAGCCCGACCTTAATCAATTCGTCGTAACCCATATCAGCAGAATCATTAACCTGAAGCTGCAAGAATTTATTATTAATAACTTCAACTGGATCTTCGATGCTCATAATTAGTTTGTTATCACTCATAGAGTTAGCTAAATGATATATAGAAGTCGTCTTCCCCGAACCGGTCTTTCCCGCAAAAATAATCATTCCGTTTTTATTTGACAAATCCACTAGTCGATAAAACTGACTTTCATCATCGTAATTGATAGTCTCATCATCCAACGAATAAATTATTCTAATGACCATTGATTCAAGATTTTTATAGTTTCCAACTGATGAAAAACGCAAAAAGAATTTGTCATCGTTCGAAACAAACTCAAACGATCCCATTTGCGGTCTTCTTCTCTCACTAATGGACATCCCACCAATATATTTACAGTAATTTATCAATTTATTGGCTTTTTCGTAATCAATATAATCCCGATTCAATATCTTAATCCCTGTATGTTCCCTTACAATATAGTTTTCATTAATCGGCAGAAGATAAATATCTTTGATTTTTTCTTTAATTGCTTGATTAATCAAACTATCAAAATAACTTGAAATACTCATAAAAAACCTCCACTTTTTATATTCGAAAAAAGTGGAGGTTTCATTTATTTTTATACAAAAAAAGATGCACAAATGTGCATCTCCTTTAATTATTCAGCTGCTTCAGGTAATTCAGCTGCTTCGTAAACGTCTTGAACGTCATCGTTTTCATCAAGTTCGTCAATTAGACCAGTGTATTGTGAAACTTTATCACTTGGTACAGCAGTCTTGTTTTGAGGGAACATTGTTACTTCAGCAGTATCTAAATCATATTTTTCTTGTAAAGCATCTCTAACAGCAGTTAAATCTGAAGGTGCAGTAAAGATTTCAAATTGGTCATCATCTGACTTCATGTCTTCTCCACCAGCATCTAAAACATCCATTAACATGCTGTCTTCATCAACGTCTAAACCGTCACGTAGGATAACGATGTATCCCTTACGGTCAAACATGTATGAAACAGAACCATTTGATCCTAGTGAACCACCATGGTGACTGAATGCTGAACGTACGGCAGCAGCAGTACGGTTCTTGTTATCAGTTAAGCAAGAAACCATGATAGCTGTACCAGCAGGTCCATATCCTTCGTAAGTAATTTCTTCGTAGTTTGCTCCACCTTGACCAGAAGCCTTGTCGATAGCACGTTGAATGTTATCTTTAGGCATGTTGGCAGCATGAGCTTTATCAATCACAAGACGTAATTGTGGGTTACCATCTGGTTCTGGACCACCAGCTTTAGCAGCTTGGTATAAATCACGAGACAATTTTTGGAAAATCTTACCACGTTTTTTATCTTGGGCACCTTTACGTCCTTGAATGTTATGCCATTTTGAATGTCCTGACATAATCACAGCACTCCTCTCAAATTCTATTGTTTCATTAGTTTACAAACATATCAATTATATCAATCAGTATATAATTAATCAAGTTACTATATCACCTATTTAGTCGAGTCGCGTTCGACTATTTCATAGCCTAATACCACATAGCGATTATCAATCTCTTCATTATTCATAATCTTGGTCAATAGTCTCATTGCTACCGCACCAATATCATATAAAGGTTGAGTGATTGAAGATAACTGTGGTCTCATCATCTTAGCCAACTTTGTATTATTACTTGTGAATAATTCAAATTCTTGCGGTACTGAAATGCCTCTATCAGTCATTCCATTTAAGATACCTGCTGCTAATTCATCATTAGTTGCTACAGCAGCAGTAATCTTATTATCAATGATTCGTTCAGCCAAGTCATAACCGTCTTCATATGTTCCCTTTGTTTCGAAAACCAACTTATCGTCAAATTCGATACCGTTTTTTTCCAAAGCTTTAACATATCCTTTTAGTCGGTATTCCTTGTTAACATCTTGCTTCATTGAACCAGAAGCAAAGGCAATTCTATGGTTACCATTTTTAATCAAACGTTCCGTCTCGTTCATAACAGCATCAGTATAATCAATATTTACACTAGGTACTGAGTTATTAATATCAACTGATCCAGCTAATACGATTGGACAGTCAGTGCGTTTAAAATCGGATCTTAAATCATCATTTATTTCATTACCCATGAAGATAATTCCATCAACTTGTTTACTTAACAATGTATTTAGAACTGATGCTTCCTTGTCAGGATTATCATCCGAATTGGCTAAGATAATATTGTACTTGTACATAGTAGCAATATCATCAATTCCACGAGCCAGTGAAGAAAAGTATCCATCGGTTACGTCAGGTATGATTACCCCAACCGTTGTTGTCTTCTTACTTGCTAGTCCCCTTGCCACGGCATTAGGGCGATAGTCCAGATCATCTATGACCTTCAACACTTTTTCTTTGGTTGCTTGTCGTACGTTACTGTTTCCATTTAAAACTCTAGAAACAGTAGCCATGGAAACACCAGATTCTCTAGCAACATCGTAAATAGTTACATTTTGCTTTTCCATTCTCTCAAACTCCTCTTTAGGCCGCCTGGTTTGTTTTCATAGCGCTTTCAATATGTTTACAAATATATCAGATAAAAGATGATTTAACAAGACTACCACCTCTTTAAAACACAAAAGAGACCCGATAAAATCAGGCCTCTTTTACGATTTAAAATTATTTATTTAAATTATCTTCTTGTTTTAAAGCATCTGGATCGATGACGATGTCTTGACTGTCATCTGCACTCTTACGAACTTGATTTCTCAAATTGTCAGCTGCTTTGTGGAATTGGGTACTACCTTCGTCATAGTAGTATTGTGCTTTGTTAACTACGTTATCGTTAACCTTACCTGCAGCATCTTTAATCTTTGACTTTGCATCTGAGGTCTTGTATTGTAGTTGTTCTTTTACGTCATCAACAGAATCTAAAGCGTAAAATGCATAGTCTAATGCACGATCCTTTAAATCGTTAGCAGTCTTTACAGTACTGTTAACGAATTCTTTTGTCTTTTCATCGTCCATCTTACGGTATGCAATGTATGCAGCTGCGGCTGCACCGGTAGTTAATCCTAATAAAAATAGTCCTGTCTTTTTCATAAAAAACACTCCCTTTTATTTTTTAAACATTCTAAAGCCTGCACCTGCGGCTTTTTCCATAAATGATTTTTTGTTTCTGTTTTGGAACTTTTTGGCTAAGTTTTGAGTTGCGTTATTTAAATCGCTAACGCTTTGTCCAACATCTGCAGCAGCTTGGTAAACTGGATCCAAGGTGTTGATTTTTTCATTAACATCCTTAACTAATGAATTTGAGCTAGCTAAAATATCCTCGGCTTGTTTTGATATTACATCAATATCTTGAGAAATTGATGTAATGTTTCTATTTACTTCGTCAACAGTCTTAGATAACTTGATTAGTAGAACCGCAGCACAGATAGCAATAATCATGAATGCAACTGCGGCAATCAAACCAGCTAATCCTCCTATTGTCATGCAACCCCTCCTCATACGTTTATATGATTATAATAGCATTTACTATTTAATCTTACAATTAGTTTAATCTTAAGCCTTCCACCATTCATCAAACTTACTATATAGTTGTTTAATTGCGTTACCACGATGGCTTATTTCATTCTTTTCATGATCAGACATTTCTGCCATGGTTTTCTTCTTACCTGGAACATAGAATAATGGGTCATATCCAAAACCATTATCACCTCTTGGTGCTTTTAGTATGGTTCCTTCTACCGTTCCGTAAACAACGAATTTTTCTCCATGTTGATTCAATAAGACTAAGCATGTGACAAACCTAGCATCACGCTTGTCGCTATCATCTAATTTAGCTAATAGTTTCTTATTGTTAGCTGCATCATCATGGTCTCCAGCATATCTTGCGGAATGAATTCCAGGTTCGTTGTTCAATGCAGGAACTTCCAAACCAGAATCATCAGCCAAAACAGCTAAGTTAGTTTGATTGAAAATGGATTGTGCTTTAATAGTGGCATTCTCTTCGAACGATTCACCATTTTCAATAATTTTACCCAATTCTGGAAAATCCGCAAGTGTTTTAAAGTCGATATTTTTATCAGCAAACATTACACGAAATTCGCGGGCCTTGTTTTGATTATTAGTCGCAATTACAATTGTGTCCATCATCATAGCTCCTCTAATTCTTTAATTGGTAAGTGTTTAGCGTGTACATCATAATTAAGCCATTCGTTAGCTACTTTATCAAAATTATTCGCATCACCCGTAGTATAGAAGGAATATGTCACTTCATCATTTTCTTTATTTTCAATATCATTATTTTGTAAAATCTTTTTGATTTGTTTAACCGTTTCATATCCCGGATCAATTAATATAACAGAATCACCAACTGATTTTTGAATTAGTTCACGCATGATTGGAAAATGCGTACAACCAAGAATTAAGGTATCAACATTATCTGTATTGATGGTTGATAAATCGCTATTAACGATTTCTTGTGTATTGTCCTTCTTGTATTCTTGTTTTTCAACCATTGGAACAAATCTTGGACATCCCTGGCTGAAAACATCAACGTTATTATTAATTTTTTTAATTGCTTTTTCGTAAGCACCACTCTTAACAGTTCCATTAGTGGCAATTAATCCAACACGATTGGTCCTTGTATTATTGACCGCAGCAATGCTTCCTGGGTTAACAACACCAATTACGGGAATTGAAATACGTTCACGCAGGTAATCCAGTGCATATGAAGTAGCTGTATTACATGCAATTACAAGCATTTTGATGTCTTCTTTTTTAATTAAGAAGTTTGCTATTTGTAATGAATATTGTTGAATTTCTTCTTTAGTTTTTTCACCGTATGGTAAACGGGCTTCATCGCCCAAATATGCAATATTTTCGTTCTGTAATTCTTGCATAGCTAGCTTAGCAACTGTTAAGCCACCTACTCCAGAATCCATAAAACCAATCGCTTTTTTGCTCAAAATAGTAACCCTCTTTTCAGTTCCGTTACTTTTATATTACCATTTTTAGCAGTTCCTGGCAGTTATTAAGGATAAACATTTCGTTAATTTTACCATGGATATATAAATTATGATAAATTTATAATATAATGTATTTGTATATAAGGAATTGAGGTTAATAAGTATGGATATTAATAATCTTTACAATAGAATAATCGAAAATGATTCTACTCGTTCTCTATGGGGACAAGAATTATTAAGAGATGTATTATTAAACGATTTATTGGGAAATGATACCCATAGCATCATGTACTGGGCTGGTAAGAAGCTTGCCAGAAAATTCCCACTAAAAGATGCTTTGGATACTGTCCTATTTTTCAAACAATCAGGTTTGGGTGACTTATCTGTTTCTTCTGAAAACAAACATGAAATTAAATGGACTTTAAGTGGAGATATCGTTGCAGAAAGAATCGAAGCTAATCCAGATGCTGATTTTATGTTCGAATCCGGATTCCTAGCTCAAATTACTCAACAACAGTTTGGAGTAATTGCCGAAGCTGAAATGAACCCTAAGGAAGAAAAGAATGGAACCGTCCTTATTAGAGTACATATGGATCCGAAGCATCCTGCTCCAGTAATTGAAGAGTCCGTCAAAGAATTTGATTTAAAACAATAATAAAAAAGAACGTTTAGCAATTAATGCCAAACGTTCTTTTTTATTACCTTATAGGTATTGGTTTAAAATCTTAGCAAGTTGTTCTTTGCTGTGGTAACCCACGATGCTATCTACAACTTCGCCATCCTTCTTTACTAACAAAGTAGGAATACTCATAATACCAAATTTTTGTGGTGTTTCTGGGTTTTGGTCAACATCCATCTTGTTGAATGTTACCTTGTCACCCATTTCTTCTGATAATTGATCAACAACTGGTGATTGCATACGGCAAGGACCACACCAAGTTGCCCAAAAGTCAGTTAAAGTAACACCTTCGGCAGTGTCTTTTTCAAATGTATTATCTGTTGTTTCTGAAACCATTTTAATAGCCTCCTTATTTTTCTTACTGAAAGTAAGTTTAGACTGTTTAATAATTAAATGCAAAGAATATGTCTTATACGATTTAATTTTCTATCTTAATTTTACCACTGTGGAACCATCTCCTCCAGCATTTGCTGGGGAATAATTAAATGAATCAACTCGTCTATCACTAGCAAGCATATCGGTAACACCTTGTCTTAGAGCACCAGTCCCTTTTCCGTGAATAATCGTTACAGATGGATATCCGGCTAAGACTGCAGAATCAAGGTATTGATCCACTTCATGCATTGCTTCTTCGTAACGATGGCCACGCAAATCCAACTTAGCAGACACACGCTTGGAAGCTGTTCTCTTCACCTTGGTATTAAATCTATGTTCATCGTTGTCGACCTTAATTTTTTCAAGGTCAGCTTCACCGATTCTCATCTTAAGAATACCTAGTTGAACTTCCCATTCGTCATCATCCAGTTTTTTAACTAACACACCGCGTTGTCCATATGACTTCACCATCACATCATCACCCTTATGGAAATCATGTTTGGCCTTCGCCTTTTTCAAAACTCGGTTGTTTACAAGGTTAACGTCATGACGTAGCGAATTCAATTGACCTTGAGCATCAATTAATTCATTTTCCTTAATTGCGACTTTACCAACTTTACGTTGTTTTTCATGAAGATCCTTGATGATTGCGTCTGCTTTTTTCTTAGCAGCTTCAGCAATTTCATTGGCTTGTTGCTTAGCAGCAGTTACCAATCTATCTTTTTGGTTCTTGTACTTAGTGTATTCTTCACTTAAGTCTTCATGTAATTTGGTAGCATCGTCTAATTGAACCTTTAGTTCGTCAGCCTCTACCCTTGCACGCTTAGTTTGTTCAGTCAATTCAACAATCATCGTGTTCAAATCTTGACTATCTTGGTCTACTAAAGATCTAGCTTCGGTAATGATGGATTCATCTAAACCAAGTCTAGAAGCAATATTTAAACCGTTACTTTGTCCAGGTACACCCATCATCAAATGATAAGTTGGTTGAAGTGTTTCGCTATCAAATTCCATTGATGCGTTGATTGTTTGCGGACGATTGTAAGCGTAAACCTTTAATTCAGGATAATGAGTTGTGGCAACAACGTCACAATCCTTTTCAGCAATTTTATCTAAAATGGCAATTGCCAATGCTGAACCTTCTTTTGGATCGGTTCCGGCACCCAATTCATCCAAAATCACTAGACTCTTTTTAGTAATGCCATCTAGGATATCAACAATATTATCCATATGTGATGAGAATGTACTTAGGTTCTGTTCAATTGATTGTTCATCCCCAATATCAGCAAAGATATTATCAAATACAGCAACAGATGAACCTTCATTAGCAGTCACAAACAATCCTGATTGTGCCATCAATTGAAGCAATCCTAGTGTCTTAATTGTGATGGTCTTACCACCGGTGTTAGGCCCAGTGATGATAATTGCCTTGTTATCTTTTCCAATGTACAAATCATTTGCGACAACCTTATTCATATCAATTAAAGGATGTCTTGCTTGCTTTAAATTAACATGATTTTCATTAGATACAGCAGGTCTAGTAGCTTTTAAGTCTCTAGCATACTTTGCCTTGGCGTTAATCAAATCTAAATGACCTAATATCTTGGAATTATTGATAATTTCACTTTGATAAGGACGAATCAAATCGGATAGTTCAATCAAAATACGTCTTTCTTCATGGCGTTCTTCGATTTGTTTTTGACGTAATTCAGTATTTAAACCAACTGTTGATGCTGGTTCAACATACAAAGTTTGACCAGAAGAACTACGGTCATGAACGATTCCACCAAATTTGTTTTTGTTTTCAGCTTTAACCGGCAATACCATTCTGTCTTCTCTGATTGTGACAATTGGTTCAGTTAAGTCCTTACCGTGTTTTTGAGTGAATTGATTCATAATTGAACGCACTTCACCCTTGATGACATCCATTCGACGTCTAATTGAGTTTAATTCTTTTGAAGCGGTATTCAATAATCTTCCATCATCATCAATTGAATCAGTTAAACGTTGTGAAATGTTTGGGACAGCTTGAATTTCATTAATTAATTTATACAAACGATTTAATGAAACCTCATCATCCCTCAAGTTATTAAAAAATCTAACTAGATAGTTAGATGTCTTTAAAATCTTATTTATCTTTGATAATTCACTCCCATTCAAAGATGCATCAATCTTCAAACGTTTCATATACGGAGCTACGTCATCAAGCTTGGGAATAGATATTTCCTTATCTAAACGTAAAATATGCGCACCATCGTCAGTTTCATCAAGCCACATATTAATAGTGTTGGGATTATCTACCGGTGATAGTGCAGCTAGTTCCATTTTACCGTTTCTAGTGGTTAGGTACTGTTCGATGGAACTCTTAACTTTTTCGTATTCTAAAGTCGCTAGAACTTTTTCATTCATTTATTTAATCACCTTATCTTAACCATTTTTCATATAAATCGTGTGAAATAATTGGTGTTTTGTTAACAATAAATTCAGCTACAGACGATTGATGGTATTGTTTAGTTATTTGATTACTTGGTAGAACGGAAATAACATTTAGGATAAATAGTACTGATAAATATGCAATTATCAATCCTACAACTGTTCCACCAACCGCATTGAGTTGATGAATTACTGGAATGTGCGTGATTTTATCCACGATTGAGATAATAATACGCACAAAAATTCCAGAAATTAGGAAAATAATAAAGAAGCTAATACTATTACATAAAATTTGATCATTAATCAAACTACTATTAGCAAAAATTGCCTGACTTAAGTCTCTAGCAAAGTATAGTGAAACAAATAGACTAAACAAAAAACCAACAACACGTAATATTTCTTGTGCTAGTCCACGGTGATAACCATCATAGGCACCATAAACAAGCAATAAAAAGATAATAATATTAAATAGCATTAGTTTAAGTTTCCTTCTTCATTGTTTTGAGTTAATTCATTTAATTTTTCTTGTAACTTAATTTGTTCAGAAAATGCGTTAAACGCTAATAAGATAGCAGCATCTTCGTCATTAATATCTGGTGACATTTCTTTTAATTGAATCAATTGACGATTCATTAATTCAGTCACTGTCTTCATATGATCTGCAGAGCTCTTCCCTACAAATGTATAATTTTTCTTTCCAATACTAGCTTTAAAGCGTTGATTCGTGTCGTTCATTTTCGATAAACCTCCATTAACTTCATCACTATTTTAGCATGAAAAGGCAGAGTATAACCAGTAAAGAACACAAAAAAAGACGCCGTTACGGCATCTTTTCTGTATTACTTATTATTCTTCATCGTCACCGTCATCGGTATCTAATAAAGTGTTTAGCACTGATTCAACCATTTCCCATTCTTCATCAGTTTCGATTAATTGTAAATCTCCACCTTGTGGGTCCATTGGATCATCACCTTCTGGTAAGGCGTATGCTTCAATGTTTACTTCTTCATCATCTGCTTTACCAGCTGGGTAAAGTAAAATATATGATTTACCAAAATCATCTGATTCAAAAGTGAATAAAACATCGTATAACTCTTCATTTCCGTTTTCATCAACTAATGAAATTTGTTGTTGTTCTTCTTCGTTGTTTTTGTTGTCCATTGCTAATCCCTCTTTTCTTTATCTTGTTAGTTTACCTTTACCATCTAAATAAGTTTGTAAAATTAATTCAGATGCGATTTTATCGATAACTTTTTTACGTTTTTCTCTAGAGGTGTCCGCTTTTTCAATAAGCATTCGTTCAGCTTCAACCGTTGTCAATCTTTCATCAACAAAGTCGACCGGTAAGTTAAATTTCTCCTTTAACATTTCGCCATAACGTTTTGAAGCCTCAACCCTAGGACCTGAGGTATTATTCATGTTCTTAGGTAATCCCAGAACAAACCCCGTAATTTCATATTTTTCGACTAACTCGGCTACCCGATCTAAACCAAATTGTTCTTCATCCTCGTTAATTGGAATAATTTCAACACCCTGTGCTGTCCATCCCAATAAATCACTAACGGAAATCCCAACTGTTTTAGATCCGACGTCCATCCCCATTAATCTCATATATTATTTTTCCTCACGATCATTATTCTTGTCCAAGTAAAAACGAACCAACTCTTCAATAATCTCGTCTCTTTCGTATCGACGAATTAAATTACGAGCATCATTAAATCGAGGAATATATGCAGGATCTCCTGAAATTAAATATCCGACAATTTGATTGTATGGATCGTATCCCTTTTCCTCCAATGCCTTGAATACGATTAAAAGCGTATCGTGGACATTCTTTGGAGTATTGTTACTTAAATCAAAATACATTGTCTTATCTGAAGCACTCATTTATAACACCTCTAAATCTATGATGTAGGTTTATTATAATTCTACTTGAATGAAAATAAAACTTAAATATTAATTAATTTTAAAAGTTTTCTAACCAAGCAATTGCTGATTCCATTGCCTTAGGTAATCCTTCGGGTTTTGAACCACCGGCTTGAGCCATGTTTGGACGGCCACCACCGCCACCATTAATTTCCTTAGAAATAGCTTTAATGATGTCGCCAGCCTTCATACCGTCTTTTACTTTGTCATCACTAACAGCAACGATTAGGTTAGCCTTTTCACCACTTTGAGTTCCAAGAACTAATACATCTGAAAGGTTCTTGCTTCTCCAAGTATCAGCTAATTGTCTTAGTTGATCCATTCCAGAAACGTTTAGAACACCAGTGATAATCTTGTTACCATTTACTTCTTTAACATCGTCAAAGACAGAATCTGCTTGTT
>CAMLMR010000030.1 GCA_946481335.1 uncultured Lactobacillus sp. | reverse complement strand
CAATTGAACAAAAAAATGATTTGTTAGTTCTAAGAAGAGTAGTGTTAACACCAGATTCTTGGAATATTAACAATTGTTGTTCAATGATTGATGATTTAAATAATCTATATATGGGCAAAAAGATTGTTGGGACAATGGACACAACTTCAATTTGTGAAATTTGGGAGAAACGTAATGGAACCAGAGTTCAATAACTCTAACAACATAAATATTCATATTGATGATTTTGATGGCCCCTTAGAATTACTGCTACATCTGATTAAGCAATCTGAAATGGATATTTATGACATTCAAATTGAAAAGATTACCAGACAATATGTTGAATATTTGACTGAGATGAAAAACTTAAACGTTAATATCGCAGGTGAATACTTCGTGATGGCATCTAATTTGATGGCTATTAAGTCCAAACTATTATTACCTAGAAATGATGAAATTAATGAAGATGATGACTACGAAGATCCAAGAGATGAATTGGTAAATCAACTTTTAATCTATCAAGAATATAAAGAAGTATCCAAAGTATTGAAAAAAATGGAGACGAAAACTAGTCAATATCATAGTGTCGATCCCGTTTTACCAAGTGTGGACGAGATGATTGATTTTAATGATAATGAAAAGTTTAGTATCGATTTAATTCAACAGGCTTTTGACCGAATTATTGATAAAATCAAATCAAACGAACCATATGTACATTCTGTGATTGAATGGGAATATACAGTTAAGGAACAATCAACCTATGTTATGGATAGACTGTCCAAACAAAAATCGGTTGAATTTGATTCTTTATTTGATAAGACTAGCAACGTTGAGTTTGTAGTTACAACCTTTTTGTCACTCTTAGAGTTAGTTAAAGAACAAAAGGTTAAGGTCGGTCAAGTGGATGATAAACTATATTTAGAAAAAATCGTAAAGCAAGGTGAAGAGTAATTGGTTAGTAAGTTAGCGCAGCTAGAGAGTTTAATATATATATCTGGTGAAGATGGCATAACATACGATAGTTTAAGTTCATTAATGGAATTAAGTACTAGTGAGTTAGACGCTTTAATGAATCAATTAAGGGATTCATTTCAAGAAGAAGACTCACCTTTTACGTTAATGGAATATTCTGATAAGGTTCAATTAGCTACTAAGGAAGAACTAAATGACCTAATTAAGGGTTACTTACAAAGTGATGAAAGCATTTCATTAACTCAAACAGCGCTAGAAACACTTACGATTATTGCCTATAATCAACCAATTACTAGGGTTGAAGTTGATGATATTAGGGGTGTAAATAGTAGTAAGACAGTTCAAAGGCTATTGAGACAAAGTCTAATTGCTACATCTGGATACAAGAAGGTACCAGGTCATCCAAAGCTTTACACAACAACTGATAACTTTTTGAAGTTGTTTGGGATTAAGAGTTTAAACGAATTACCAAAAATTGATAATGAAATTTTACTTCAGGAGGAAGAAAATGGCGGAACGACTACAGAAGATAATGGCTAAAGCCGGGGTTGCTTCAAGACGTAAGTCAGAAGAAATCATTTTAGCTGGTCGCGTAAAGGTAAACGGCAAAGTTGTTACTGAACTAGGAACTAAGGTGAAAGTTTCTGATGAAGTGCAAGTTGATGGATTACCAATCAACAAGGAAGCACCAGTATATTATCTACTATACAAACCAAGAAGAATTATTACGTCAGTATCAGATGAAAAGGATCGTAAGACGGTATTAGACTTTTTTGAAGATGTTGAACAAAGAATTTATCCAGTTGGTAGATTAGATTATGATACATCAGGTTTATTATTAATGACTAACGATGGAGATTTAGATAATCGTCTAACTCATCCAAAGTACGAAGTCGAAAAGACTTATGTTGCTAAGGTTGAAGGAATTCCAACTAATGATGAATTAAAGCAACTTCGTTTGGGTGTTAAGATTAACGGTAAAAAGACGGCTCCTGCTAAGACTAATGTTTTGGAAACTGATAACGGTAAAAAGACCGCTGTTGTTCAATTAACAATTCATGAAGGTAAAAATCATGAGGTTAAGAACATGTTTAAGGCAATTGGTCATCCAGTTAAAAAATTGAAACGTGAATCATTTGCATTCCTAAATCTAAAAGGATTACAACCAGGTGATTACCGTCCGTTAAAGAAATTCGAAGTTGAAAAACTATACGAAATGACTGAAAAAAGATAAAAGACTTGTTTGAAACAAGTCTTTTTTGCTATAATCGTTCATGAAAAAATAAAAATTGGTTTATCTTCAGGGCAGGGTTAGATTCCCGACCGGCGGTTACAGCCCGCTACCTATCTTTTGATAGTTGATTTGGTGAAATTCCAAAGCCGACAGTACAGTCTGGTATAAAGAAGATCTCTTTTTGAGTACGCAAAAACTCATTGGTCTTCGATGGATCAATGGGCTTTTTTTGAAGATATTCCTCATATGGAGGATTTATTATGTTAAGTAGTACAAGTCGTTTTAGCTTGAAGAACCTGGTTCAGGTTTCTATTTTAGGAGGATTGGCATATCTATTGACCTATCTTTCAGTGCCAATTTTACCGATGGCACCATACATGAAGTTAGATTTTGGTGATATTCCAATTCTCTTAGCAACTGTGTTATTATCAACTCGTAGTGGTTTGATTGTAGCATTACTAAGAGCGGTACTATACTTCGTATTTACCGGTGTCTCTTTGATTAACTTGATTGGTATTTCAGCATTATTAATTGCTAGTTTAACAATCGTTTTATCAGTTACATTGGTAGATAAGTTAGTTCGAAACAAAGCTAAATATGTTGTAATGATTCTTTTTGAAACATTTATGTTAACACTAGTTTTAAGTGTATTGAACTATTTCGTGATTACACCACTATACATCAATTTAACAGGGTTTAAATTGAGCTTTAGTTTATTGGATTCTGTATTATACACAGTCGCACCATTTAACATTATCAAGGGATTATTCATTGGAATTGTTTTCGTGATTGTATATAACAGAAGCAATGCTTGGGAAAAATACAAAGAAAAGAGATAAACAATGAACAAAGATTTGCTGCTATTGCTTTTATCATCAACGCAACCAAGGAGAATTAAATTGATTCAAAACTTGTTGAATGGAAAAAGAACCGTTTCAACACTGTTCTGGGCAATGCGTTATGGTTTGCTACAATATTCAGCGATTCTAAAAACATATGATCTGAATTCAATCAACGATGATATTAATAAGTTAATTTCAGATGGGTTAGCTAAACAGGTTGATGAATATCAATATCAATTGACCCACAAAGGTCAAATTAAAAAGGATTCTGTAATGGAATCCTTTTACATATTAAAGAACTCATCTTATCAATATGATTATGATGTTAATGAGTTTAAGGCGAGAGTTCTTTTAGCCATACAATCGGTATCTGAATATAGTTTTCAGAATAAAAACTATTATCCAGTTAAGACTGATATGAAAAGCGCAATGATTGTTAAACGATGGTTTATTGAAAATAAAACAAAAATTGTTGAACAGCTAAAAAAGTATTTAATTAATTATTTGGCACAAATAGACGAGCACCAAGCAGATATAATAGCTCAACAAATGATTGGCCACGAAGTTTATGGGATGACTAATGGACAGTTAGCAGATAGCATGAACATATCAAACGTTGAAGCCTATTTTATGGAATATGATGGTTGGGTGAATTTTATTAATTATATTATTAACGATGAAAATACTCTTTTACACCCATTGGTACATGATATTAGGACTTTAAAAATGAATAATCATGCAATCATGACATATCAACAATTCATTAGTGGTAACACGTTAAATCATATATCTAAAAACCTAGGTGTTAAGCTTTCAACCGTTAGAGAACATCTATTGGAGATGGCCATTTGGTTACCTGAGGATAAGTTCCCATATTCAATGATTATTAGCCAAGATGACGAAAAGATTTTATTTGAATCCTTTGAGAATCAATCAATTGACGATTGGCAGTTTAAACAAATTAGTGAAAAGTATGACATTGATTTCTTTGAATTTAGGATTTATCAGATATTAAGGAGTAAACAAGATGATAAGCAGTGATGACTTAAAAAGACAACTGAAGCAGTGGTTTGGCTTCGATGATTTTCGCATGGGACAAGAAGAGGTTATTAAATCAATCCTAGAAGGTCATGATACCCTGGGTGTTTTACCAACTGGAACGGGGAAGACACTAATCTATCAATATGTCGGTAAGATGGTTGATGGAATGGTAGTAGTTGTTTCTCCATTAATATCGCTAATGCAAGATCAAGTTGATAGAATGAGATACTTGGGTGAAAAGAAAACAGTAGCAATTACTTCTAATTTGTCATGGGTTGATAGAAGAAGAGTTATCAAACATTTGAATAAATTTAAGTATGTGTATGTATCGCCAGAAATGCTGTCTAATACAGATGTTTTAGAATCGTTTCAAAAGAATAACATCTCCTTATTTGTTGTTGATGAAGCACATTGTATTAATCAGTGGGGACCAGACTTTAGACCAGAATATCTAAATTTAAAATGGATAATTAATGTTTTAAATCATCCAACGACATTAATGCTAACTGCTACTGCATCGAACGATGTGATTTCTGATATTAAAGAAAAAATTGGTTTGCCAAACGTAGACACTATTAAGTATTCAACCAACAGGCCCAATATTGCACTATCAGTGGATACATTCACCAGCAATGAAGATAAGAATGAACAGCTTCTTTATTTAGTGAATAAGCTAGTTAAACCTGGAATTATTTACTTTTCTAGTAAGAAGGTCGCAAACGCGGTGTGTGAATGGATAAAAGAAAAAACTAAACTAAATGTAGAGGTTTATCACGCTGATTTAGATGCGGATAGTAGGTATCGAATTCAGCATCAGTTTATCAATGATAAAATCGATATCATTTGTGCAACCAGCGCATTTGGAATGGGAATTGATAAGGATAACATTAGGTTTGTAATTCATTATCATATGCCCGCTAACCTTGAATCTTACGTTCAAGAAATGGGTCGTGCAGGTAGAGATGGCAAGCAAAGTATTTCGTATATTCTATATAAAGAAAAAGATGAAATATTACAGTATCGTTTTATTGAAGATACAATTCCAAGCGAAGATATGATTAGTTTCTTCTATGATCATTACGAGCAAATGAAGGATAATGATTTTGATGAGAAGGCCACTTTGATTAATTATTATTTGCAAAAAGGTTTTACAAAATCTGAAGTTATTAACATATTTGAGGGAAGAAGAAACGAATTGGTCACATCTTTAAATCAGATGTTGGGATATGTAAAAACAAAAGGATGCAAAAGAGAATTTTTACTTAGATACTTTAATGAAAACTTCTCTGATCACGATGAAAATTGTTGTAATGGTGAAGACACCCAACTACAATTAGAGAAGATGAATTTGGTTCAAGAAAGTAGAAGCTTGAATTCACGGACACAGAATTTGAAATGGCGAAGTATTATTCAAACTCTTTTTTCTAAATAGTAAAATTCATGTATAATTAAGATATAAGATATTATTAGGAGGTCATTATTTTGAATAATAACGACGATTACAGTAACTTTTCAAGAGTGGAAAGCAGAAGAAAACACAGAGGACATAAGACCGTTGCAATCGTTTTAATTACTATCCTAGTGGTAATTGGTTTATTTGCACTGGTATATGGAATGATTAGTAGTCCAAGTGGTAACAACAATGTTGACTCAACTAATACTACTTCAACTTCATCATCTTCTGCATCATCATCTTCAAAGAAGAAATCAAGTCATAAAGAAGATTCAAGTTCAATGAGTAGTAGTTCAATGAGTAGCGCTTCAGAAATGAGCAGCTCATCAAGCATGAACAACAACACAATGAACAATTCAAACAATAATACACAAGGCCAAACTAATAGCAACAATACACAACATCAATCAACTACTACCAACCAATCAACAACTAGTAACAGCAACTATGCTGTTATCGGTCAAGATGGTATGATTGATTTATATCGTGTTGCTAAGAAATACGGTACAAGTGTTCAAAATCTAATGAAACTAAATGGCATTTCAGATTCTAACAACGTTAGAAATGGCCAAAAAATTCTAGTAAAATAAAATTAAGTGGTGTTTAAGTTTATGAATAATAGTAAGTTACAAGTAGCAATTGACGGCCCAGCATCAGCTGGAAAAAGTACAGTTGCCAAACTAGTTGCAGCAAGATTTTCATACATTTACTGTGATACTGGTGCAATGTATAGATCAACTACTCTAAAGGCTTTACGTTTAGGTTATCCTTTAGATGACGAAAAAGTGATTTTGGATATGCTAAATGATACTCAAATAACTTTTGAACCAGGAGAAAAACAACAAAAGGTTTTCCTTGATGGTCAAGAAGTCACAAATGATATCAGACAAGAAGATGTTACTAACAATGTTTCAACAGTTGCTAGTCTAGGAGCAGTTAGAAAAGAACTTGTTCAAAGACAACAAGACATCGCAGCAAAAGGCGGTATTGTTATGGACGGTAGAGATATCGGTACAACAGTATTACCAAAAGCTGAGGTGAAAATTTTCTTAATTGCTAGTGTTGATGAACGTGCTGATCGTCGTTTTAAGGACAATGCTGAAAAAGGTATTCATGTACCACTAGAACAATTGAAAAAAGAAATTGAAGAAAGAGACTACAAAGACTCTCATAGAGCCGTGTCTCCATTGACAAAAGCTGCTGATGCAAAGGAAATTGACACTACTTCAATGTCAATAGATCAAGTGGTTGATGCCATCTCTGATGAAATAACAAAAAAACAAACACTATAATTTAATCTTTAAACTAGATTTTATTAATAACATAGTCTAGAATGTAAGTTATAGTAGTCTCAAGGAGGAAATATCAGATGAGTGAATCAGATGAACAAACAAACAAAGATTTATTAGAAGCCTTGGATAGTGTGGACCAAGTTAATATTAACGATGTTGTCAGTGGTGAAATTTTGGCCTTTGACAAGGATCATCAATTAATTATTGGGATTGATAACACCGGGGTTGAAGGAGTTGTTCCTCGTCGTGAACTATCCTCACAACCTGTTGATGACGTTGAAAGCAAATTTAAAGTTGGAGACAAAGGTAAATTTGTTGTAATTTCACGTATCGGTGATGATAAAGAAGGTGGAAGCTTCCTTCTATCAATTCGTCGTTTAGAAGAACGTAAGGTTTGGGACGAATTAAAGGCAAAAGCTGATAATAACGAAACAATTACTGTTACTGTTCAAAACGCAGTACGTGGTGGTTTAGTAGTAGACGCTGGTGTACGTGGATTTATCCCTGCATCAATGATCACTAACCACTTTGTAAGAAACTTAAACCAATACAACGGTCAACAATTCGAATGTAAGATTGTTGAAATCGTTCCTGAAAAGAACCGTTTAGTTCTTTCACACAGCGATGTTGTTGCTAAGAACCAAGAAGAAGCTCGTTCAGAAGTTATGGACAAGCTAAACGTTGGTGATGTTGTTGAAGGTAAAGTTGCACGTATGACTGATTTCGGTGCATTCGTTGACCTTGGTGGTATTGATGGACTAGTTCACGTATCAGAAATTTCATACGAACGTGTAAACAAGCCAGCTGACGTTCTAGAAAATGGCCAAGATGTTAAAGTTAAGGTTATTGCTATGGACGAAGAACGTGGAAGAATTTCACTTTCAATCAAGCAAACTAAGCCACAACCATGGGATGAAATCGAAGAAAAAGCACCTCAAGGTAGTACTGTAAAGGCAACTATCAAGAGACTTGTTGACTTTGGTGCATTTGCTGAAGTAATTCCTGGTGTTGAAGGTTTAATTCACATTTCTCAAATTTCACACAAACATGTTAATACACCTTCTGATGTATTAAAGGTTGGTCAAACTGTTGATGCTAAAGTTCTAGATGTTAACCCAAGTGAACATCGTTTAGCTTTATCATTACGTGCTCTTGAACCTGAACCAGAAAATGCTCAAGATTCAAGTGAACATGTCGAAGCTACTGATAATGCTACTGAAAATGCTCCTGAAGAAGAAAATGGATTCACTTTAGGTGACATTGTTGGTAAAGGATTAGACGAAGATAATCAATAATATATTATAATCTTTAAAAATATCCTTCATTTTTTGGTGAAGGATATTTTTTTCATTATGAAAGAAAGGGTGAATATTAAATGAGTTTACCTACAGTTGCAATTGTTGGAAAACCAAACGTTGGTAAGTCAACAATTTTTAACCGTATTGCTGGGGAACGAATTTCTATTGTTGAAGACACTCCGGGTGTTACAAGAGATAGAATTTATTCTCATGGTGAATGGTTGGGACACGAATTTAGTATGATTGATACCGGTGGTATTGAAATTGGTGATCAACCATTCGTAAAACAAATTACTGCACAAGCAGAAATCGCAATTGATGAAGCCGATGTAATTATCTTCATGGTTAACGGAAAAGAAGGAATTACAAACGCAGATGATAATATTGCTAGAATTTTATACAGAACCAATAAACCAATTGTGTTAGCGGTTAACAAAGTTGATAACTTTGAAAGTCGTGCTAACATCTATGATTTCTATTCTTTAGGATTTGGCGATCCATATCCAATTTCTGGTGCCCATGGATTAGGATTGGGTGACTTATTGGATGAAGTGATTAAGAACTTCGATGAAAAGACTGAAGAGGAAAATGACGACAATATCAAGTTTAGTTTGATTGGACGTCCTAATGTAGGGAAATCTTCACTTGTAAATGCCATTTTAGGTGAAGATAGAGTAATTGTTTCAAACGTTGCCGGAACTACTAGAGATGCCATTAATACTGAATTTGAACAAGATGGTCAAGAATTCACTATGGTGGATACTGCCGGATTGAGAAAACGTGGTAAAGTTTACGAAAATACTGAAAGATACTCAGTTATGAGAGCGATGAAAGCTATTGATAATAGTGATGTAGCATTAATCGTTTTAAATGCTGAAGAAGGTATTCGTGAACAAGATAAGCGTATTGCTGGTTACGCCCATGAAGGCGGTAAAGGTGTAATTATAATAGTTAATAAATGGGATACTTTGAAAAAGACTAGTAAGACACAACAAGAATTTGAAGCAGGTATTAGAAGTCAATTCCAATACCTATCTTATGCACCAATCTTGTTCGTATCTGCTAAGACTAAGCAACGTTTAAGTCAAATTCCTGATTTGATCAAGCGTGTTTATGACAACCATGCTAAGCGTATTTCTTCATCAATGCTAAATGATGTATTAATGGATGCTATTGCCATGACACCAACACCAAGTATCAATGGTAGAAAGTTACGTATCTACTACGCAACCCAAGTTACAAGTGAACCACCTACCATTGTTATCTTTGTTAATGATGAAGAACTAATGCATTTCTCATATAGAAGATATATCGAAAATCAAATTAGAGAACACTTTGACTTTTCTGGGACTCCGATTAAAATCATTTCTAGAAAACGTAAGTAATAAAGGTTATTTAACAAAAAATTTTAATATTTTATGCTAAAAAACATTAAAAATCGTTGAATTGCGGGCATTTATGTGATATCTTGAATAAATGTAATGACATTAATTTGTTGTGATTACATAAGTCGAAAAGCATAGATTGTTTTCCGAACATTGTGGGAGGTGAAACACACATGGCTAACAAGGCAGAATTAGTAAGTAGTGTTGCTACTAAAACTGGTTTAACTAAGAAGGATGCAACTGCAGCAGTTGATGCTGTATTTGATTCAATCCAAGGTAGTTTGGCTAAGGGCGAAAAGGTACAATTAATCGGCTTCGGTAACTTCGAAGTACGTGAACGTGCTGCTCGTAAGGGTCGTAACCCTCAAACTGGTGCAGAAATTCAAATTCCTGCAAGCAAAGTACCTGCATTCAAACCAGGTAAGGCTTTAAAGGATGCTGTTAAATAATAACAGTATGCTATAATTAGGCTAGTCCGTTTATCGGGCTGGCTTTTTTTATATGTTTTAAATGATAGGAGCGAGATGTTTGAGCTACTCACAAAAAGCACTAGAATTCCTTGAAGAAGGAAAAATCGATGAATTTAACAAACAATATAACTTAGCATTACACCATGATAGTGATGAAATGGTGTACTCACTTGCAGAAGAACTTTATTCATATGGTTTCACCAATCAAGCTAAGGAACTATACGAAAAATTATTGAAAAAGTTTCCAGACGAAGATGAATTAAGAACTGACATCGCAGACATTTTGATTAGCGAAGGTAACACTGATGAGGCCTTAGAACAATTAAGCAAGATCAGTAAGGATTCACCTGCTTATCTTCAATCTTTGATGGTTCAGGCGGATTTATATCAAACTCAGGAATTATTTGAAGTTAGTAGAGAAAAACTGCTAGAAGCTAAAAAATTGGCTCCTGATGAAGAAGTAATCACATTTGCGTTGGCCGAGTTGTATTACACGATGGGTGAATACAACAAAGCCATTCCATTGTATTTGACTTTGATTAAACAAGGAATTACTAATCTTTCTGCTGTGAACATCGTTGAAAGAATTGGGATTTCATATGCTAATGACAGTAACTTTGAAAATGCAATTGGTTACCTAAAGCAAATTAAAACAATTGATATGTCATCAGACGTTAAGTTTGAAACAGCGTTCACTTATCTTCAACTAAATGAATACGACGAAGCGATTGATTTATTTGAAGAACTTCGTGATTCTGATCCACAATATGCAACACTTTACCCATATTTGGGCCAAGCACTTGATGCCGTAAATAAACAAGAAGAAGCATATCGTGTATTGCAAGAAGGACTAAGTGTTGATCAATATAATGAAAAACTTTTCCTAGCAACAGCTAGAGAAGCGCTTAAGCTTTCAGAAACTGACGAAGCATTAGGTTATCTACAACAGGGAAATGCAATTGATCCAGACGATATTGAAATTGTTTTGGAAATGTCTAACTTATTGGTTGCTAAAGAAGACTATGAAGAAAATATTAAATTGTTGAATAGTTACATTGAAAACCATGAGCTAGACCCACAATTCTATTGGAACTTGGCTATTTCATACGATAAGTTGGATAAACTAAAAGAAGCCCATAAGAACTATCTTGCGGCCAAACCATATTTCTCAGATAATGCTAGTTTCTTAAAACAAGCTGCATTGTTCTTCCGTGAATACGGTGACCGTGATAATGCATATGAACTTCTTAAAAAATATGTACAACTCCAACCAAATGATGATGAAGCTGCATTTATGCTTGATGAATACATGGACGATTAATTCTTATTGATTAGTCCTTTATAATAGTTAATCGATGATAGATCCAGATTTAATTGACTTGACAAATTCGAGTCAGATAAATCTGGATTTTTTTTGATGAAATTAATGACGTAACCTTTAAACAGTTCTGAAGGGCTAAGCGAAAACCCGAGGTATTGTTCACTAGGGGTTAGATACTTGTGTAGCCCTGCAGAAGTGATGTGTGGATCTTTTGCAAGACGTTGTTTCAAAAAGATGTCTTGGCTGTTTTGCTTTAATTGGATTGGCTCAATAAATTTATCAAATAAATTCAAGAAGACCTTTTCTTCATCAGAAAAAGTAATCTGGTTAAATAGTCGATAAAAACCGGGTTGGAGGAATTCTTCAGATTTGAACCCTTTACTAATTAGTAGAATGGCCATTCTAGCGTAAAAATGAACGTTTGAATCCCTTAAGATGTCGTTTAGTTTATCTAACCATGATATATCTAATTCACTTTTAGATTCGTGTTTTAAGCCTTTAATATCTATAGTGGGTAAGTTGTTATTCAACTGATTAGTAAATAAGTAGTTAAAATAAACATTGATATGAGATAAGACTTTGTTGTAAGTATTATGATTAATACCGCGATTGTTTAGCAGCATTTGGAGATACTCTTCAATATCACGATTAAATAAGTTTTTAACTTGATGGTTTTCTTGATATCCTTTATTAAAATCGGATAGGTAGTCAAACATGTCAGATAGAATTTTGGTGTATTCATTAATGGTAACTTTTGCTAATCCTTTATTTTTTAAATCGATTTCAAAAGTATCTTGATATGGATAATCATTAGACATATAGATAGTTCAACTCCTAATAGTTATTTATTCCTATTACAGCACTAAAGTTAGCAAACTTCAATCTGTAAATTACATTCTTAATCTGTTAATATTTAATATAGATTGTATTGAGAGTAGGTATAAAAATGAAGATAGAAAACTTACCGAACGAATTTAAAAAAGCTCGTCCAGTCATGCAAAAAATTGAAGATGATGGATTTGAAGCTTATTTTGTCGGCGGCAGTGTTCGTGACACAATATTGGGATTAGACATTCACGATGTTGATATCGCAACGAGTGCTTATCCCGAAGAAATAAAAAAGATTTTTACTCGAACTGTTGATACCGGAATAGAACACGGAACGGTAATGGTAATTCATAATAAAAAGGGTTACGAAATTACAACATTTAGAACTGAATCTGGATATCAAGATTTTAGACGTCCGGATAAAGTAGAATTTGTAAGATCATTGGCCGAGGACTTAAAGCGTCGTGACTTTACAATTAATGCTTTTGCAATGAGAGAAAATGGTGAAGTAACAGACCTATTTGATGGTCTAACAGACTTGAAAAATCATCTAATCAGAGCGGTTGGGAATCCTAATGAACGTTTTCATGAAGACGCACTAAGAATGATGCGTGCGGTCAGATTTGCCAGCAAACTAGACTTTGATATTGAATCAGATACTTTACAAGCAATTAAAGAAAATAGTGAATTGTTAGAAAAAATTGCGGTAGAAAGAATTTATACTGAATTCGTTAAAATGATGATGGCTAAAAGACCAAAACAAGGAATCTTGGATATGATTAACACGGATATGTATAAGTATGTTCCTGAGTTTGCTAGTCATCGCGATGAGCTTGAAGAAATTGCTAAAATGGATGAATTAAGTTTAAGTGATGAAATTGAAGTTTGGTCTTTATTATCATCTGAATTTAACCTTGATCGTATTGAGATTATGCGATTCTTAAAGGCATGGAAGGCTTCTAACGATGTCATTAAGAGTACAGAAATATGTACAAAGGCGATTGAAAAATTAAGGGATGACACACTAGATAAGTGGTCAATGTATGAAACTGGGAAGGAACTTTTAGTAAAGGCAAACCATATTGCTAAAATGTATGGATTTGATAAACCAGAAGATGACTTAATTTCTCAATACGATGCGTTACCAATTAAAAACAAAAAGGAAATCGTTGTAAACGGTGGTGACCTAATTGGCAACGGAATTGTCAAACCCGGTCCAACATTAGGAAAAGTATTGTTCGAATTGGAAAATGGAATCGTTAATGGCGACATTTTAAATGAAAAAGCTGAATTAATTGAAGCTGCGAAAAAAATAGTGAAAGAGTGATTAAATGCAAACGTTAAGAGCGGAAGCTTTAACTAAAACATATGGTGAAAAGACCTTATTTAAGGATCTTGATTTCATCATCAACGAACAAGACCGAATTGGTTTAATCGGAACCAACGGTAGTGGTAAATCATCACTTTTAAATGTTTTATCACAGGAAGATATTGATTCTACTGGTGAAATTATTACTTCCAAGACTTATTCAATTGGTTATTTAAAACAACAACCAAAGTTGGACGAATCATTAACCATATTGGAAGCCGTATTTGCAGGGAGTCAGGATATCTTCAACACCATCAGAAGATATGAACAAACATTGCAAAACTATTCTAATCATCCTGATGATCCAAAAGCTGAAAGACAATACCTTGATGCTGAAGCGAAGATGAATGAAGAAGATGCATGGAACGCTGAAAATGACGTTAAGACTATTTTGACCCAACTAAAGATTGATGATGTTAACCAAGTGGTTAGCACACTATCTGGGGGACAAAAAAGACGTGTTGGTTTGGCACAGGTATTAATTCAATCACCCGATTTATTAATCCTAGATGAACCTACCAACCACTTAGACTTCGATTCAATTGAATGGTTGCAAGAATATTTAGCTAAGTATAAGGGTGCATTACTATTCGTTACCCATGATCGATACTTCTTGGATCAAATTGCTAATAAGATTTGGGAATTATCATTTGGAAGCCTATATGAATACGCTGGTAATTATCAAGATTACTTGGAACAAAAGGCCGAACGAGTTGATTTAGAAGTTGCTGCTGAACATAAAAAGCAAAAACTATATAAACAAGAATTGGCTTGGATGAAAAAAGGTGCCAAGGCTAGAACAACCAAGCAACAAGCTAGAATTAATCGTTTTAATGACCTAAAGGAAAATGTTGGTAACTTACAAACAGAAGAAGATATTGACATTAACCTAGGTCAACAAAGATTAGGTAAAAAGGTTATCGAAATTAAGGATGCCAACTTAACATTGAATGGCAAGACTATTTTGAAAAACTTTAGTGATCTAGTTCAAAGAAATGAAAGAATTGGGATTTCTGGTGAAAATGGTGCCGGTAAATCATCACTATTAAACGTAATTACCGGTAAGTTACCATTAGACAGTGGAATCATTGAAATTGGTGAGACAGTTAAGATGGCTTACTACACACAACAAACGGAACCAATTCCAGAAGACAAGCGTGTAATTAACTATCTAACAGATGTTGGGGAACACGTTACCGATAATACAGGTAATAAGATTAGTGTTACTGACTTATTGGAACAATTTCTATTTCCAAAGTTCATGCATGGTACACTAATTCGTAAACTATCAGGTGGTGAAAAACGTCGTTTGTATCTATTGAAACTATTGATGCAACAACCAAACGTTTTACTTCTTGATGAACCAACAAATGACTTAGATATCTCAACATTAACGGTGCTAGAAGATTATATTTCGCACTTTAGTGGAACTGTGATTACCGTCTCTCATGACCGTTACTTCTTAGATAAGGTTGCCAACCGTCTATTAATCTTTAACGGTGATGGTGATATCGAAAGTCATGTTGGATTGTTCACTGATTATTTAAAACAAGCTGCTGAACAAAACAAGACTGAGAAAAAACAAGCACATGTTGAACATGCTGCAAAGAAAAAAGAAGAACAACCAGCAGAAGAAAAAACTACCAAGAAGAAGTTAACTTATGCTGAACAAATGGAATACGATCAGCTAGAAAAAGAGATTGATGATTTAGATCAACAAATTAGTCAATTAAAAGAAGAAATGACCCATTTGGGAAATGATTATGATAAACTAGCTGAAACACAATTAAAGATTGACGACTTAAATAAACAATCCGACGAAAAGATTAGTCGTTGGGAATATTTAAGCGAATATGTTGAATAGGGGTAATGACATGTTAGAAGATGCTTATTTAAATCTTGCCAAGTACGTTTTAGAAAATGGCCATCGTAAGGAAGATAGAACTGGGACTGGAACAATTAGTACATTCGGTTATCAAATGCGTTTTGATCTATCAAAAGGTTTTCCATTACTAACTACAAAGAAAGTGCCTTTTGGATTGATTAAGAGTGAACTATTATGGTTCTTACGCGGGGATACTAATATTCAATTCTTACTAAAACACAAGAATCATATCTGGGATGAATGGGCTTTTAAGAACTGGGTTGAATCAGACGAATACGAAGGTCCTGACATGACGGATTTTGGTTTAAGAGCTGAAAAAGATGCTGAATTTAAGAAACAATACTTAGCCGAAAAGAAAAAATTCTGTCAAAGAATCGTCGAAGATGATGACTTTGCCAAGAAGTACGGTGACTTAGGTCTTGTTTATGGTAGCCAATGGCGTAAATGGAAGACCACAACCGGTGGTACTATTGACCAAATTCAAAATGTGATTGATCAAATCAAGAAAAATCCAGATTCAAGAAGACTAATTGTTTCTGCATGGAATCCAGAAGATATTCCGTTTGTAGCATT
>CAMLMR010000029.1 GCA_946481335.1 uncultured Lactobacillus sp. | reverse complement strand
TATGGTTCACCAACAAGTTGATGGATGTTGAAAATGACGCCGACAACTTAATCCCTAACATCTTGGTTCAAGACAATGCTACCGACCAAAACTGGTATGCAATCGACGAATTCGACGAAGACGAAAACCTAAAACGTTTTGAATTAAGCAAACCATCAGATGATTCTGAAGTTGCTGACGATAAAGTTAGCTTCTCAGATTCATTAGATGAAAAAGACTTTGAAGCATACTGCAACGACGTCAACAAGTGGGAAAATGACCTAGTCATCGGAAAGAACGATGCTCCAATCATTAACAATCGCGTCGTTTTCACTTTCGATAAACTCCTAAAGGACGTTACCATCAATGGTAAGGCCCACATTCACTTAACAGCTTCATCCTCAAAGGACTTCGGTATGCTAAGTGCTCAATTAATCGATTTAGGCGATGACTTCAGATTAAATGCTCAACCAGAATCTGTTGATCACGAAAAGATTCAATTGGGTTACCTATGGCGTGAAGATAACCTTCGCGAATTCAAGATGAGTCGTAAGAAGACTCCATTCAAGAAGATTGCCGAAGGTCACATCAACATGCAAAACAGAAATAATTCTTATCAAGTCAATGACCTAGAAGCAAACGAATTCTACGAAATTAACTTCGATTTACAACCAAATGTTTATAAAGTTAAGGCCGGACATCAACTAGCTGTTGTCATCTACTCAACAGACTTCGACAAGTCTATTCGTGGTAATCAAGACATTAAATACACACTTGATTTATCAGACTCAGCGGTTGAACTACCCTTCAACAAGGACTAAGATTAATAATAATTTAGATTGAAACGAGGGATTGTCATGAAACAAAAAACAAAAATTATCACTTTAGATAATGGCTACCATTTATGGACCCACACTTCTGGAGAAAGCAATATTAACTTGCTTGCCCTACACGGTGGTCCTGGTGGAACCCATGAATACTGGGAAGACTCAGCTGACCAATTGAAGAAGCAAGGTCTAGATGTTGCCGTTACCTACTACGATCAATTAGGTTCATGGTATTCTGATACCCCTGATTTTTCAGACCCTAAGATTGCTGACAAGATTTTAACTTACGACTACTACGTTGATGAAGTTGAAGAAGTTAGACAAAAATTAGGTCTAGATGACTTTTACTTAATCGGTCAATCTTGGGGTGGTGTATTAGTTCAACTATACGCCCAAAAATATGGTGACCACTTAAAGGGTGCCATCATCTCATCAATGGTTGATGACATTGACGATTACACTAAGCACTTAGATGATATTCGTGAAAAGGAATTTGCTCCTGACGAATTAGCCTTCATGAAGAAGTGCGAAGCTGAAAATGATTACGATAACGAACGTTACCAAAATGATGTTGACCAATTAAACAAGGGTTACATTGATCGTAAACAACCTTCTAAGTTGGAACACTTAATCGGTGTTTCCAACACTGATATCTACAACAAGTTCCAAGGTGACAACGAATTCGTTATCACTGGTAAACTAGGTGAATGGCATAACACTGATCATCTATCAGAAAACCATGTTCCTACCCTAGTTACCTTCGGTGAACATGAATCAATGCCTGTTGAAACTGGTAAACGTATGGCTAAGATGATTCCAAACGCCAAGTTCGTATCAACTCCTAACGCTGGTCATCACCACATGATTGATAACGCACCCGTTTACTACGATCACCTTGCTACTTTTATTCGTGAAGTTGAAGACGATACATTTAATAAGTAAGAAAAAGCCTAACTGGCTGAAAAAAGACCCCACTGGGGTCTGAAAAAAAGACCCACGGGGGCTGAAAAAAAGACCCACTGGGTCTTTTTTTTATATTATTTTTAATGTTTTCGTGGTATAACTATCTTTACTGAATTAAAGGAGTTCAAAAACATGCAAAACGTCTACAATATCGTCTTGAATCGAACCAACAGCAATAGCGTTGAACGATTCATCAACCTATTCAGAGAAGGCGCAATTATCCTTGTTGTCCTTGAAGTCTTTGGATATCGAGTACCGTCTTTTCTAACCAATTCTATGAATAACTTTTTGTTAAGTATCTTCTACTTAATCACTAGTTATAAAATCCCACTAATCTGTTTCATTATATTGTGTGGATTATTCTTAGTTTCAGAAGCCTCAATGCATCACCGCTATCTTGATAACTTGCACCACAACTTTTGGCGCCAACTAATCAAACTATACAAATACGTGTGGATTATAGTCTTCACCGTTTGTCTACTTGCTACCAACCTGGAAAGTCTAATCGACTTCAAGTTCATTATGGAAGCAAGATCATTTGCGGCAGGATCTAACTTCTGGCAAACCCTATTCAGAAACTGTTTCGCCCTATTCATGTTTTTCTTAAACATTTACTGGTTTGTCGTTTACTTCTGTAATAACGACAATGCTCTTGCCGAAAAGCATCCCCGTCAAAGCCAGTTAAATTCCAAAGATTACATCAAATTATCAAAACGTGAACTGGAATTTTCCAACCAACACGTTTACTTACAAATATATGTAAGAAACAATGAATCCAAACCTTTAGACGACATCAAGGAATATTTCTTGGTAAAACAAGTGAGATATCGAAATGATCGTCAACACAAAGAAGATATCACCATCATTAGTCAGTTCGCATCGTACAGCGACGCGAAAAACTTTATGAATGACTACGCTGATGAACCAAGTAACTTTATGTAAAAAAAAGAACCTACCAAATTTCGGTAGGTTCTTTTTAGTTTAAAACAAACTAATTAAAATAAACAAAGCAAAACAGGCTGCTGTTATGACGCTGTACTTTGTATCAATTAGCTGACCATCATCAATGTACAAATTGCGACCGCCAAAAATTAATACCAAGGCGATGAAAATAATCTTAATGATTAGCCATTCAATACATATAAGCGCCCAAATCAACATCATAATATCTGCGATGATTAGCCATACTTTTCGACTATTATAGATGTTGTCCGCCTCCTTATTGTAATTAGTTGTTTACTTGTCCTTGTGCTTTCGCTATTTCATCAGCGTCCCTTAGACTTAATTTTTCAACATCTAAGACCTTGTCAACTAGTCCATTATAGAAGCTAGTTTCGTGGGATACGATAATTGCGTTTCCTGGGAAGTTGTTAATTGCGTGTTTTAGTGATTCCTTAGTTTCATCATCCAAGTGGTTAGTAGGTTCGTCCATGATTAAGAAGTTAGATGGAGTGAATTCCAACATCGCTAGCTTAACCTTGGTTTGTTCTCCCCCGGATAGTTCACCGATTGGTTTAGAAGCATTTGCTGAATCCAAACCACACTTAGCAAGCTTAGTTCTGATTTCTTTTTGTTCCAATTTAGGGAACTTGTTTTGAATGATTTGCATTGGAGTTTCATTATTGTTGCTCCATACCAAATCTTGGCTAAAGTAACTTACCTTAGCTGATGGTGAGAATGTTGCTTTTCCACCCTTTGGTTCTAGGATGCCCAAGATTGACTTGATTAGAGTTGACTTACCAACCCCGTTAAATCCTTGGAAACCAACCTTTTCATCAGTATTAACTGAGAAACTAACTGGTTTTAGTAATGGTTTGTCATAACCAACTGATAGTTCGTCGACAACCAATGCATTTTGTGAACCAGTGTCTTCATAAGGAAAGTTAAATGAGGCGTGAATGTTAGTCGAAGGTGGATCAACCAATTCCATATGTGATAGCATCTTTTCTCTTGACTTAGCCATTGTTGATTTTGAACCGGCCTTGTTCTTTCGAATGAACGCCTTAGCCTTTTCAATTTCAACTTGTTGCTTATCGTATTCTCTTTGTTGAACCATTTCGCGTTCAGCCTTTTGACGCATAGCTGACTTGAAGTCACCACGGTACTTGGTAATCTTACCGAAGGCGATATTTACGATACAGTTAGTAACGTTTTCCAAGAAGTCGTAATCATGGGAAATTACCATTACAGCACCATCAAATCCGTTGATGTAGTCTTCCAACCACGCAATGTGGGCAACGTCTAGATAGTTAGTAGGTTCATCAAGTAAGATGACGTCTGGATTTTCTAGAATTAACTTAGCTAGGATAATCTTCGAACGTTGTCCACCTGACATATTCGTGATTTGTTGATCACGTTTAACATCATCTAAACCTAACCCTGTAATTACTCGTTCAATTTCAGTCTCAATATCGTAGAAACGCTTAGCTTCAAGTTCTTCTTGAATTCTTCCTGCTTGTTCTAATAACTTGTCATCAAAGTTTTCTGCGTATTGTTCATACAATTCTTGCATGTGCTTTGACTTATCGTATAAGTCTTGGTAAGCAGTGTGTAGGAAATCAATCAATGTCATTCCTTCTGGAATATCAGCGTATTGGTCCAAATAACCAACGCTAACATTATTTTGCCACTTAACTGAACCAGATATTGGTAATTCCACCCCAGTGATAATCTTAATTAAAGTAGATTTACCTACCCCGTTTTGTCCAACAATTCCCATATGTTCACCCTTATTAAGGGTAAAACTTGCTTCATCGTATAGCTTTTTGTCGGCAAAACCCATACTGATATCTTTAACATCTAATAAAGCCACAGTCTTTTTCTCCTTTTTTCTATTCCGTACTTATATATAATTACAAAATTAACACATTTTAGGGCTAAACGTCAATTTTTCGGCGTTTTCAGCGACATTAAATCGTCGCAATTCCCTCGATAATGGTATAATTAAATGTGTAAAAATTTTAAAAAGGAATGATCATAATGAAGGTCAAAGATATTGACCATATTACAATCTTTGCTAATGATTTAAAGCTATGCATGCGTTTTTACCATGAAGTTTTAGATTTACCCATCGTTGAATTCACTGATGACAGACTTGAATTTCAACTTGGCAAACAAAAACTAATCTTCCTTCAAAATGACAGCGATGATAATGTCCCGGAACATCCTACGCCGGGTTCATCTAAATTCTGCATCATTGTGAAGGACTCATTAACCGACTTAAGCGCTCACTTGGCCAACTACGGTGTGACAATCATCGACGGTCCTAAAAAGGTTCATGGTTCAAACGGACCAATGAATTCACTTTTCATAAATGATCCGGAAAAAAATGTAATTGAGATTTGTGAATATTAATTAAGAATTATAATCAATATCACACTTTTTTTAATTAATTTTAAGTGCTAACAAACGTTATTATTATGCCTGATAAGCAGCAAAAACTGTGTCACAGTAGGTCTTTAAACATTTTACATGCACATGGATTTTTGTTAGTATACTCAAAGACCATGAAAGGAGTTTTATGAAAAAAAATAAGAAATCAAGAAAAGTAGGTTTATTTCAAATTGTAATGTTGGGACTTAGTTCCATTATTGGTTCAGGTTGGTTATTCGGTTCATGGGAAGCTTCCCGTGTTGCTGGTCCAGCCGCTATCATCTCATGGGTAATCGGTGCTATTGTTATCGGTGCTATCGCCTTTAACTATATCGAACTAGGTTCAATGTTCCCCGAAAGTGGTGGTATGAGTAAGTACGCTCAATACACCCACGGGTCTCTATTAGGTTTTATTGCTGCCTGGTCTAACTGGGTATCATTAGTTACCTTGATTCCAATCGAAGCCGTTGCCGCAACCCAATACATGGGTTCATGGCCATGGAAATGGGCTCATTGGACTCACGGATTTATCGTAAATGGAGAAATTTCTAATCTAGGTTTATTTGTCGTTTTTCTTTTCATATTAGTCTTCACGCTATTAAATTATTGGTCTGTTAATTTACTAGCTAAATTCACTAGTTTTATTTCAATCTTCAAACTAGGAATTCCGCTACTTACTATCATCATGTTACTACTATCAGGATTTCATGGTGGAAACTTCGCATCACAAGGCTTCATGCCTTATGGTAGCGCAGCTATTTTCTCAGCTACAACAGCTTCTGGAATCATCTTCTCATACAATGCATTCCAAGTTGTTATTAACATGGGAAAAGAAATTAAGAACCCTAAACGTAATATCGCTTTAGGTATTACCATTTCATTGGCTATCAGTATTGTTATCTACGTTGCCCTACAATTTACATTTATCAGCGCCGTAGAACCTTCAGTACTTGCCAAGGTAGGTTGGCATGGTATTAACTTTGAATCACCATTCGCCGACTTAGCAATTATGTTAGGCATTCACTGGCTTGCTGTATTGCTATACTTTGACGCATTCATTTCACCATTCGGTACAGGTGTTTCATTCGTTGCTCAAACAAGTCGAACTCTTGCTGCCATGGTACAAAATGAACACATGCCTAAGTTCTTAGGTAAAATTAACGAACGTTGGGGTGTTCCAAGAATTGCGATGGTTGTTAACATGATCATCTCTGTTCTATTAGTTTCTCTATTCAGAAGTTGGGGTACACTTGCTAGTGTTATCTCTACTTCAACATTGATTGCATACTTAACTGGTCCAGTTACAGTAACATCATTGAGAAAGATGGCACCTAATTTTAAACGTCCAATTCGTATGAGAATGCTACAATTTATGGCACCTTTCGCCTTCGTATTAGCTAGTTTAGCTGCTTACTGGGCGATGTGGCCAACAACCGTAAAGGTTATCGTAGTTATTCTATTAGGTCTTCCATTCTACTTCTACTTCGAATGGAAAACTGACTGGAAGAAGACAAAGAACCAATTCGCCGGAAGTTTCTGGATGATTGGTTACCTAATCTTTATCTCAGTAATGTCATACGTAGGTTCAGCACCATTTGGTGGTCAAAACTGGATTCCATATCCATTGGACTTCGTTGTGATTATTATTGTTTCCCTAGCTTTCTACAGATGGGGAATTTCCAGTTCAATGGTAAGTACTGATCTTCATAATGCTAAAGTGGTCAATGACCAAATCAATCTAGACGCATATGAAGATGAACCAACTGACGAAAATAAAGAAGACAAATAAAGCATAAGAACACCAAATGGTGTTCTTTTTTATTTACTTCGCATTTTATTTCTTGACAATTATAATTCTTAAACTTAAAATGAACTTAACTTAAATTGAAAGGAGAAAGAACCAATGAAGAATATTTTATCATCAAGTCTAAGTTCTCGTTGGCAAAGCTGGTGCCTATAGGTCGCATTCCTAGTATAGATGCGACTTATGATGCAATCATTAAGCGCATCTGTACCGGCTTCTTTCTCACGAATAAATAAGCCTGTGCGGATCTGATTCGAACGCCACAGGCCATAATAACGGGTAACCTGTAGTGTTTGGGTTATCCGTTTTTTTATTGCATTAATTTACCATCTTTAACCAAAAAGGAGAATGAATTATGAAAAGACTTTATTCAGTCATATTTGTCCTAGTAGTACTATTAGGATTTGGTTTTTACCAAGAAAAACAACCCCATAAAATAAGTCGTAACCACACCCCTACTGTTGGTATCTTACAACTTACTGAACATCCCGCTTTGGACGCTATTCATAAGGGAATTATCGATGGATTGAAGGACTCTGGTTACACCCCAGGTAAAAACATCAACATCGACTTCCAAAACGCTGAAGGGGATCAAGGAAATCTAAAGACAATGAGTTCTAAGTTTGCTACTGAAAACGTGGACATGTCAATCGGTATCACTACCCCATCAGCACAAGTACTAGCTAACACAGTTAAAAATTCCCCACTTATTCTAGGTGCAATTACAGATCCTAAGTCAGCTGGTTTAGTTGATTCAAATGAACACCCTGGCCGACAAGTTACCGGTGTATCAGACTTTCCGCCTATGAAGGAAGAATTAAAACTAATTAAGGAAATTATGCCTAACCTACATACTTTAGGGGTAATTTACACATCAAGTGATGATTCAGCAACAAACCAATATCATGAATTCGTTAAACTATGTAAAGAACAACACGTTAAGGTTAAGGGATACTCAATCTCAAACACCAACGACTTAAACCAAGTTGCTACTCAAATGGTGCAAAACGTTGATGCCGTATACGTTCCAAACGACAACACTGTTGCTTCTGCAATTCAAACACTAGTTAACGTTGCTAACACCAAGAACGTTCCAGTATTCCCTACTGCATCAACTGTTGTTAAACAAGGTGCATTAGCTACCATTGGTTTGAATCAATACAAACTAGGTGTTCAAACTGGTAAGATGGCTGCTCGAGTTCTAAAGGGTGCTAACCCTGCAGACATGCCAGTCGAAAAGCTAAGTCATGGCGATCTAGCTATCAACTTAGGCCAAGCTAAGAAACTTGGTATCAAAATCCCTGACTACCTACTTAAGGAAGCCAAAAGAAACGGAGTGATTTACAAATGAGTTTAATTATTTCAGCAATCGGGCAAGGATTATTATGGGCCGTAATCGGAATTGGTCTTTACTTAACATTTAGAATTCTAGACTTCCCTGATATGACCGTTGAAGGAACATTCCCAATGGGTGCTGCTACAGCTGTTACAGCAATTGCTCATGGTGTAAATCCTATTCTAGCTACTATCCTAGCCTTCTTGGTTGGATGTGTCGCTGGTCTTGTTACCGGTCTTTTATACACTAAGGCAAAGATTCCTGTGCTACTTGCCGGAATCTTGGTAATGACTGCTTCTTATTCAATCGATCTTCGCATCATGGGAAAACCTAATCAATCATTGTTAGGTCTACCAACTCTTTTAAGTGGTAAGTTCTTACAATCACTACCACCTTACTTCGATGGTGTCTTCGTCGGTTTCATCGTTATCACTGTCGTAACCTTAATTTTGATTTACTTCTTACAAACTGATTTAGGTCAAGCTTTCATCGCCACTGGTGATAACGAAAACATGGCTGAATCACTAGGCATCAACACCGACAACATGAAAATCATGGGTGTCAGTGTATCTAACGGACTAATCGCCTTAGGTGGTGCTTTGGTTGCCCAAAACAACGGTTACTCAGACGTTAACATGGGTATCGGTATCATCGTTGTCGCCCTAGCATCAATCATCATTGGTGAAGTTATCTTCGGTGACTTAACAATGAACCAACGTTTGGTTGCCGTAATCGTCGGCAGTATTTTATACCGTCTAGTATTACTACTAGTTCTACAACTTGGTTTCAACGCCAACGACTTGAACTTAATTTCATCAATCCTACTTGCGATTTTCATGGGGATTCCTGCTTTCGAAAGTCGTTTCCATCTAAAACATGTTTTGAAGAGGGGGATAAAAAATGACTAAGACCATTTTTCAATTAAAAGACGTCGTAAAGACCGTTAACGAAGATACTCCAGAAGAGTTAAACATCTTAGATCACGTTAACTTAGACATTCATGAAGGTGATTTCATCACCATTCTAGGTTCAAACGGTGCTGGTAAGTCTACCCTATTCAATACTATTGGTGGTAACCTCCGCCCCACTTCCGGTCAGGTTATCTACAAAGATAAAGACATTACCAACATGTCAGTAGTTAAACGCACTTCATTTTTAAGCCGGGTTTTCCAAGATCCTAAACTAGGAACTGCTCCTCGTATGACAGTTGCCGAAAACCTATTGCTTGCTGAAAAACGTGGTAGTCATCATCATCTAACTCCTCGTAAGTTAAAAGGCGAAATGAAACGTTTCGAACAAATCACTGCAAAGATGAACAATAACTTAGATCATCGTTTAAACACCGCAACCGGTAGCTTATCTGGTGGACAACGCCAAGCATTGAGTTTCCTAATGGCAACCATCAAGAAACCTGGCATCCTACTATTAGATGAACATACCGCTGCGCTAGATCCTAAGACATCCCAAAACCTAATGGACATCACCGATGAAACCATTAAGGAGCAAAACTTAACTTGTCTTATGATTACCCATCACCTAGAAGATGCATTGAAGTATGGAAACCGCCTGTTGGTATTACACCAAGGTAAGATTTCATACGATATCTCTGGTGAGGAAAAAGCAAAACTAACCAAAGAAGAACTACTTACATTCTTCAACGATATTCAATAAAAAAAAGAAGGCATCAATCGATGCCTTCTTTTTATTTTTCATAAATTTTGACAAGTCCTTGGGTACCGTCATCGCCTAATTGATAATCGTTAACCATCTTATCGTATAGTTGTTTAGCTAACTTAGTGGCTGGTAGATCAATGTTCATTTCTTCTGCTCCTTGAAGAGCAATTCGTAAGTCCTTTAAGAAATGCTTAGCTGAAAATCCTGGCTTGAAGTCACCCTTTAATACACGTGGTGCGTAATTATCCAAGCTCCAGTTATCAGCACTACCGCTTGAAACGGTATCAATCATGGATGCTAAATCTAATCCAGCAGTCTTACCATATTCGTACATTTCAACCATGCCTGTCATGGTTCCAGCAATCATGATTTGGTTAGCCATCTTGGTATGTTGACCTTTACCTGGACCACCAAATAGTTTTACTTGGCTTCCCATGGTATCCAAAATTGGTTTAACTTTATCGAAGGTCTCCTTATTACCACCAACCATGATGGTTAAGGTCCCTTTCTTGGCACCAACATCTCCACCGGATACAGGGGCATCCAATGTTTCGATGTCCTTCCTTTGGCCTTCAGCAAAGATTTCTTCGTCTAATTTTGGTGTTGAAGTAGTCGAATCAACTAATATGGTGTTTTCATCCGCACCCTTAAATAATCCATTTTCACCAAAGTAAATTTCTTTTACGTCATCAGGAAAACCAGCAATTGTAATCACTACATCTGAAGATTGAGCGATTTGTTCAGGAGTATCTAACCACTTAGCCCCGTTATCGATTACACTTTGAGCATGAGCCTTTGTACGGTTAAACACGTTAACTTCATATCCTGCTTTCAATAAATTATTAATCATTGAAGAACCCATTACACCGGTTCCGATAAATCCAATTGTCATGTTTCATCCCTCCTTAAATAAAACACTATAGCTATTCATCGATATCTTCAAACATTTAGCTTAATTCCTATAAGGTCCAATATTTGTTATAATATAAGTGCAAATCTTTTTTCCGAATGGAGGATTATTTATTATGAATAATGGTGACAAAGACAACCGTATTCGTAAATATACTTTCGATGATACATTTATGAACTCCGAAAATAATCAGTCAAGTTCAAACCATATTTGGCCAATTATTATCTTTATCGTCGTTGTGGCAGCATTAATCTTAGGCGGTGTAAAAGCCGTTACCTACTTTACTAGCAGCCATGACAATCAAACCACTAAGATGACTCAATCAAGTAATCAAAGTAGTTCAAGCATGGATGAATCAAATACATCCGATCAAAGTAAGAATAACCAGACAAAGAGCAACTCATCAAATCAATCAAAGAAGAAAACCATGTTTGATGGTACTCATATCTTTAGTTCCGTTGCTGATGCCCAAAACTATGCCAAGGCAACCCAAAGTCAATGGATTCAAGCCGGATATCAGACGTACACTGTATCGGCCGATTCACAAGGTTATTACATCTTGAAATTTGTTAGATAGGAGGATTATTCATGAAAGTAAACGTTAAGTTAGACAACAACCGTCTACCAGATAAGTACACTCGTCATGCGGCTGAGGAATTTAAGCAAAACGATTTTCCAATCGTATCATTCCCCTTCTCAATTGAAAACGTTCCAGCAGACACAAAGGAAATTGCCTTTGCGCTAACTGATTTAGATTCAATTCCAGTATGTGGTTTTGAATGGATACACTGGTTAGTTGCTGGTCTTGATGGGAAAGACGTGGTTGTTCCTGAAAACGCCAGTCAAGAAAATCCACTACACTGGACTCAAGGTAACAATAGTTCAGCTGGTCATATTTATAACTTAGGTGATCAACCTATCAGTCATAAGTACATGGGTCCTAAGCCACCAAGTGGTGTCCATGACTACACATTGACCGTTTATGCGTTAGATCAAAAACTAAACTTTGAAGATGGTTTCTGGTATAACGAACTTCTTCACAACATTGACGGTCACATTATCGAACAAGTTAAAGTCGATTTACCCGTTGAAAACTAATAAAAAAAGCGCTGCCGATTCGGCAACGCTTTTTTTATTATAGTCGAGCAATTCGTTGAGCTTGATCTTCTAGTCTAAAGCACAAGTCTAGTGCATCTTTCTTGAAGTCCTCAATGAAACTTTCTCCGTTTGATTTAAATTCAGCAATTTGACGACCACTGATACCAGTAACTGTGAATGTTACCCCATCATCAGCTAGCTTAGAAGTGTCATAATGACCTTCTTCTGCTTCTTCTAGGTAATCTTGGAACAAGTCAGCGACTGCTTGAAAGATTACTTCTTCTTCGGTTACCTTGTGTCCATCGATTAACATACGAGCCATTTTTAATTTAACTTCGTCCATGTTTTCTGGAATTAATTCACTCATTATTAACACCATCCTTATCTGCTATTTTATCATAATCCATAATCATTTTTAGAAAATAATGCGTTAAAACTGAAATCACTTTTTCAATCATGTTATTATCTTATTATAAAGGAGTGTTCGAAATGAAAATCGGAATTATAGGTGCAGGCCCTCGTGGTCTGTTAATGCTAAATGATTTGATTCAAAACTTTGAATCATCTAACCACGATAACTTAACAATTCACCTTTTCGACCGTGCCGTTGCAGGTGGCCGTGTCTGGAAAGTCAAACAACCAATTAGTCTAATTATGAATACCCCTGCCAACGAACTATCACTATTCAATGATGGACAAGATGGTGCCCTATCAGTTTCACAATGGTGCCAATCAAATATTTCAGACGAATTTATCAACAGCTTAGATGTTGATAACAAAGACGAGTTACTAACAGATGTTAATAAAATTAACGATCGAAGTTATGTTCCACGTGCCATTTGCGGTGCTTACTGCCAATGGTTCTTCCAAGAATTAGTCAACCAAATTAAGGATAATGACAAGATTAACTTAGACGTCCACTTTAACCAAAATGTGGATAACGTTGAAAAAGTGAAAGATAATTCTTTCGTCGTATCTGTGGGTGATGTGGATTACCCTGTTGATAAACTTGTCTTTAGTCTAGGTCAACAAGAAAACAAGTTAACCAAAGACCAAGAGTCTCTTCAAAAGTACGCTAAGGACTATGGTCTAACATACATTCTTCCTGGCGAAGCTGATGAGGCTGATTTATCAACAATCACTAGTGATCAAAACGTTATTATTCGCGGAATGGGACTTAGTTTTAATGACTTTGTTTCCCGTCTAACCGAAGGCCGTGGTGGATACTTCACCGACAACGGTGACGATACTTTGACATACCACGCATCAGGTGACGAACCTACCATTTTCGCTGGTTCTAGACGTGGCGTACCTTACTATCCTAAGGCCATCAGCCAAAAGGCATTCAATGAAAACTATCCAGCAGTATTTCTAACCAACGAAAATGTGGATAAACACCTAAAGGATGGTCACATTTCATTTGAAGATTTCCACATGTTATTAAGATTAGACATCGAATATCGTTACTACAGCTTCTTATTTAACTTAAAGCACCCAGAAATCGATGTTTCTGACTTCCAAAAGAAGTTTAAAGGAACCGACAATCACAATGCTTTAATCGGTAGTTATCACCTACCAACTGAAGAAGTCTTTGATTGGGATAAGATTTTAAACCCTGTCGCTGGTGTGAAGATATCCACACTGGATAACTATCAAGAACACATCAAGGCCTGGTTAAAGGAAATGATTGATGATTCACTACTAGGCTCTAAGACCGGTCCTGTCATTGGTTCTCTTGAAATGCTTCGTGATCTCCGTGACAATATTCGTTACGTTTTATCAAATCACTTATTCACAAACGACGATTTAGTGCATAAGTATTTAGGCCGCTTCTCTTCAGACATGAAGTTCCTATCTCAAGGTGCTCCTGCCGTTAGAAGTCAACAAATCCTAGCACTAATGGACGCCGGTATCGTTAAAATTATCGGTCCTCAAATGCAAGTGATTGGCGCCAACCACAAGTTCATCACCCGTTCTGCATTCTACGGTGAAGAAATCATTAACGGTGATGCCTTAATCGAAGCACGTACAAATGCTCCTGTTACTAAGGTTTCCGCAAACCCTGTCATTACGAACATGATGGACAAGGGACTAATTAAGCCCCTTCCAATCACCCTATCTGATGGACAAACTGTGGAAAACTCATCTGTGGATATCGATATTAAGACCGATCAAGTTTCTGGACAAGAAAACTTATACACATGGGGATTAAATACTGAAGGATTATACTTTGTGACTTCAGCTATCCCTCGTCCTGGTGTGAATGATTCCATTCTTTCCGCCGGAGACGACATCGCTAAGGGATTATTAGATATCCCTGTTGAAAATCCAACAATCTATATGTAAAACAAAAAAAGCCCTGGATTCAAATCCAGCGGCTTTTTTATTTTTCGTTATAAATAAATGAATTATCCGGAATTCGGATTAGAGTATAACTCTTGAACTGACGTCCTGCATGTAATCCGATTCCATTCCAAAAACTGTCTTTATACGTAACGGTTACGTCGGCAACCCACGCTCTTTGGTATTTCTTGTCTAGCGTCTTAGCTTCGGTATCATTCCATCTAACCGCTGACTTTTGAACATTAATTTCGCTATTAGTACCAACCAACACACTAGATGCTGAGCTTGATACTGATAAACGTTGTCCATTAACCAAATATGAGTAAGACTGATTCAAAGATGAATTATTCCCACTTTTGACCTTCACATAGTAAGAGCTGTTACCATTGGTATCCAAAATTAACGGCTTGAAGTCACGAGATGTGACAACATTTGATCCATCAACATTTGGATAGAATGTCTCAAAAGACATAAATCCAATCCCAGCAAATAAAATAACGATTTGTGCAACCGTCTTTAAATGGTGAGTTAATGAAAAGTCGTAGTGCCCATTTATGATTAGCCTACTTCTTCTTACCCCGATGTTATGAATAATAAAAATTGCATAAATAACTAAAATTATCCAAAGAAGTAGGCCAACTATATTCCAGGCCGATTCCATAAATCTTCTCCTTTATACTAGTAATCAAAGATACTTTACTATTCTACACTATTTTAGCCAAAATACAAAATTCTTATGATAATTATTATTATTTTAATGCCGAATCGTTCTTGTTTACCAATTTAATCAACTTGGCAGTATCGGAAAATTCTGTGTAATCATTGACTACAACGGTAATAACTCTGTCTTTATGAGGTTGTTGGGCCGTCGCTACCAGGCATAATCCTGCCGCAACAGTATAACCTGTCTTTAAACCATCAACATGTAAACTTTCGTCGTAAAATGGTCGATTAGGTAATAGACTATTTTCATTAAATAGAGTTTGGCCGTCGACTTCTTCATATACCTGTTTAGCATCATCAATTACCTTTGGATAAATCGATAATACATGGTCGGCGATAATGGCAACGCTCTTTGCTGACACCATGTTAGCGTCATCTTTGCCACCCACTTGAGCATAACCAAACTTATCTAAATCACTGTTTTCTAGTCCTGAAGATGAAACAAATGTCGCGTCTAAATGCCATGCCTTGGCTTGTTGATTCATCATCTTAATGAATTTAACGTTAGATCCAGCTACCCATTGACCTAACGCGATTGCTGAATTATTTGATGATTGGACCAATGCCGCCTTATAAAGGTCACGCACGGTGTATTTGTGGCCATCTTTGAACTTAAAGCCACCAAGTTCAACGTCATCACCTAGCTTCTTTAACCCCTTATTGCTAGTGTCGACGACTTGATTCCATCCGTTGGTCTTTTCAGCCTTTTGAATTGTTAGGTATAAGGTCATTAGTTTCGCTAGTGAAGCTACCTTAATCTTCTTATCCCCGTTTTGAGAATAGATAATCTTATTCTTGGTAGAATCCATTGCAACGGCCGCGCTGGCGTTGTCAAATTTATCCTGTGATACCTTTAATAAGTCTGTCTTGTATGTTTGTTGGTCTTCCTTGTAATCAGGTTGATATCCCTTATGTGCATCTGTTAATTTATTGTATTCTTGGCGAATAAAAGAAAACGGGTTACTAAATTGTTCATAAGCCCCTAATCCAATCGCCGCAACAAAAATTATTGTTAGTCGTTTAACTGATTTTTTCATCCCTATTTACTTCCATTTATCATAATTTCACTATCTAAAGTTACCACGAAATCACCGTTACGACAAGGGATCCAGCCATCTTAATTTAGTGATAAAAATATAAGCATTGCATTTAATTTGAATAAATAGTATAGTTTATTTAAATTGATAATTAATGTTTGGGGTGCCGGAATTCGGCTGAGATTCATACCC
>CAMLMR010000028.1 GCA_946481335.1 uncultured Lactobacillus sp. | reverse complement strand
CAAATCTACCTAGGTCAATATGTAGAAGATCACTTGGTAATCATTCCATATCCTACTCATAAGAACCGTCCATGGTACTACGAATTAGGTGAACGTGTTGAAAACTTCTCACACAACCACAAACTAACTCCTGAAAGCATCAAGAATGCTAAGGCGTTGCAACAACTTAAGGAACTTTCAAAGAAACGTCACTTAGGGGCAAAATCAAATAAAGATGATAAAAAGCCAACTAACCAACGTGGTACAAAAGGAACAAAACAACAATAAAAAAAGATAGGTCGTATGACCTATCTTTTTTATTTTTATTTATTGGGTTTAATTATTATTTGAATACCTTGAAACGATCTTCGTCGTCCATGTAATCCTTTGATTGTGCTGGTGCTTCAACTGAACCGAATACCATTTCACCACGTAGTCTCCAGCTAGCTGGAATATCGAATTCCTTAGCAACGTCTTCGTCGATTAGTGGGTTGTAATGTTGTAGGTTAGCACCTAGACCGTTTTCAGCTAAACCAGTCCATACAGCGTATTGAGCGTTACCTTGAGCTTGTTCTGACCAGTCGTAGAAGTTATCAGCGTAAGCTGGGAAGTTCTTTTCTAGACCGTGAACAACATCCATGTCAGTGAAGAATAGGATAGTAGCGTAACCATTCTTGAAACCGTTAATCTTGTCAGTAGTTGCATTTAGAGCATCTTCATCCTTTAGGTGTGGCTTTAAGTTATCTAAAGTAATGTCCCATACCTTGTCTTGGTTGTCGTTAAATAGGATAACGGCACGAGTTGATTGGCTGTTGAAAGCTGATGGAGCTTCCTTGATTGAAGCTTTGATGAAGTTTGCTAATTCATCTTGGCTTTGTTCAACGTTACGACCTAATGCGTAAATAGTACGACGGTTCTTTTGTAAATCTAGTAATTCTGTTTTCATGTTATATCTCTCCTTTTGTTTATCTGATTGATTAATTATATTATATCACTTACTTTTTGTTAGTAAACCTTTTTGCTCAATTTTTTTGATGAACAAATAAAAAATTAAGTGCTATTATTTAGTTATCAGCATAATATTATTTTTGGATGAGGTAAATTAATATGTTTTACTACTTATTTTTAGCACTCGCAATTATTGGTGAACTCATCGGTACAAACCTATTAAAGATGTCATTAGGTTTTACCAAAATCCTACCAACAATTGGATCATTAATTTCATTCGCACTATGCTTTTACTTTTTATCAATTGCAATGGTTAAGATTCCACTCAATATCGCATATGCCAACTGGAGTGCGTTAGGAATCCTTGCTACCACAGCAATTGCTTCATTGGTTTATAAGGAACAAATCAACGTCATGAGCATGATTGGCATTGTATTCATCATCATCGGTGTCGTATTATTAAACCTATTTAGTGCAAAATAAAAACGCTAAGTTAGAATATCTAACCTAGCGTTATTTTTTATACATAGAAATAAATTGAGAAGTACATCAAAATGGTTCCAATCATTACAAAGATGTGCCAGATGACATGACCAAATGGAATTCTTGGGAAACTGTAGATAAGTGCACCAACAGTAAACGCGATTCCACCGAATAGTAATAATAAGAAACCATGAACTCCTAAGTAGTCATAAAGTTTGACGATTCCTAATAGACACATCCACCCCATTACCACATAGATAATAGTAGAAAGTGTCTTTAGTCTACCCATCCACAATGCTTTGTAGATGATGCCTAGAACAGTCATAATCCAAATCACAGTTAGGATTACCCATCCTAGCCATCCACCAATCGCAATTAAACAATATGGTGTATAACTTCCGGCAATTAATAAGTAGATTGCTGAATGATCAAAGATTTGAAATAGCTTTTCGACACGGGTGAAATATAAACTATGAAACATAGTAGAAGCAATGTAGAAAACTACTAATGTAATTGAATAAATTACAAAACTAGTAATACGCATTGCCCCACCAACGTGAACACCATGGACAATCAATGCAATTGCACCGATAATCGCTAATAGTTCACCAATTCCATGAGTAATCGCACTAAAGATTTCGTTTAATAGGTAGTAAGTTTTATCCTTAATCCAGTTAAACTTTTGCTTAACTGAATCAGTAGTCTTTTGTTTTAAGTCGTTGTTCATAAATAAAGTACCTCAATTAATGTTTCTTTAATTATATAGCTATGTTATCTAGTTTTCAATACTAGATGTAAAAGACTACAAAAAAAGAACCCTTTTTGGGGTTCTTTTTATTAGTACCAGTTGTGTGATAACCAGAACGCTTTAGCTTTAACCCATGAACCATAACGACTCTTAACATATCTGTTAGCAGTACGTTCTTGATTCTTATGAGATAAGTTACCACCGTAGTAACTGATTAGTAATTGGTATTTACCGTAACATGAACCGTTTGAAGCAGTGTATGATCCACCTGATTCGTGTCTAGCAATCCAAGCCTTAGCAGCAGAATTTGCTCTTGATAAATGTTTTCTTACTTTGTATGTTGCATGTTTCTTGATATGAGTTGAACTAACAATCTTTTTAGCATGCTTCTTAGCGCGCTTAACAGTGTGTTTCTTTACACGCTTTACAACGTGTTTCTTTACACTCTTCTTGTGAGTTCTTGCTACTTTCTTAGCTTTTTTAGATACCTTTTTGTGCTTACGTACCTTTTTAACGTGCTTAGCATCTTTCTTCTTAGCGGTTTCCTGAACAGTCTTTGTTTGAGCTGGTGTTGTGGTTGCAGTAGCAACAGAATCAGCTTTTGCGGTTTGTGGTATTAAAAACAATGTCGCAATCAATAATGATACCAATACAGCAAAGGTAATCATCTTATTATTCGAATGCATATAATGTTTTCCCTCCTTAAAATTACTTGAATAACATAACTAACCTGTTTTACTATCTTGTTAGAGTTATGTTACAGGAATGTTACATTTTATTTCAGGAGTGAAACAAAACTGATGACATGGCCGTTGCAACAAGTCTTAAGGTTTTCTTAAGATTTGTGAAAAAGAATTGACTTTTATAACTAAAATGCATATAGTTAGTTACATAAGTAATTAACTATTATCATAAGGAGATGCAACATGAAAACTCTTGAAGTAGAAAGTTTAAACAAGTTTTTTGGAAGAAAACAAGCTTTATTCGACGTTTCATTCGATCTTGAACAAGGTTCTATTCTTGGACTAATCGGACCAAACGGTGCGGGTAAATCTACCATTATGAAGAGTATCGTTGGTCTAACCAACTACAACTCTGGAAGCATCAAAATTGACGGTGACACACTAACTAAGAACAGACGTGGAAGTCTTGAAAACGTTGGTTCAATGATTGAATCACCATCGCCATACTTAAACCTAACAGGTCGTCAAAACTTAAACCTTTTCAACGACGGTTCTACCACCGAAGAAGAAATCCAACAAATAATGGAAGAAACGCAAATCACTGAATTCGCTAATCGTAAAGCTAAGAAGTATTCATTGGGTATGAAGCAACGTTTAGGAATTGCGATTGCACTGCTTAACCACCCTAAGTTATTAATCTTGGATGAACCTATGAACGGTCTAGATCCCCAATCAACTCATGATTTACGTGATCTATTGGTTAAACTATCAAAACGTGGTATCAGTATTCTTATTTCAAGTCACTTACTTGATGAATTAGCACGTATTGCAGATTACTACGTAGTTATTAACCACGGTAAGGTAATCAAGAAGTCAGACGCTAGTTCATTCCTATCTGGTGGCCTAAAGAACATCCGTATTGAAGTTTCAGATGTTGAAAAAGCAATTGAAAAGCTTAAGGCATACGGTCTATCCCCTGTTAAATATGACAAGGGTATTGAAATCGAAGATAATGATCAAGGTACTGCTTTAAATGATGTTATCGCTACATTAAGCCAAGCAAACATCCAAATCTTAAACGTTACTAGAAACCAAGAAGACCTAGAAGAATCTCTATTGAAACTTCTATCTGAAGACAACAATAAGGGGGTTAAATAATGTTAACTTTAATTAGACAAGAACTATACAAACAATTGCACGGTAAATTTTACATTGGATGGGGTATTTTCATTCTAGCTTTAAGTCTATTTTATGGATACACCGTCAACAATAATAGTTTAGATCCATACAGTACACTTTTTGGTAACGGTATCACATTTACTACTCTTGCGTTAGTAGTATTCGCAAGTTCAATCTTGACTGTTGATTTCTCTCAAAACACTGTCAAATATCTTTTCGCACGTCAATTCTCACGTGGTAAGATTTTGATTTCAAAACTAGTAACCATTGTCGTTATGTACATTTACTTTATCTGCGTAACCTTCGTGTCAACCGAAGTTGCTGCATTAGCATTCTCAGTAAAAGGTCACTGGCATTTCAATGATGCATTCCTACTTATCGGAGCAACATCACTATACCTATTCTTGCTTTTATCAATGGTTCTCTTAATTAGTAATATCTTCAAGAACAGTGCCGTTGCAACAGCTGTTGGTATTGTCTTCGTATTGGTTCTAAGAACAATCAATGCTCTTATTTCTCAATTCACTGACAACCACTCATGGATTAAATTTAACCCATTAAACTTCCTAAATGTTAATAACCAAGTTTATTACGGAAGCATCTTCAAGCAAGCTACTAAGCTTTCACTTACTCAAATTGAAGTTGGTTCTATCATCTGGGGAATCATCTTCCTATTAATTACTTACGTTATTTACAACCATCGTAATGTTTAATAATAATATAGTAGAAAAAAGCGACTTAATTATTGTTTAGTCGCTTTTTTTATTGGAATGAACGCTTCAAAAGTGATAAACTCTTGTTATTGATTAATTTCGAATAAAGATTTGGAGGCCAACGTATTGGTTGATTTATTAAAACAAGAAATGAACAAGAAAAATCGCCTTATTTTTCTTGCGATGGCAGTTTTCTTAGTAATTGTTACTATCTTAATGGCTGTCATTGGTAAAGACACAAGAACACTAGATGGTTACAAACTAATGAACACATTTGGAGGAATTACTCCAGTGATTGAATTACTTGCTACCATTATTGCTGCAACTAGATTTGCTGGTGTCGACAGTAACAAGCAAGTTCGTGAAAACATGGAAAAACACAGTAAGATTACTATCTTCTTCTCAAAGATTTTCACTTGCATGATCGGATACTTCATTCTGCTTGCTCTTTCAGTTTTAACCATCATTTTCATGAAATACCTAGTATTCCCTGAAAGTGCTTTTGCTGGTAAGCTAGCCCTTGAACTACAATGGTCAACTCTAGCTAACATTGCTTATGTATTCATCTTTGAATCATTTGTAATTATGACTATCGGTTTCTGTAAGACATGGTACAGTTCAATCGCATTCGGTGTAGCTTTAAACTACATTACAGAAGTAATTGCTGGTATCTTCATGATTTTCATCTACAACAACCGTCAATTAATTTGGAACCCATTCAACTTCTTCTTCGTTGAAAAACAAATCCAAGATGGTATGAAGCATATGATGACCAGATTGACATTGAATCAAATCATTGCCGGTTCAGTTGTTTACGCCGCTGTATTCTTCATCATTGCTTTCATTATCTTTGTTTTCGTAAGAAAGTTCCCTACTGACGAAGAATTAGTGGCAAAACGCCAAGCTAAGAAAAATAAAAAGCAAAAATTACAAACTGCATAATATTACTTATATATTGCACTCAAATAGGCACCGTGAGTAAAATCACAGTGCCTATTTTATTGACCAATTTCAATTTAGTGATATTCTATAATATTGTATACAATATAATCACTTGCTAGACAAAATCCACCGAACGAAAGAAAGGAGTTTTGCATTATGCCAAAAGAAGTAACTCTAAACGATCAAATTTGTTTCCAAATTTCTCGTGCACATCAACTATTTAACAAGTTCTATCAAGAACCTCTAGAAAAATTCAATTTAACTTATGTTCAATACATTACCCTACTATCATTATGGGAAAACGACGGAGTAACTGTTAACTACCTAAGCCAAAAGTTAGGTCTTTCTAACGGTACTTTGACTCCACTATTAAAACGTCTTGAAAAAGCTGGATGGATCACAAGAAACCGTGATAAAGCTGACGAACGTCGTGTCCTAATTCACTTAACACAATTAGGTAAGGACAACAAAGAACCAATCTTGGAATCAGTTCAAGGTTGTTTAAACCGTCTAAACTACAGTGATGACGAATTTGCTGACGCAATGGATACCATCATTGACCTACAACACCGTCTAGAAAAGACTAACGAAAACGACAAATAATTTGTCACTTTTTAATTGACACCTGTCTTTTATCAGTATACAATATTAGTTGTTAAGAAAAGACATGTCTATTTGACGGTGCCTTCCAGAGAGGATTACATTTTTCTGTAAGTAATCTATCGCATCTAAATAGTCACCACTTTTCTCTTCTATTAAATCGATATTATTTTAATGACTAATATGAGGGCATTATGGACTTAATCGTAATGCTAAAGATGGGTGGAACCACGTTAATACTAACGTCCCTGACACAACTGTGTCAGAGGCGTTTTTTTGTTCCCCCACCTCAAATAAATTCAAGAAGGTGGAAATATTGTCAGAAAATAATGATAAGTTAGAAAGAAAGCTTAGCGCTCGTCACATGAAAATGATTGCACTAGGTGGAACCATTGGGGTTGGGCTCTTCATGGGTGCCAAATCCACAATCGGTTGGACTGGTCCTTCCGTACTATTGGACTATGCAATTGCTGGTTTGTTCCTATACCTAATCATGCGTGCGTTGGGTGAAATGCTATATGTTCATCCAGTGACTGGATCATTCTCACAATTCGCGTCAGAATATCTACACCCTGTATTCGGTTATTTAACAGCTTGGAGTAATGTATTCCAATACATCGTAGTTGGTATCTCAGAAGTTATTGCGATTGGTACATACATGCAATTCTGGTGGCCTAATCTACCAACCTGGCTTCCAGGGATTATCGCGATTGTGTTCCTATGTATCGCTAATCTTGTATCTGTAAGTGCATTCGGTGAATTAGAATACTGGTTTGCATTAGTTAAAGTTGTTACCATCATCGCAATGATTATCATTGGTTTAGTAATCATCGTCTTTGGTTTCAACGGAATCGCCCCTACTGGAATCTCAAACATTTGGAGCCACGGTTTCTTCGCTAACGGTTTCAAAGGATTCTTCTTTGCTTTAGCAATCGTAATTGCTTCATACCAAGGAATTGAATTAATTGGTGTGACAGCCGGTGAAGCTGAAAATCCTAAGCAAACTCTAGTTAAAGCAATCCAAGATACCATCGGCCGTATCTTAATCTTCTATATTGGTGCCATCTTTGTCATCCTAAGTATTTACCCTTGGGACAAGATTAGCCAAATTGGTTCACCTTTCGTAGAAACCTTCTCACAAGTTGGAATCACTGCTGCAGCTTCTATCATCAACTTCGTTGTAGTAACCGCCGCTCTTTCAGGATCTAACTCAGGTATCTACAGTGCCAGTCGTATGGAATTCTTACTTTCAGAAGAAGGACAACTTCCAAAGGTATTCAAGAAGTTAAACCGTCACGGTGTTCCATATGTATCAGTAATTAGTATCTCAGCTGGTATTTTAATCGGACTATTTCTAAACGTATTACTACCAATCTTCTTCCCATCTGCAAACCAAATCTTCGTATACGTATACAGTTCATCTGTACTTCCAGGTATGGTTCCTTGGGTAGTTATCTTGGTATCTCAAATTCGTTTTAGAAAACAACATCCAGAAGAATTATTGAACCATCCATTCAAGATGCCACTATCACCTATTAGTAATTACGTTACTTTGATCTTATTAGCAATTACTTTGGTGTTCATGTTCATTAACCCTTCTACTAGAATTCCTTTGATTATCGGAATCTTCTTCCTATTAATCATGACAATTCTATACTTCGTAAAATTCAATCAAAACACCAAATAGGAAGTGCGACGTTTGTTGAATAAAATTCATCAATTGTCAAATTCCTTGACATTAATTTTAATATGTAATAACATTTCTTAAATAATAAACATTAGAATTATGTAAGTAAAAAATCTTACTGGGGAACATTTATCGCTTGTCAGCAAGATTCATATGCTGAAAGCCAGTTCAATATTGAAGCAATTTTATTGATTATTTAAAAATTATTTAAATATATTGTATTGGTTATGCATTTTTATAAAATCCCTAGTACAATAGATAATGTAGTACTAGGCTTTTTATTACATAATTTCTTACAGGATGGTGAAATATATTGGCAGAAGAAAAGCAAGAAAAGAAGCTAGAACGTAAATTAAGTTCTAGACAAATGCAAATGATTGCCCTTGGGGGAACAATCGGGGTTGGTCTATTTATGGGTGCCAAGTCCACAATTGAATGGACTGGTCCTTCTGTATTACTAGCATATGCAATTGCTGGTGTGTTCTTATATCTAATTATGAGAGCTTTAGGTGAAATGTTATACGATAACCCTATTAGTGGTTCATTCTCACACTTCGCTTCTGAATACATGCACCCCGTTTTTGGTTACTTGACCGCTTGGTCTAACATTTTCCAATGGGTTGTTGTTGGTATCTCAGAAATGATTGCAATTGGTACTTATATGCAATTCTGGTGGCCATCAATTCCATCTTGGGTTCCTGGTATTATCGCGGTAGTATTCTTATGTATTGCCAACTTAATCTCAGTTAGTGCCTTTGGTGAATTGGAATACTGGTTTGCTTTGATTAAGGTTGTTACTATCATCGCAATGATTGCCGTTGGTTTAGTAATTATCGTTTTAGGTTTCAATGGTATCGGACCTACTGGTATTTCTAACCTATGGTCACACGGATTCTTTACTGGTGGAATCAAAGGATTCTTCTTCGCACTATCAATCGTATTCGCTTCTTACCAAGGAATCGAATTAATTGGTGTTACTGCGGGTGAAGCTGAAAATCCTAAGAAAACTCTAGTTAAAGCTATTCAAGATACTATTGGTCGTATCTTAATTTTCTACATCGGATCAATCTTCGTAATGCTTTCAATCTACCCTTGGGACAAGATTGCTAACATCGGTTCTCCATTCGTAGAAACATTCTCACAAGTAGGTATTACTGCTGCTGCTTCAATTATTAACTTTGTTGTTTTAACAGCCGCTCTATCAGGTTCTAACTCAGCAATCTACAGTTCAAGCCGTATGTCATACCTATTGGCACAACAAGGTCAATTACCTGAAAGATACAACAAGATTAACAGACACGGTGTTCCTTACATCTCTGTTATCTCAATTGCTACCGGTATTTTATTGGGAGTTATTTTAAACGTAGTTCTTCCACTATTCTACAAGGGGGCAGGACAAGTATTCGTATACGTATACAGTTCATCTGTTCTTCCAGGTATGGTTCCATGGTTCGTAATTATCATGTCAGAACTTAAGTTTAGAAAGCAACATCCTGAAAAACTAGTTGATCATCCATTCAAGATGCCACTAGCACCTTTCACTAACTATCTAACATTACTAGTACTATTCGTTACTTTAGTATTTATGTTCTTCAATGATGATACAAGAATTCCATTGATTGTAGGAATTGTCTTCTTAGCATTTATGACAATCCTATACTTTGTTAGATTTAATAAGAAAGCAAAATAATTCATATTAAAACTAATTTAGCCACCCTTTGCTATTCAAGGGTGGCTATTTTCATGGTAAAATATTAGTTACGTTTATTTATTATTTACAAAAATAGATTTGACAAATTAATAAAAACGGTTAAAATGTAATCAATTTCTAATCATTTTTTAATAAACGAGATGCCATCTTGTTTATACATACGAAAAGAGGTAATTTTTATGGCGAATATATTCAAACGAATGAATCGAAAAGAAGATCCAAGTGTTTATGAGCAAAAGGATTCTAACTTGGTCAGATCATTGACCACCAAAGACTTCCTTGCTCTAGGGGTTGGTACAATTGTTTCAACCGCTATTTTCACCCTTCCTGGTATCGTGGCCGCTAACAATGCTGGTCCTGCAGTAACTATTTCTTTCTTACTTGCAGCTATCGTTGCTGGGTTGGTCGCCTTATCCTACGCAGAAATGGCTTCAGCCATGCCATTCGCCGGTTCTGCATATTCATGGATTAACGTTGTATTCGGAGAATTCTGGGGTTGGGTTGCCGGATGGGCACTCCTAGCAGAATACTTCATCGCTGTCGCTTTCGTAGCAGCTGGTTTATCCGCTAACTTCCGCGGTCTGATTGCACCGCTTGGAATTAACTTTCCTACATACTTAGCTAACCCTGTCAGTGCCAAAGGCGGATTAGTTGATATTTGTACCGTTATCGTAATCTTACTTGTAATGTTATTGATTACCCGCGGTGACAAACAAACTTCTCGTGTTGAAAATGTATTAGTAATTTTAAAAGTAGCTGCCGTATTAGTATTCATCGTTGTTGGTGCTACTGCAATCCACTTCGCAAACTACGTTCCATTTATTCCTGCACACCATGTTAATGCCGACGGTACTAGCTTTGGTGGTTTCAGCGGAATCTACGCTGGTGTATCAGTAATCTTCCTTTCATACATTGGTTTTGATTCAATCGCTGCAAACTCTGCAGAAGCAAAGAACCCTCAAAAGACAATGCCTAGAGGTATCATTGGTTCTCTAGTAATTGCCGTTACACTATTTGTTGCCGTATCACTTGTGCTAGTTGGTATGTTCAAATACACTAACTACGCTGGTAACGCTGAACCTGTTGGTTGGGCCCTACGTCAAGCTGGTCACCCAGTCATTGCTTCAACTGTTCAAATTATCGCGGTTGTTGGTATGTTCACTGCCCTAATCGGTATGATGATGGCCGGGTCACGACTACTATACTCATTCGGTAGAGATGGAATGCTACCTAAGTTCTTGGGTAAGGTTAACAAAAAGAGTCACCTTCCACTAAATGCAATCATTACTTTGACCGTAATTTCAGTTATCATCGGTGCCTTCCTAACATTTACATTCCTATCACAACTAATCTCAGCTGGTACATTGATCGCCTTCATGTTCGTTTCAGTTGGTATTTACCCACTTAGAAAACGTGAAGGAAAAGATATCAACATGCCTGGCTTTAAAGAACCATTATTCCCTGTTATGCCTGCTCTAGGTTTCCTAGCATCTCTAGCAGTATTCTGGGGACTAGACAACGATGCTAAGATTTACGCTCTAGTATGGTTCCTAATCGGTATGGTTATCTACTTCGTTTATGGTATGCACCACAAATCAAGAGATTAAAAAGCCGAAGTTAAATCAGAAAATGAATAATTAAAGCCAAATAAAAAGAGGACTCGTTTGAGTCCTCTTTTTTTATGCTATTTTCTTACGTATAGGTCAATCCAACCTTCACTATGATCGCGATTGTTAAATCTCATATGACGAAGTCTAGTGTAGTGTTCTTTTAAGAATTTAGTATCAACCTTCCATAGTCTCCAGCCCTTACGGTACTTGGTAACTACGAATTTGTATTTTAGTGAATGTAAGTTATCACGTTGTGAATCATACATCGGTTTGTAGGTGATGTTATTTCTGATAAAGAATCGATTATCAGCATGTGTTCCTGTGTAAGTGTATAGACCAACGTCTAGGAAACGGTAGTTCAATAATGACTTATCCTTAGACTTGTTAATGATCTTTGAATATTCATATTGATATGATTGACTAGGTTTGGTGAAGTACATACTAGTACGGTAGTTTCTATTGGTAAAGAAGATACCTAATAACGCTAGCACCGATAACGCCCAGATTACATACTTCTTATTGTATAGATACTTATCAACCAACAATCCTAATTCAAATAGATAGAAGATTAGGAATGGTTCACAGGCAAATAGGTAGTATGAGAAGCTGGCTCCACCAACTTCATAGGTTGCTAAGATATCGATAAAGACGATTAGAACAAGTAATACCTTATTGCTGTCGTGCATCTTAGATTCCTTCATGTATCTAACAACTGAGCAAATGAACAGTGCAATCAGTAAGTAGTAAATAGTTCTAATGATTACTAAATGGTGTGAAAAACCAAATGTTGGGTATTGAAGCTTATATAAGGTGTATGACAGTGTTGCATTTTGAACATGGTAATGTGTCAAGTTTAAGTAGAAATAGTCGTTAAATAGGAATTTTAAGGCTCCTGTGGCCCAATATAAAATGATGATAGGCAAAGTTACTGATAAATAACCAATTAAAGCATCACCGATAATTATAAATAACTTTTTAAAACGTTTTGTTAATAAACAAGCTACACCAACATAAATGAAGAAGATTGCCCATGGAATAACTAATGAATACTTAATCCAAAATAGGATGGCAACAAAGCCCCCATTAACTATGTAGTAGCGACGTGGCATATCAAACCAGTTGTATTGAATACATGAATACATCAAAATTAGTACAAATGTTAATGCGTATTCTTCTGGTAAATCACCGTAGTAAAAAATTCGACTTGTAAATGCTAGCGGAATGAATAAGAAGCTACAAAACATTGCGGTTCTAGCACTTAGTCTCATTGCTAAAATTCGATTAATATATGCGAGATCTAAAAATAATAATAATGATTCAATTACATAAATGAACGTAAATGAGTTATAAGAGAAGATCGCATTAGCGGAATGGATTAAGTAAATTAGCGGACCTCTATTATCAAACAGATCCTTATATGGCATTAATCCGTGTAATAGTCCCTTACCAACAGTGTACATCGTGTTTGCATCTACGGACCTGTTAAATTCGTAGAACGGTGACGCTGTTGTTAAGAAGAACATACAAACAAAACTAATCACTAACATGAAAATGTTCTTTGTGGTTAGCCTATTCATAATATTTTTCATTTTCTCACCTCAACTTGTAATGATAGCCCATAAAAATTAAAATAGCTATAAAAAAATTCCCCAAAATCAAATTTTTAGGGAATTTTTTATTTTTTATGGAAAAATTAGAATTATTTTTCTTCTTGTGCTTGAGCAGCTTGACCTAAGATGTTTAGGTAATGGAATGGACGGTCAAAGTTTGGTTGGAACAACATATCAACCATAGCTAAATCATCAATTGTGTTCTTGTTTTGGATAAGAACTGATAGTGTGTTAGCTGATTGAGAAATGTCGTAACGACTCATTAATGAACCACCTAAGATACGACGAGTACTTGGGTCGTATACTAATTCCATTAGAACCTTTTCAGTAGTTGGCATGAATTCAGGACGGTAGTTATCTTCGACAACAACTGAACTTGCCTTGATGCCCTTCTTTTCTGCCATACCAACTGTCATACCAGTTGAAACTAATGCGTAATCATATAGTTGTAGACCAGATGATGATTGAGTTCCCATGTACTTAGTTGTTGGCTTTTCAATGTTCTTACCAACTAGAATACCTTGGCGAACAGCGTTAGTTGCTAGTGGAATGTATTCGTTAGTTTCACTTGGGTTGAAGTGCACCGCTGCACTATCACCGGCAGCGTAGATGTCTGGGTTTGATGATTGCATGTATTCGTTTGTGATGATGGCACCGTTATCCATCATATCAACCTTACCAGTTAATAGTTCAGTGTTTGGTTGGAAACCAACACATAGGATAGCCATGTCAGCCTTAATGTCGTGATCACCAGTTGATAATGTTAATTCATCGTCACCTGAGAACTTTTGAACACGAACACCTAATTCTAGTTTTACGTTGTGGTCAGCGTATAGTTCTTCAATCTTGTCAGTGAACTTCTTGTCAAAGTACTTTGATAGTACGTGGCTGTCACTGTTGATTAAAGTAGTTTCATGACCGTGGTTTGAGAATGCTTCTGCTAATTCAGCACCGATGTATCCGGCACCAACAACGGCAATGCGCTTGTGGTCCTTAGCTTTTTCAAATAGGATTTGAGCATCGTGCCAGTTCTTGCAGAAGAATACGTTCTTGTTGTCGCGTCCTTCGATTGGAGGAAGCACTGGACGTGAACCAGTTGTCATAACTAATTTGTCGTATTTGTCTGTGAAGACGTCGTGTGATTCTAGGTCTTCAACTTCGATTGACTTAGCGTCTGTATCTACAGACTTAACGCTGTGTAGCATTTTTACGTTAGCGCCTAAATCAGCTAATTCTTGTGGGTTTGAGTAGAATAGTCCTTGAGGATCCTTTACCTTACCATCAAGGTACAAAGCGATACCACATGATAGGAATGAAATGTTGTCATTTCTTTCGTATACAGTAACTTGTGCGTCTGGGTGTTCTTTTAAAATTTGTTTAACAGCGAATGTACCTGCATGTGTACAACCAATAACAATAACTTTCATATTGTAATACCTTCTCTATTCTGTAATTTCATTTATATTCTCTTTACAAATCTAATTATATATTTTGTGAAGAAAAACACAATAATTTTATTTCACCTTAAGATAAATTTAACATTTTATATATTAACAGTAGTTATAGCGTCATCTGAGATTGTGTAACATCTCACTGAATTCGATAAAAGCACAAAAAAAACAACGGAATAAATCCGTTGTTTTGGTCTTAAAATAGTAAATCTTTTTTGCCTTGCTTACGGTTATAAATAAGCAATGATATATATGATGATACGATTCCGACAACGAAAATAGCTACTGACATTAGATCAATCGTATTAGTTGTCGCTGTGTTTACGTACGTCGAATGCATCGAAAATACGAATGCCGAGTAATCCATGATGGCATGTAGTGTAATAGATACCCAGATATTTTTACTAATGTAGTAGACAGTTGCTAAGACAAAGCCCAATCCAGCAGCGTAAATCACTTGGTTGGTGGTGTCCCAGAAGGGTGCAACAAGGTAATTCAACATGTGTAATGATCCAAAGACAATGCTTGAGAAGAAGATACTCTTCATCACGGGATACTTCTTGAATCCTTGTAGCATTGCCCCCATCATGGCACCTCTAATAGAGATTTCTTCAAACATCCCTACAAACAATGCTTCAATCAATCCAACACCAAATGCCAGTGAAATATTCATTGCATTCATGTGGTATAGCAGGCTCTTCCATACAATTGTATCACTAGCCAAAGTGACGTTTAGGACTGTTAGCACGATTAGTAACCATCCCTCTTTGAACATATGAATGTAACCACCCTTTTGGTGCATTATATCGATTTTCCAGCTTCGTTTAGCATAGTTCCATATTGCGACTGCAAACACTAGTCTTAATATTCCAGGATCTAAATCCCCGATGACCTCCTTAGAAGTCGTGGTGATATAGAAATGAATAGTCGTTATCCCTACTAGGTTTAGCGCAATAAAGTCGATCAATAGCACCCAAAAGGCAATTGACCACATCTTTTTTAAACTCATATCGTTCCCTCACTTTAATTATTGCAAGTATCATAACATACAAAAAAAGAATGCCAAAATGACATTCTTTTTTGTTTATCAACTACTTGTAAGTGTTTCTAAAAGCAGTCATTGCCTTGTTGTACTTGGCAATAGTCTTCTTAATCTTAGTAGCCTTAGCCTTTAGCTTCTTTAGAGCCGCACGGTTTTGACTAGTATTGTGTTGACTTAAATCAGCTTGTGCTTGTGATACTTGGTCGTTCACTGTAGCTAATTCTGTCTTCGCATTATTAACTATAGTTGCGTTTTTAAAGTATCTTGCCAATGCATTCTTTCGGGCATTGAGCTTGCTATAAGCCTTTTTATGACTGTTGTATTGCTTTAGTAACTTGTTGTATTGAGCAGTAAGTTTCTTAGAAGAGCTCTTCTTTAATTGCTTTTTCAACTTAGCTAGTTTGGTCTTTTGAGCGTTTAAACTCTTCTTAGAACTAGCAACTTGCTTGTTAAGAGCATTTAAAGCAGATTGTCTAGGGATTCTTCTACCCTTAAGTCCTTTAAGAGTTCCACCCTTGGTAATCTTGTACTTCTTACCCTTGTAGACAGCGTAACCGGATTTACGTAGTTTACCATCCTTGGTAAATGCGTAGAAGTAACCATCGTATTCGTTGATGCCACCCCTAATGTTACTGTTCTTGTCTAAGTAGAACTTGGAACCATCTGGCAAGGTTACGATTTGAGATGGCGCAACCATTTGGCCATACTTATTGAAGTTGTAACGCTTACCATTGATACCAACGCCTTGTTGAGCTGGACGATTGTTAAAGGTAATGTAGTAAATCTTCTTAGCTTTGTAATCTTTGATGAAAGTATTTCCGGTAGGATCACCCTTACTGTTGAACTTATAAACGTTACCAGAATTCTTGATGATTCCTGAAGTAACCTTATTGTTCTTTAGGTAGTAGAATAGGCTTGCGTTTGATGGTGATTCAACAAACACATTGTTACCTTGGATAATTCCATTTGAATTAATCTTAAATGTTTGGCTACCAACTGTAACGTCAGATGTTGCTAGTTTTCCGTCAGTGCCATAGTAAGATACTGTACCGTCAGAATTCTTGAAGATTGTATTCTTAAGCATGATACCGTTATCGCCAAAGTTGTATTGAGCACCGTTAACGACTTGCTTACCTAGCAATGCACGACCGTCACTACCAAAGTAGTAGTCATAGCCAATACCTGGGTTTACTTCGACAAATTGGTTCTTAACCATGTTACCGTTTTGATCGAAGTAGTAGTATCCACCGTTATTAGCGTAGAAAGTATTAACTGCTTCGTAACCAGTTTGAGCGTCGTAGTAATGAGTGTTACCTTGACTGTCTGTTACTAATTGACCGGCAGTTCTCTTACCGTTAATGAACCAAGTGTTGTGACCGTTAATTAC
>CAMLMR010000027.1 GCA_946481335.1 uncultured Lactobacillus sp. | reverse complement strand
TCTGGTGTTAACACTACTCTTCTTAGAACTAACAAATCATTTTTTTGTTCAATTGAAACTAGTCCAGCCCAATTGTTATCTTGATTCTTCCATAAGTAAATGACGCGGTTATCATTGTCTTCATACCAACTCATCTCGTCTTCAAGATGATTACCCTTATTCATGTCTGGTAACAAAGAAAGCATATCCATCGCGATTTTTTTATACTCTGTTCTATATTTTAGTAGCATGCCAAATTTCTCCAATCTGTTCTTTATGCGTGAGGATGAAAATCATCAAACGCTTTATTTAGATGTTCATGGGAAACATGTGTATAAATTTGAGTAGTTGATATATCAGAGTGCCCCAATAACTCTTGCACAACCCTCAAATCAGCTCCGTTTTCTAGTATATGCGTAGCAAACGAGTGGCGTAAAGTATGTGGTGTGACTTTCTTCTTGATTCCAGCTAATCCAACATAACGTTTAAGTTTCTGCCAAATGCTTTGTCTACTCAATCCAGATCCATGAGCATTCAAAAATAGATAATCACAGTGTCTTCTCTTTAACAAAAGACTGCGACTGTTTTCCATATAAGTATATATCCATTTAATAGCCTGAGATCCAATTGGAATAATTCTTTCCTTGTCTCCCTTACCAATTGTTTGGATAATCCCCATGTCTAGGTGTAAATTATCCATCTTCAGATTAACAACTTCGCTAACACGTAAACCGGTCGCATACATAACCTCAAGTATTGCTCTATCCCTAATGCCATATTTATCGTTTGTATCCGGTACGTCCAATAGCTTGTCAATTTCCTTCATTGTTAATACATCCGGTAAATGATTAGCTGATTTAGGTGTATCAACATTAACCATCGGATCTTGAATAACGAAGTGATATCTTTGTAAGTATTTAAAAAACTTTTTCATGGTTGAAACAAAACGGATTATGGAGTTCCTAGCCTTTCCACAATCCTTCATGTACTTCATATAATCTAAAATGGTTTTAGAATCGACCTGTTTAAATTCATTAATATGATTGTCTTTTAAATAATTCACAAAGCCCTTAATATCTTGATGATAGCTCTTAATTGTATTATCTGATAAGCCTCGTTCAATTACTAAATAATGTAAATAGTCCTTAACTTCGGAGTCCATAATATCACCCGATTTTATTCAATATCAGTTTCTTTACCCTTTTCAGTTAACAACATTTCACCATCTTTTTGTTCAACCAAACGATTTTTCAAAAGATTACCTACCGCACGTTTGAATTGTCCTTTACTGATACCAAAGAATGCTTTGATATCTTCTGGAGTACTCTTATCAGTATATGCAATCTTTCCATCTTCTGATCTCTTCAAAACAGCGAAAATCATTTTTGAGTCATCACTAATTGCTTCGTATGCACGAGGCTTCATTGAAAGATTTAAAGTTCCATCTCTTAAGATACCAATAACTCTTACGTCAACTTGTTGACCTAAGCGTGGTTCCATTTCACGTTCACTTGGATGGATAAACCCTAGTCGGTAGTCATCGGTAATAACACGAGTACCAGCTAGTTTTAATCTATATGTTGTTGCCTTCATGTTACGGTTTTTTAGCTTGGGATTGGCAGGAATTGAAATACTTTGAAAAATTTCTTCATCTGCTAATTCACCCCAAATTCGATCTTTTTTATCGATTTTTAGAGCCATCATGACTTTATCGCCATGTTGAGGCCATAACTTTGTTAATTCAGGAAGATCATCGATTGATACTGCGATATCCTTGTTTGGTAATCCAATATCAACAAAAATTCCCAATCCATACTTACTTTGGACAACCGTTCCAAATGCATAGTGGTCCACTTGGACATCTGGAATGTTTCTTGTTATTTGCATTTTATGATTTTCATTTTCGTATGCAAAACCCTTAAAGTTACTACCAATCTTTAGTGGCTTTAGTATTTCGTCCTTATCCAATAGGAATGTTGTTCCTTCAATTTGGACAAAATAGTTTTTGTCATTTTCGTCAGTTACTTTACCAGAAACAACACGGCCTAAAAAGTTATTCATTAATATTCCTCATTTCGAATCGTTATATGTCAATTCTACACTAATTTACATAATATTTCGATAAAAAAAGAGGATGCATTTAAAATGCATCCTCTTTTCGAATAATTATTATAGTGAGTTAGCAGCGCCTGCGTAAACAATTCCGCGACGTGCATCTACTGTAATAGTTTGACCGTCTGAGATGTTTTCAGTAGCACCCTTAGCGCTAACAATAACAGGAATTCCTAGTGAAATACCTAATACTGCAGCATGTGATGTCATACCACCATCTTCAACGATAATTGCGCTTGCCTTCTTAATAGCTGGCAAGAAGTCTTTGTTGGTATTCTTAGCTACCAACACGCCACCGTCAACAGCTTTGCTGTTTGCATCGGCAGCGTTACTTGCTAAAAAAGCTTTACCGATAACAGTCTTGTCGCCAACACCTTGTCCTTGAGCAAGTTCTGAACCAATCAACTTAACGCTCATTACGTTAGTTGTACCCTTTTCGCCAACAGGTAGACCTGCAACTACAAGGATTAAGTCGCCTTCCTTAGCTAAGCCAGTTTCAACTGCCTTCTTAGCTGCGAAGTCGAACATACCATCACTGTTTTCTGGCTTGTCAACAACGATTGGTTGAACACCCCAGTTAACCATTAGACCACGACGTACACGGTCATCAAAAGTTAATGCTAAGATATCAGCATTTGGATGGTACTTAGAAATCATACGAGCTGAGTAACCAGTTGAAGTAGTAGTTACGATAGTCTTGATGTCAAGATCCTTAACCATTTCAGCAACTTGCTTACCGAATGCTTCAGTAACATCACCGTTGTTGAATGCAGGACGAGCGTCACCGTATTCATCGTAGTGGTTTTCAGCCTTAACGTCTAACTTAGCCATAGTAGCAACTGCTTCTGCTGGGTAGTCACCGTTAGCACTTTCACCTGAAAGCATAGTAGCATCAGTACCGCTTAATACAGCGTATTCAACGTCTGAAGCTTCAGCACGTGTAGGACGTGGGTTTTCAATCATTGAGTCCAACATTTGAGTTGCAGTAATAACTGGTTTACCCATTTCGTTACATCTGTGGATTAAGTGTTTTTGAACGATTGGAACATTTTCAGCTGGAATTTCAACAGCCATGTCACCACGAGCGATCATCAAACCATCAGAAACCTTCATGATTTCTTCAAAGTTGTCGATACCTTCTTGTGATTCAATCTTAGGGAAGATTTGAACGTCTTCTTTGTGTTCGTCTTCAAGTAATTTACGGATGTCTAAAACATCTTCTGGTTTTCTTACAAATGAAGCGGCGATGAAGTTAATGTGCATTTCTGAAAGACCAAAACGAATGTCGCTTGAATCCTTTTCAGTAATACCTGGTAAGTTAATTGAAACACCAGGTGCAGTAACAGTTTTACGTGAACCTAGAGTAGCGTTGTTTTGAGCAACAACAACTAGTTCCTTGTTAGCTTCATCGATTTCTTTGATAACTGAGTCTAGGATACCGTCATCAAATAAGATGTGGCCACCAACGTGAACGTCAGCTAATAAGCCAGGGTAAGTAACGGCGATCTTTTCTTTAGTACCTTCAATAGATTCGTCCATTGAAATTCTAAATTCGTCGTTAGTGTGGAATTCGATCTTACCATCTTTTTGGATAGTAGTACGGATTTCAGCACCCTTAGTATCAAGCATAAGACCAACAGTCTTACCAGTTCTCTTTTCGGCTTCATGAACTTTGTTCAAACGATCAAAGTGTTCTTCATGGTCACCATGTGAGAAGTTAAATCTGAAAACATTAGCGCCAGATTCGATTAATTTGACAATAGTGTCAACATCGGTACTAGCAGGTCCTAATGTACTTACGATTTTTGTTTTCTTCATAAGTAAAAATCTCTCCTTTTATTTTGTATGATAAATCATCCCTAAAAGATGACTATCATGCATAACTAGGTTTCATCTAGAATTGTATCACTTTTTAAAATTTATGTCTTTTATTTTTATGCAATTTTTTAATAATTCAAAATTATTTATAAACTACATTGCCATTGCCTAATAATTGAATAAGTTTATCATGTAATTCCTTGCTATTATTCAAATTATTATCTGCACTGAGCAGCTTTTTGGTACCGTTTTGTGAATTATATATAACGACTTGGTGGTTTCCGTGATTTTGTTTCATCAATGCATAAACATTTCTCAATACTTGGTTGGAATTGTGTTCCTCATCAATCTTTAAATACCATTTTTCACTTGGCATCATTTTTTTGATCTTACTCAAAACGTTTGCAGCTGGGTACATCTTATCTGCGATCAATTGATACTGACCGTTTCTTTTTTCTGGTTTACCACTAACCAAAATAACCATGGATGTTCTTATCCAATTTGATATTAGCTTGTAGGTTGATGGAAAGACAGTCACGTTAATATCTCCGGCAACATCAGTTCCGTCAACAAACGCCATGTTATCGCCTTTTTTAGTTCGAATAGTCTTCACTCTTTGAACAAACAACAAGCAGTTAACTGGTTCGTCATGACTACCCAATTCGTCTGAAGAAACAATTTTCATAGCACTTTGTAATTGTTGATATTGTTCTACTGGATGACCTGATAAATAAACACCAACGTATTTATTTTCCAGTTCCAATTTATCAACTAGACTAAGTTCTTCGGCAACTCGTTTCTTAGGCTTTAACGTCTTAAATAGATCCTGTAATCCACCACTTAGGTTAACTGATTCAACATATTCATCAATCGAATTAGCTAATTCAGCACGATTATCACTAAAACTATCAAAAGCACCCACATAAATAAGTGGTTTTAATAATTCATGCTTTCTAAACTGTGGTGAAATTCTTGAAATGAACTCTTCTATTCCTTTGTATGGACCATTTTGTTGTCTTCCTTCGACAATTTCATGAATAAAATCACTACGAATTCCTTTAATACATCTCAAACCAAATATGATGTTTTGACCGTCATCAATAAATTCTTCAAATGACTTATTAATATCGGGCGCCAAAACGTTAATATTGCGTTTCTTAGCCTCTACAACATAAACGTTAATCTTGTCGTGATTACCCATTACAGAGTTCAATAATCCCGTAAAGAATTGACGACTAAAGTGTGCCTTTAGGTATGCTAATTCAAACGCCATCTTACTGTATGCCACAGCATGTGATTTGTTAAAACCATAGCTAGCAAATCTTTCGATGTATTCAAATGTTTGACTAGCTGCTTGTTTGGAATAACCCTTCTTTTCAGCTCCAGAGATAAACTTGTCTCTCATTGATTCCATTACGCCTTGTTTCTTCTTACTCATTGCACGACGTAATAAATCGGCTTCTCCAAGCGTAAAGCCACCCATGATTGATGCAACCTGCATTACTTGTTCTTGATACACAATAATTCCATATGTGGGTCCCAATACGTTGGTTAACGTAGCATCGATTCCTTCGACTTTTTCCTTGCCTTTCTTTCTGGCAATGAATGTATCGATGTTTTCCATTGGACCTGGACGATACAAGGCATCAACCGCAGCCACTTCGTTGAAGTTATCAGGATGCAATGACTTCAAAACTCTTTTAATTCCGTCAGATTCAAATTGGAAAATTCCATTTGTATCCCCTTGTTGGAATAATTCGAGTGTTTTTTTATCATTTAAATTGATCTTTCTAATGTCAAAGTTACTGTTAACATCTTTTCTAACCAGTTGAATGATGTCATTTAAAATCGAAAGGTTCTTTAAACCTAGAAAATCAATCTTCAACAAACCAATTTCTTCAACGTAGTTTTTAGAATATTGAGTAATCAATAATTCTTCATTTCCTGATTGAAGTGGTGATGTTTCCACAATTTTATTTTGGCTTAATACTAAACCAGCCGCATGGGTTGATGAATGTCTTGGATTACCTTCCAACTTAGTAGCCGTTTCAAACATCAATTTGTTTAAATCATTATCGTGGACCAAGTTTCTTAGTTTTTGTGAATTATCGTAGGATTCCTTAAGAGTAATCTTTAGCTTATTTGGAATAGCCTTACTCCATTCATCCTGTTCAAACTTGGATAATCCAAAAGTTCTACCAACGTCTCTTAATACTTGCTTTGTCGACATCGTATCAAAAGTAACGATTTGCGCAACGTTTTGGTGACCGTACTTATCATGAACATAGTTTAGAATCACTTCACGTTTATCATCTGGAATATCCAAATCGATATCCGGCATTTGCGCACGTTGGTCATTTAAGAAACGTTCAAACAACAAATCATATTCAATTGGATCGACATCTGTAATGTACAAACAAAATGATACCAATGAACCAGCAGCTGAACCACGTCCTGGTCCGGTCATAATGTTTTGTTGATGAGCGTAATTAATTACATCCCAAACGATTAGGAAATAATCGTTAAAGCCCATCCCATCGATAACTTGTAGCTCGTGTTTTAGACGGTCACGATATACTAACCATTTATCCTTTGGTACTGATAACTCCACCAAACGATGTTTCAATCCAGTTATACATAGTTCGGCCAAGAAATTCTTTGAAGACATATTCTTACCGTTATCATAATGTGGTAAGACTGGTTGTTTTTTACTAATTTCAACACTGCATTCACTAGCAACGCGATCGTTATTGATAATACATTCTTCAAGTCCTTTAAGTTGATAGTCACTGATAACATCATTGCTTGGTTTTAACCAATTTTGTGTTTCTTCGTGGCTTTCCCCTAACGGATTGGTTAATCGTCGATTATCATCTCTAATACATTGCATTACTTTTAGTGCAAAAGCATCATCACTATTTAGATTTTGCACCCTAGAGGACGCAATTAGAGAAACATCCGATTGTTTGGATAATGTTTTAACCTGTTCAATATATTCATTATCTTCGAGTTTTTCTTCGCTAAGTGCCAAAAAGATATCATTAGATGAGACACCTTTTTTAATTGCATCTATAAAATCATTCACCACATCGGCTTGGTGTTGTTTAATCAACGCTGCCACCTCACCGTAATCGGGAATAATTACAAACGTATCCTTAGTGAAACTAATCAAGTCATCTATTGAAATAGTTTCGTTTTCCTTTGTTTTAGCTAAAGTTGATAACTTCATGATATTTTTGTAGCCATCATTGTTCTTTGCCAAAACAATCAATTGATTTGACTCTTCATCCGCGGAGATATTCTCTACAGATAAAGTTAGTCCGATAATTGGATGAATATTATTTTTTATACACTTATCATAGAATTCAATTGCACCATACATAACTTTGTCATCAGTCAACGCTAGGCTTGTGTACCCGCGTTTGATTGCTGTTGAAATTAATTCATCTATTGAGATTGTACTATTCAACAAACTGTATGAACTCATTACGTTTAACGGTGTATAATCCATAAAAATCATCCCTTTCCTCAAATAATTATAACAAAAATATCAATTGGTTGGATTATTTATAACTGTTTTTTACTTTCTAACTGTGGTAAAATTTCTATGAAATGTGAGGTGGATATGATGAAATTCATTATTTCAAATCTTTTAGTTATTTTCTGGTCTGTTATCTTCGGTGAAATCATCGGATACATTGCCAGTCAATTAACTGGACTAACCTATAACTTAACTGAAATTGGTGTCTTATCAGCCGTTGTTGTATTAATTGCTGTTAACGCATTGACACTTATTTCAAAACACTCAGTAAAATAATAAAAGCTCAAGTTAAATAACTTGAGCTTTTTTGTTTATTCAAATGTTAGTTCGTTATTAGCCAAACCAATCTTTACTGTGGACTTAGCTTGCACTTTATCGGCAATAATTAACTTAGCTAACGGTGTTTCAACATTTCTGGTTACAAATCTTTGTAGTGGTCTTCCACCATATTGAGGATCATACCCATTATCTGTAATCCAGTCTAATGCCTCATCACTAACTTCAATTTTAATTTGTTGATCATTTAGACGTTTGCCTAATTGGTCGATTAAATGCTTAACAATTTGTCTTACATCCTTCTTGGATAGTGGCTTAAATGTAATGATGTCATCAATTCTGTTTAAGAATTCTGGTTTAAAGCTCTTCTTTAACAAGTCGTTTACTTGTTTCTTAGCTTTATCGGAAATATTGCCATCTTTATCCAAACCACTCAATAAGATATCAGAACCTAGGTTTGATGTCATAATCAATAGCGTATTCTTGAAATCAACCGTATGGCCTTGCCCATCGGTTAGTCTTCCATCGTCTAAAACTTGTAGTAAGACGTTGAAGACATCAGGATGCGCTTTTTCAATTTCATCGAATAAAACAATGGTGTATGGATCTCTTCTGACAGCTTCAGTTAATTGGCCACCTTCTTCGTAACCAACGTATCCTGGAGCAGCACCAACAAGTCGTGAAACAGATTCTTTTTCCATGTATTCTGACATGTCAATCCTTACCATGTGTTCTTCTGAATCAAATAGGTTTTCAGCTAATGATTTCGCAAGCTCAGTCTTACCAACACCGGTAGGTCCTAAGAATAGGAATGAACCAAGTGGCTTACTTGGATCTTGTAATCCTGCTCTAGAACGCAAAACAGCGTCAGAAACGGCTTCTACGGCTTCATCTTGGCCAACCACTCGCTTATGCAAGTTGTCATCTAGGTGAAGTAATTTTTCTCTTTCACCTTGCATCAAACGAGCAACTGGTATCTTAGTTTCTCTACTTAATACTTCGGCAATTCCATCTTCTGTAACGGATTCGCTAACCAACCAATCATCTTCATGGTCTTGATTTTCCATCTTAGCTAGTTCTTCTTCCAACTTAGGAATGGTACCGTGTTTTAGAACTGCAGCTTTATTTAAATCGTATGAACTTTCTGCTTGTTGTAAATCATTCTTAGCTTGATCTAATTCGGCCTTCTTGTCTCCAAGCGTCTTAATTGATGATTTTTCTTGTTGCCATCTAGCGTTTAACTTATTAACTGTTTCCTTTAAGTTAGCTAACTCTGGTTCCAATTTGGCTAAACGAGCCTTTGATTCGTCGTCTTCTTCGTTCTTTAGAGCAGCTTCTTCAACTTCGGCACGCATTAACTTACGGTTGGCTTGATCCAATTCAGTTGGATTGGAGTTCATTTCAACTTCAATTGTAGAAGATGCTTCATCAACCAAGTCAATTGCCTTATCTGGTAGGAAACGATCTGGAATGTAACGGTCAGCTAACTTAGCAGCTGCAATTAAGGCATTATCATGAATTCTAACTCCATGATGAATTTCTAGTCTTTCCTTAATTCCACGAAGAATTGTGATAGTATCATCCACACTTGGTTCGTCCACACTGACCTTTTGGAAACGTCTTTCAAGTGCTTTATCCTTTTGCATGTACTTTCTGTATTCATCAACAGTAGTTGCACCAATTAAATGTAGTTCTCCACGTGCTAACATAGGTTTTAAAATATTTCCGGCATCCATACTACCTTCTGATTTACCAGCACCAACGATGTTATGAATTTCATCAATGAACATGATAATTTGGCCTTCAGACTTTTTAACAACCTTCAAAACGGCCTTCAAACGTTCTTCGAATTCACCACGGTACTTTGCCCCGGCAATCAATGAACTCATGTCTAATTCAAATAAAGACTTATCCTTTAGGTTTTCTGGTACATCATTAACAGCGATTCTCTTTGCTAAGCCTTCAACGATGGCAGTCTTACCAACACCGGGATCCCCAATTAAGACCGGATTATTCTTGGTCATTCTGGATAAAATTCTGATTACGTCCAGAATTTCTTCATCTCGACCAATAATAGGGCCTAGCTTACCGGCTCTAGCTTCAGCGACCAAGTCAACACCATACTTCTTAAGTGCTTGATAATTATCTTCTTGATTCTTTGAAGTCACTTTTTCCCCTCCTCTAATATTTTGTACTACTTCTTCAATCTTTTGTTTTGTAATTCCTTGGTCTTTTACATAATCAACAACTTTATTACCAGTTGTATCCATTAGTGCAATTACTAATGTATCAACAGCAACATAGCCGTCACCCAAGTTTGTTTTTTCTTTTTCTGCGTTTTGTAATAGTTCAAGCATACTGGATGAAATATTTTGTCCATAGGCTACTCCTTGGCCATCTACCGTTGCAATTTCATCTAGCTGTTGATCTAATTGCTTTTCGAAATCATCAACGTTCATCCCTGCTTCAGCAAAAATTTGTCTTGCTAATTCACCTGGTTGAACTAATACCTTGAATAAATGGGTAATTGTGATTTCTTGATGTTTGCGATTAGCAGCCACCTTTTGTGCTTCTGCTAGCGCTTGTGATACTGCTTCTGTTAATTCTTCTGGATTCAATTATTTCACCTACTTAATAAAAAATACCTATGAGAAATCCATCTCATAGGTAAATTTTACCAAAAGGTCACATTAAATCAAATTATTTTGACCTTTTTTGACTAATTATTTTTCTGCGTTTAACTTAGCGATTTCTATGATAACATCACAGGCCTTTTCCATTGTTTGAACAGATACATATTCAAAACGACCGTGCATGTTTTCACCACCGGCAAATAAGTTGGGGGTTGGTAATCCCTTGAATGAAATTGTTGAGCCATCAGTTCCGCCACGAACTGGGAAAATGTTTGGTTTTACATCAACATTGTTCATTGCTTCCTTGGCTAGATCAACAACTTCCATGTTCTTTTCGATTACTTCAGCCATGTTGTAGTATTGGTCCTTAACCTCAACTTTAACACGATCATAATCGAAGCGCTTGTTCATTTCATCAGCGATCTTTTTGAAGTATTGTTTTCTTTCTTCAAAACGATTTCTATCATGGTCTCTGATGATATATGACATCTTTGTGTTGTCCGGAGTTCCGTTAATTTCAAGTAAGAAGTAGAAACCTTCCTTGCCATCAGTGTATTCTGGTCTTTCGTATGCAGGTAAATTAGCATTGAATTCCATAGCTAAAATTGCCGCATTTACCATTACGTCTTTGGCTTCACCAGGATGGACGTCAGTCCCTTTAATTTCAACGGTTGCACCTGCTGCGTTAAAGGTTTCGTATTGTAGTTGACCTTTGGAACCACCATCAACAGTGTAAGCCATGTCAGCGCCGAAGTCTTCAACATCAAATTTCAATGAACCGGTTCCGATTTCTTCGTCCGGTCCAAAACCGACTTCAATTTCACCATGCTTAATTTCAGGATGATCAATTAGGTACTTCATAGATGAAATGATTTCTGAAACTCCTGACTTATCGTCAGCACCCAATAAAGTGGTTCCATCAGTTGTGATAAGAGTATCACCAGAATACTTATGTAGACTTTCAAATACATTTGGATCTAGGTTGTATTCACCGTCACCTAATTTGATATTTGATTTTCCATCATAATTTTCTACAAATTGTGGGTTCACATTTTCTGAATTAAAATCAGCAGTATCAATATGTGAAATGAACCCAATCTTCTTAACGTCCTTATCAATATTTGAAGGTAGGGTTGCAAATACATATGCACTTTCTTCATTTGTTCTTACGTTAGATAAACCAATTTCTTTTAGTTCTTCTTTTAATTGATTTAAAAATTCTGTTTCACGGTTTGCTGACGGAATGGTAGTGCTGCTTTCATCAGAACGCGTGTTAATCTTAACGTATCTCAAAAAACGAGGTACTAAGTCTTCATACTTACTCATGGTGTTTCCCCCTAAATAAATTGATATGGATCAGTGTTTATAGAAGATTCTATCACATCTATTGGCCAATCATAATCTTTTGACCACTCTTTAAACATTTCTGCTAAATATGGTTTACAAATACTTTCAATATGGTGACCAGGGTCTACAACAGCCATGTGATCTGCAATCATATCATGTCCGACGTGGTAATAAACATCCCCGGTTACGTAAATATCTGCGCCTTTTTCTTTAGCAATGTTATAGAACTTACCACCATCGCCACCTAACACAGCTACCTTTTTAACTGGCTTATTCAATTCATGACTAATTAATCTAAGGCCAGAAACGTTGAAGTATTCCTTGCAGTTACGGGCAAATTGTTCCACAGTCGTAGTTTCTTTTAGCTCACCAATTCGACCCATAAAGTATTCAACACCGTTGTATTCACCCTCACTGACAAGCCCTTCGACATTTCTTAAGTCCATTGCTTCAGCTAGCCAATCATTCATACCGCCATCCGCATTATCCAAATTAGTGTGGGCAGAATAAACAACAATATTATGTTTAATAATATCGGCGTACATTTTATTTTGTGGAATATCTAAATCCATGTTCTTAACAGGTCTAAACATCGCTGGATGGTGAGAGAAAATCATATCACAATCATTTTCAATCGCTTCTTCCACCACTTCAGGTCTAACGTCTAAGGTAACCAATACCTTATGAATTTCTTGATTAATTGATCCGATTTGCAAACCAATTGGGTCATGTTCAACCGCAATTTCTTTTGGTGCAAATTTTTCAAACTGGTTAATTAAGTCGAATGCTTTCATTTATAACACCTCTTTAATTTCCTCAATTTCCTTCTTCATTGAATTAATCTTATCCACTGGTTTATCATGTTTGGCCAAATTCATTTGGTCAATAACCATTTCAATTCTTTTGATTTCATTTTCCCATTTTTCAACGAAAACATCAGAATGTTGTTTCAATAAGAACGGGCCAAATTTAATTTCTTGTTGTGAATATTGAACATCTTTATCAGTCCTTTTAGCCACAATGATTTCATAAGTGTGTCCGTCTTCTCTTAAGATGGTTTCATCACTAATTTCATATTTGTTGTTCATAAGCCATGTTCTTAAACGGTCTTCCCCAACGTTTGGTTGAAGGATTAATAATTCTTTACCGGACAGATGTGATTTACCATTTTCCAAAATATTTTTGATTAATGTTCCACCCATTCCGGCAATGGTAACACAATCGATTTCATCCTCAGGTTGAACTGATAATAATCCATCAGCTAGTCTAGTGTCGATTCGATCACTTAATCCCTCAGCCTTAATTTCTTGAATTGCATTATCTAAAGGTCCCTTAGCAACCTCACTGGCAATTCCAAATTCAATTTGTTTTTGTTTCATCAAATAAACTGGTAAGTAGGCATGATCTGAACCAATGTCTGCCACACGGCTATTTTGCGGAACAAAATCTGCAACTACTTTCAATCTTTGAGATAACTTATTTGCGTCCATAAAAACACCTTTTCTACTTTGATATTACTTATATTATAACCGCTATAGAAAATAAAAAACAGATAGCAAATGCTATCTGTTTTAATATTATTCAAGGAAATCCTTTAGTTGTTTACTTCTGGATGGGTGGCGTAACTTTCTCAAAGCCTTAGCTTCAATTTGTCTAATTCTTTCACGAGTAACACCGAACACCTTACCCACTTCTTCAAGGGTTCTGGTACGACCATCATCTAAACCGAAACGTAATCTTAATACGTTTTCTTCACGATCAGTCAAAGTATCTAAGACACCTTCAAGTTGTTCCTTTAGTAATTCATATGCAGCATGGTCAGCTGGACTAGTTGCATCTTGGTCTTCGATAAAGTCCCCTAAGTGTGAGTCATCTTCTTCACCAATTGGTGTTTCTAGAGAAACTGGTTCTTGAGAAATCTTTAGAATGCTTCTAACTTTTTGAGTTGGCATATCCATTTCAGCACCAATTTCTTCAGGTGTAGGTTCACGACCTAAATCTTGAAGTAATTGTCTTTGAATACGGATTAACTTGTTAATTGTTTCAACCATATGAACTGGAATTCTGATAGTTCTTGCTTGGTCGGCAATCGCACGCGTAATTGCTTGTCTAATCCACCAAGTAGCATAAGTTGAGAACTTGAAACCTTTTCTGTAATCAAACTTTTCTACGGCCTTCATTAGACCCATGTTACCTTCTTGAATCAAGTCCAAGAATTGCATACCACGACCAACGTAACGCTTGGCAATTGAAACAACCAAACGAAGGTTAGCTTCAGCTAATTCTTGCTTAGCTTCTTCATCGCCTTCTTCGATACGAAGAGCTAAATCAACTTCTTGATCAGCTGTTAGAAGAGGAACTCGTCCAATTTCTTTTAGGTACATTCTAACTGGGTCATTAATCTTAACACCAGTTGGTGCAGAACCCGAATTCTTTAATTCAGCTTGGGTAACCTTTTTAGCTGCTTCTAGGGCACGTGGATCCGGATCACCATTTTGATCAACAACACTGATACCAGCATCTTCGATTTTTTCTAGTAATTCGTACATTTCATTCTTAGTTAGCTTGAATGGCACAGCGATAGTGTCATTAACATCGTCATAAGTAACGTGTCCAACTTTCTTTTGCTTTTTAATCAAAGCATTGGTTGATTCTTTTAGTTCTTTCTTGTTTAACTTCTTTTCAGCCATTAAAGTGCCTCCTAAATTACTATCTATCGTTCAACTGCTTTTCTCTTTGTAACTTAATGATTTCCATCGCTAGTTCTGTTTGTTTATCAACATCCCCTAGCTTCTTGGCATCATTTAATTCAGCCTGTTTGTTCTTAAGCTGAACATCAATCGGCGCCTCATTCATTATTATATTAACATAGTCGTCAACCTCTTCTTTATTTGGTGCATCGCTTAATGGCAACATTTCAATATTAATCAGCATGTTTTGTAACTTTTCTTCTTTGATGAAGTCCTGAAACTCAGCTGATTTATATTCATCATGTGTCGACATATAGCCCTGTGCCAAAGTGTATAGAAGTTGAAAATCATCATCCACAAAAGCAAAACCATCTTTACTCATCAAGTGTTGCCACATTTCTCGTGACATCAAAATCCGATTGAATAAATATAGTTCTGCTAGCTCAACCTTACTATGCGACCTGACATTGTCAATTGGTTGGATAGCTGGATGGCCCTGTTGCGGTTCATCCCTTGATTTTTGAATCGATTTGTTAACGTTATTCTTTTGAATATAGGTATTCATTCGATTGGTTAAATCTAGCTTGTTCAAATTAAACTGATCAGATAGTTGGTTAACGTATATGTCTCTTTCTAGTGGATCAGAAATCTTAGCCACTTCCTGTAAAACATCGTTAATGTAACTAATCTGGTCTGTTTCATTGTCCAAGTTACGATTTAACTTAAAGTATCGCATCTTAAATGAAAGTGGTGATTCATATGCAGAATGCATGTAACTTGCAAACTTTTCCTCACCATATTGTTTACGATACTCATCGGGATCAATTCCCTCAGGCATTTGAATAACACCTAGTGATAAATCTGTATTATCCAATAATGATAATGCTCGATTAATCGCATTTTGTCCCGGTGCATCACCATCATAACAAACACTAACGCTTGGCGTTAAACGTTTAATCGTAGCAATTTGTTCAGTGGTAAGACTAGTCCCCATTGAAGCAATTCCATTGGTTATCCCTGATTGATAAGCAGAAATGACATCCATGAAACCTTCAAACAAAATGACGTTTTTTTGTTTTTTAATAGTCGTCTTGGCATCCGAAAGATTGAATAACACCTTTCTCTTGTTGAAGATGTCAGTTTCAGGACTATTTAGATATTTTGCCGTTGAAGCATTTTTATCCATTACACGTCCTGAAAAACCAATTAAATTACCAAACTCATTTTTGATTGGGAACATAATACGGTCAAAGAAACGATCGCGAAGTTTACCATCGTCTGTTTCGATAAATAAACCAGATTTTCTCATATCATCATATTGGACCTGCTTATTTTCCAAAAACTTGTTCAAAATTTGGTCCTTAGGGGCAAATCCCAAACGGTAGAATTTAATTGTCTCATCAGTCAATCCACGTTCATGTAGGTAATCCAACGCAGGTTGTCCCACCTCAGTATTCATCAGAATATGGCTATACAATTCTGTGGCTTGCTCATGCATATCGATTAATTTTTTCTCAACCGGATTAACATTTGATTTGGCCTTGTTGGAATGACGATATTGGTCAGGTATTTCGATTCCTTGCATATCAGCAACTCTCATAACCGCTTCTGGATATGAAAGATTTTCCAATTCCATCATGAATTTAAAGACATTTCCACCTCTTCCACAACTAAAGCAGTGAAAGATTTGTTTTTGTTCATTAACAGAAAATGATGCTGTGTTTTCGTTATGAAATGGACATATACCAAATAGATTGCTACCAGATTTTTTCAATGCAACAAATTGCTCAACGATATCGGCAATGTTAGTTTCATTTCTAATCTGATCAATTACTTCTTCAGGAATCATTGTCAGCATATCTCCTTTCACCGATAAAAGTCGCACCGATTTTAGTGCGACTTTTGTTCAAAATACGAATAAATATTATACAGTATTTTATCAACCCATCATAGGTTTGTCTATCAATTCTATTTTACGATTAGTTGGTTTAAATCAGCAAACCAGTTAATCATGTTTGATAACTTAGTTAATTCACGTAAGTGATTGTTCTTAACGTTTTCATCTTTAGCCATAACCATTGTTTGGTCAAAGTAATCGTTAATTGAATCCTTCAAGTCAAACAACTTGTTGTATTCATCGTTTGCACTTAATGCAAAGAAACCATTTGAGATAGCTTCAACATTTGAGTGAAGGTTCTTTTCAGAATCGTTTTCAAATAATGATTCATCAACATTTAAGTCGTCTGAAGCAAAGTCTTGCTTTTCAGAAATTCTTAGAACACGAGTTAGAGCTTCAACTGATTCTTTGAAGTTATCGTCTTTCTTGTGTTCATTTAGAATGTCAGCAACGTTAAAGATAAATTCAATATTATCGTTCTTTGAGTTACCAGCAGCATCGATAATATCATGTCTAATCTTGTCAGCCTTTAATTGCTTAACAATTCTGTCCTTAATGAATGAAACGATTTCGCCAATTTCCTTGTTTTGATCCAAGTCAGGAGCAACGTTAGCATCCTTTTCAGCATTGATAAATGCTTCCATCATTTCTGTTAGGTTGAAGTCTAGTTTTTCATTCTTAACAATTCTAACGATACCGTTAGCTTGTCTTCTCAATGCATATGGGTCATTTGATCCACTTGGAATCATACCAGCAGCAAAGAAAGTTAAAATACTATCGAACTTGTCAGCTAGAGAAAGAACTGAACCAACTTTGGTTGCAGGTAGTTCACCAGTTGCTGAGATTGGCATGTAGTGTTCACGAATAGCAGTTGCAACAGCTTCGTTTTCGCCCTTCAATAGAGCGTATTTTTCACCCATTACACCTTGTAGTTCTGAGAATTCACCAACCATACCGGTTACTAAATCAAACTTATAAATTTGAGCAGCACGTTTAACATCGCTTAGTTCTTGGTCGTTTAGCTTAGCATGTTGACCAATTACTTCAGCAATCTTTTCAACACGTTGCATCTTTTCGAACATAGTTGAAATCTTGTCGTGGAAACTTACCTTCTTCAACTTGTTTACGTAGAAGTCGATATCCTTAGCTTGATCTTCTTGGTAGAAGAACATTGCATCTTCAAGACGAGCAGTAAGCACCTTTTCGTTACCAGCGATAACGTTTTCGATGTATTCGCTGTTACCGTTACGAACTGAAATAAAGAATGGTAAGATGTTACCGTTTTGATCATTAACGTAGAAGAATCTTTGGTTATCCTTCATTGAAGTAATTAATACTTCTGAAGGTAGTTGTAGGTATTTTTTATCGAACTTACCAAAGAAAGCAGTTGGCCATTCAACTAAGTTATTAACTTCTTCAAGTAGCCCTGGGTTAATGTTGATTACCCAGTTGTTTTCATCTTGGATTTCATTGATTTGTTTAACGATTAAATCTTTACGCTTTTGAGCATCAACAATTACGAATT
>CAMLMR010000026.1 GCA_946481335.1 uncultured Lactobacillus sp. | reverse complement strand
TAGAGCACCTGACTGTTAATCAGGTTGTCGTCAGTTCGAGTCTGACATTCGGAGTTATAACTGGTCTTGGAGAGTTGTCCGAGTTGGCCGAAGGAGCATCATTGGAAATGATGTAAACGGGTGAATGCCTGTTTCAAGGGTTCGAATCCCTTACTCTCCGTATACCTTATAGTTATGACCCGTTGGTCAAGTGGTTTAAGACACTGCCCTTTCACGGCAGTAACATGGGTTCGAATCCCGTACGGGTCATTTATATTTGGAGGATTAGCTCAGTTGGGAGAGCATCTGCCTTACAAGCAGGAGGTCACAGGTTCGAGCCCTGTATCCTCCATTCCAAATATATTGGACTGGTTCGTTGGTCTAGTTGGTTTAGGACGCCTGCCTGTCACGCAGGAGGTCACGAGTTCGAGTCTCGTACGAACCGTTGTTGTCATTGACAACATAATTGAATATTTATCTATAGCAAAACATAAATGGTATGGCTCGGTAGCTCAGTTGGTAGAGCAACGGATTGAAGCTCCGTGTGTCGGCAGTTCGATTCTGTCCCGCGCCATTTATGGAGGGGTAGCGAAGTCTGGCTAAACGCGGCGGACTGTAAATCCGCTCCTTCGGGTTCGGTGGTTCGAATCCACTCCCCTCCACCATAGGGATATAGTATAATGGTAGTACAACGGTCTCCAAAACCGTTGGTGCGGGTTCAACTCCTGCTATCCCTGTTAATGTTGCTATGGCGGTAGTGGTGAAGTGGTTAACACATCGGATTGTGGTTCCGACACGCGTGGGTTCGATTCCCACCTACCGCCCTTTTTAATTGGGCTATAGCCAAGTGGTAAGGCACTGGACTTTGACTCCATTATGCGCTGGTTCGAATCCAGCTAGCCCAGTTGAATTCGAACTAAAATGGCGGTATAGCCAAGTGGTAAGGCAGAGGTCTGCAAAACCTTTATCATCGGTTCAAATCCGATTACCGCCTTTGGCTTCATTTTAATATTATGCCGGAGTGGCGGAATTGGCAGACGCGCTGGACTCAAAATCCAGTGATCGCAAGATCGTGTGGGTTCGAACCCCACCTCCGGTACTAATTAAAAAAAGACTATCCGAAAGGGTAGTCTTTTTTTGTATTTGTGATTACTTTAAAAAATATTAAAGTTATGATATTATTTTAAGAGTTATAAGCGTATTCCCGATAGGATTCACCTTGATAGTGAAGATGCCTTGTAACCAAATTAATAGGGGGAATCATTAAAATGCAAGAAAGACATTTGTTTACATCAGAATCTGTTTCAGAAGGACATCCAGATAAAATTGCTGATCAAATTAGTGACGCGATTTTGGATGAAATGTTAAAACAAGATCCTGATTCCAGAGTTGCTTGTGAATGTTCAGTAACTACTGGTTTAGTATTAGTTTTTGGTGAAATTACAACCAAAGCATACGTTAACATTCAAAAAATTGTTAGAGAAACTATCAAAGAAATTGGTTATGATAATGACCAATATGGTTTTGATGGTAATACCTGTGCAGTATTAGTTGCCATTGATGAACAATCACCTGATATTGCTCAAGGGGTTGATGATTCTTTAGAAACTCGTGACAGTAGTGAAGATGCTCTAGATAAAATCGGGGCAGGTGACCAAGGTTTAATGTTTGGTTACGCTGTTGACGAAACACCTGAATTAATGCCACTACCAATTTCTCTAAGTCACAAATTAATGAGAAGAATTGCTGACTTAAGAAAAGATGGCACAATTTCATACTTAAGACCAGATGCTAAGGCCGAAGTAACTGTTGAATACGATGACAACAACAAACCAGTTGCTGTTGAAACAGTTGTTTTAAGTACTCAACATGATTCAGATGTTACTTTAGAGCAAATTAGAAAAGATGTTATCGAACAAGTAATTAAGGCTGTTATTCCAGCAGAATTACTAAACGAAAACACTAAATTCTTCATTAATCCTACTGGACGTTTCGTAATTGGTGGACCTCAAGGTGACGCTGGTTTGACTGGTAGAAAGATTATCGTTGATACTTACGGTGGGGCTGCTCACCACGGTGGTGGAGCATTTTCAGGTAAGGATGCTACTAAGGTTGATAGATCAGCTAGTTATGCTGCCAGATACATTGCTAAAAACATAGTTGCTGCTAAGTTAGCTACTCGTATTGAAGTACAAGTTGCTTACGCTATTGGTGTTGCAAAGCCAGTTTCAATTTCTGTAAATACTTTTGGTACAGCTACTGTTTCAGAAAATGACCTAATTAAAGCAATTAGAGAAATTTTTGATTTAAGACCAGCTGGTATCATTAAGATGCTTGACTTAAAGCGTCCTATTTACAAGAAAACAGCCGCTTATGGCCATTTTGGTAGAACTGATATTGATTTACCTTGGGAACACACAGACAAGGTTGAAGAGCTACAAAATTTCTTTAAATAATATATCTTAAACAATAAAGACGATTTATTTGTAGAAAAATACTTATAAATCGTTTTTATTTTGATGGAGGAACAATGAGTATTAATACGCAAAAGAACAATGTTTTATTGGTTACCATTTCATTGTTTATCGCTACATTTATGAGTGCTGTTGAGGGGACAATTGTATCAACTGCAATGCCCACAATAGTAGGAGATTTACATGGTGTTTCGATTATGAACTGGGTATTTTCAGTTTATTTACTTACAAACGCAATTTCAACACCAATCTATGGAAAACTATCGGATCAATTTGGAAGAAAGAAGATTTTTATATTCGGAATCGCAATCTTCTTAATTGGATCAATCTTTTCTGGATTATCTAATTCAATGACCACGTTAATTATTTGGAGAGCAATTCAAGGTGTTGGAGCTGGTGTGATTATGCCGCTATCCTACACAATTGTTGCGGACATTTATTCAGATGAGCATAGGGGTAAAATTCTTGGATTAAACGGAGCAATTTGGGGAATCGCATCGATTATGGCACCTTTAATTGGTGGTTTCTTAGTTGATAGCCTTAGTTGGCACTGGGTGTTCTTCTTGAACTTACCATTGGGAATTATCGCTTTGATTATTTTTATTGCTAGTTTTCATGAAAAACATGTTGTTGTTAAACAATCCATTGATTATCTAGGAATGATATACCTATCATTGCTATTGTTATCATTGATGTACATTATTCAATTGATTAGTGATTTATCCAATAACTGGCAACCAATTTCATACTGTATTTTCTTTTCAATATTGTTATTAATATTATTTGTAAGAAAAGAACACTGTGCTGAAAATCCGATTATTCCAATGAAACTGCTAAAAAACAGAACTTTTGTTATTCAAAACATTATTGCTTTTCTAATTAGTGGTTTCTTGATGGGATTAGAAGTATATCTTCCCGTTTGGACACAAGGAATCTTCGGATATCCCGCAACAATTTCTGGATTAGCAATTACGCCAACTTCCATTTTATGGATCTTCGGTGCATTTATATCAGGATGGTTGTTATCTAGAATGAAGGCCTTTTACGCTACTCTGTTCGGATTGTTCTTTATTTTAATCGCTGCCGTTTGGGTAGTATTGCTTCCTTTTACTGTTTCATTTGCATGGTTCTTTGCCATTGCTGCCATTTGTGGAATTGGTTTTGGGATTACTATTACTAACGGTACAGTTATTTCCCAAAACAGTGTCGAAAAATCTGATGTTGGTGTTGCAACATCCTTTAACACACTTTGTAGAATCTTTGGTCAAACATTAATCGTTGCTGTCTTAGGTATCATAATGAATAGACAGTTAACAATTGGTATTCTTCATACAGATGGTGCCAAAATGGATATGATCAATAAAATTGTTAATGTTAAAACTGCTCATTTAGTTCCTACTAAGTTAATGGAACCATTAAGACATGTAATTTACGATTCATTACACCAAGTATTTTGGATCTGTTTATTTATCGTAATTTTTGCGGTAATCGTAAACTTATATGATCGTATTTTAGCTAAAAAATAAAATAAAAATTCCAACTTTAATTAGTTGGAATTTTTTTGTATGGCTAATAGGATGGGCGGGCAATTAACCTGATTAATGAATTGATACTGCATTACTGAAAATTCTTTTTGGTCCAAACTTTTGGCATATTCAATGACGGCATTTTTTTCTAATGGGCCGCCAGCATGCCCGTAGTATAAAACTAAAACGACAATCCCATTGCCTTCTAGTTTATTTAAACATGCTTTAATTGCTGTAAGGGTGGTATCTGGTTTAGTGATGATATCCTTATTGCTGCCAGGTAAGTATCCCAAATTAAAGATAGCAGCGTTAATTGATCCATCAACTAGTTGGTCAATGTTTTCGTGACCGGTGTTAAAGAGGGTGACATTCTTACTTAAATTTTTGTCATCTAATCTTTGGTTAGTGTATTTTATTGCTTCTTCTTGAACATCAAATCCATACACTTTTCCTTTTTCACCAACTAATTGTGATAAAAACTCAGTATCGTTTCCTTTTCCGACAGTGGCATCAATTGCTGTGTCACCATTTTGAAGAAATTGAGATAAAAGGGTGTGACTATATCTAACTGATGGTTGAATTTTCATTATTTAGTACTCCTTGATTAATAACTACCAATAATTCTAACACATTTGTTAATTCTCCTTGATTTTAATTCTTTAGACTGGTATATTTAAAATAATTAAATTACCGAATAGAAATTGTTGATACGAGGTAGTAGATTGGGATTGCTTTTCAGAAACTAAATGGCTGCTGTGAATTTAGACCAATGCTAATTGAACTAGTCGTAGAGATCTTGACTGAATCTCAGTAGGTTAAGACGTTTTCCGCGTTAAGGACTTGAGATGTATCTATTTTTTATAGATAAACTTAGGTGGTACCGCGGAATTTTCGTCCTATAGGCTTTATAGCTTATAGGACTTTTTTATTCGATAACTGATTAAGGGAGGAATTTTTATGGCTTATAATCACAAAGATGTTGAAAAGAAATGGCAAAAATATTGGGAAACCAATGAAACTTTTAAAACAACAAATGATGAAAACAAAGAAAATTACTATGCTCTAGATATGTTCCCATATCCTTCTGGTCAAGGACTTCACGTAGGACATCCCGAAGGATACACTGCAACTGATATCATGGCTAGATTTAAGAGAATGCAAGGAAAGAATGTATTACATCCAATCGGATTTGATGCATTTGGTTTACCTGCAGAACAATATGCATTAAAGACAGGTAACCATCCTGGTTCATTCACTCAAAAGAACATCGAACACTTTAGAGAACAAATTAAGTCATTAGGTTTCTCATACGACTGGGATAGAGAAGTTGATACTACTGATCCTAAGTACTACAAGTGGACTCAATGGATTTTCGAACAATTATACAAAAAAGGTTTAGCTTACGAAGATGAAATCGAAGTTAACTGGGCTCCAGACTTTATGGGTGGAACTGTCGTTGCTAACGAAGAAGTTATTGATGGTAAGACTGAACGTGGTGGATACCCTGTATACCGTGTACCAATGAAACAATGGGTATTAAAGATTACAGCATATGCCGATCGTTTAATTGACGATTTAGATGATCTAGACTGGCCAGAAAGCATTAAAGAAATGCAAAGAAACTGGATTGGTCGTTCAAAGGGTGCTAGCGTATTCTTTGGTGTTAAAGATCATGACGAAAAAATTGAAGTCTTCACAACTAGACCTGATACTTTATTTGGTGCTGGATACATTGTTTTAGCACCAGATCATGATTTAGTAGACAAGATTGCTACTGATGATAACAAAGAAGCAATTGAAGCTTACCGCAAGGAAGTTGCTACTAAGTCTGATTTAGAACGTACTGATTTAAACAAAGATAAATCTGGTGTATTTACCGGAGCTTACGGAATTAACCCTGTAAATGGTGAACAAATTCCAATTTGGATTGGTGACTACGTTCTTTCATCATACGGAACAGGTGCTATTATGGCCGTTCCAGCACATGATGACCGTGATTATGAATTTGCCAAGAAATTCGACCTTCCTATCAAGCCAGTTATCGAAGGTGGCGACATTGAAAAAGAAGCATACACTGGTGACGGTGTGCACATCAACTCTGATTTCTTAGATGGCATGAACAAAAAGGATGCTATTGATGCAATCGTAAAATGGTTAGAAGATAACAAAGCAGGTCATGCTAAGACTAACTATCGTTTAAGAGACTGGATTTTCTCACGTCAAAGATACTGGGGTGAACCAATCCCAGTTATTCATTGGGAAGATGGCGAAACTGGTTTAGTACCAGAAGACGAACTTCCATTGGTATTACCTGAAACTGATAACATTGAACCATCAGGTACAGGTGAATCACCATTAGCTAACATCGACGATTGGGTTAACGTTGTTGATGAAAATGGTCGTAAGGGTAAACGTGAAACTAACACTATGCCACAATGGGCTGGTAGTTCATGGTACTACTTAAGATACATTGATCCACACAATGATAAGATGATTGCTGACCCTGAATTATTAAAGAAATGGCTTCCAGTTGACCTATACATTGGTGGTGCAGAACACGCCGTTCTTCATTTATTATATGCTCGTTTCTGGCACAAAGTTCTTTACGATTTAGGTGTTGTACCAACCAAGGAACCATTCCACAAGTTAGTTAACCAAGGAATGATTTTGGGTACTAACCATGAAAAGATGTCTAAATCAAAGGGTAACGTTGTTAACCCTGACGATATCGTTGAAGAATACGGTGCAGATACTTTGAGACTATATGAAATGTTCATGGGTCCATTGACTGAATCAAAACCATGGAGTACTGAAGGTATTAATGGTGCCAACAGATGGGTTAACCGTGTTTGGAGATTAATGATTGATGAGGATGATAAACTTCGTGATCGTATCACAACTGTAAATGATCATAAATTAGATAAGATTTACAACCAAACTGTTAAGAAAGTATCTGATGATTACGAAAACCTTCGTTTCAACGTTGCTATTTCAAGCATGATGGTATTCATTAACGAATGCTACAAGCAAGATAGTTTATTCTTAGACTACATGGAAGGATTCGTAAAATTAGTTTCACCAATCATTCCACATATGGCTGAAGAACTATGGAGCAAGTTTGGTCATGACGATAGCATTAGTTATGCTAAATGGCCTGAATATGATGAAAGCAAACTAGTTGATGATGAAGTACAAATCGTAGTTCAAGTTAACGGTAAGGTAAGAGCTCACATTAAGGTTGCCGCAGATGCATCTAAGGATGCTACTCAAGAAGCAGCTATGAGTGATGACAAGATTAAGGCAGATATTGAAGGAAAGACAGTTAGAAAGGTAATTGTTGTTCCAGGTAAGATTGTAAATATCGTTGCTAACTAAATAAAAAAGAGTGATAATTTAACGATTATCACTCTTTTTTTGTGTCTAATAGTGGTATGATGTTGATTACGAGTAAAATATTGATTAAAATGAACAAGTTAGAGAAATTTGAAAGTGGGAATGCAACATGCATGAACAAGATAAAAATATGAAAGAAAATTTAGCTCAGGATAAGATGATTGAGGGATCTGCATGGATGACTGCAGGAAGCATCTTATCAAGAATACTAGGAGCGATATACATAATTCCATGGAGAATGATGCTAGGGGTATTATACCTACAAGCTAATTCTTTATATGTTCAAGGATATAACGTTTATAGTTTGATATTGATTATTTCAATTGCCGGAATTCCATCCGCAATTGCAAAGCAGGTTGCTCACTATAATGCTCTAAATGAGTATGGTGTCAGTGTCAGATTATACAAAAGAGGATTGTTGTTATCATTAATTACTGGAATTGTTTGTGCATTAATCCTATTTATCGGTGCTCCGGCATTTGATAATGGTAATCCTGATTTAATACCTGTTATGAGATCATTAGCATGGGCCGTTTTAATTATTCCAACAATGAGTTTAACTCGTGGATATTTCCAAGGATTCCAAGATATGGCTCCTTCAGCAATTTCACAATTTGCAGAACAGCTAATTCGTGTTATTTACATGCTAGTAGCCGTATTCTTTATTATTAAAGTTATGCATGGTAATTGGGTTACTGCGGTTTCTCAATCAACATTTGCAGCATTTATCGGTTCAGTAGCTGGCCTATTAGTTTTGGGATGGTATTACTTAAAACGTCGTCGTTACTACCGTTCACTAGTTAAGAATAGTAATAATAAGATTCGCGTAAATGCTAATAAATTATACGCAGAAATTGTTCAACAAGCGATTCCATTCGTAATCTTAGGTGCCGGAATTTCAATCTTCCAATTGATTGATCAATTTACATTCTTTAAGATTATGCATATTGCTACAAGCGCATCGGATGTAGTGTTGAATCAATTGTATGCGATTTTCGCGGGTAATGCTAATAAGCTAATTATGATTACAATCTCACTTGCTTCAGCAATGGCAATTACAGTTGTTCCATTGTTATCTGAAGCTTACACAAAGGGTGATAAAAGAGAAATTAGTCACCAAATTTCAAGTGGGTTCGTATTGTTCTCATTTGTTATGATTCCTGCAGCGTTAGGGATGACTGCCATTGCCGGTCCTTTAAACCGTTTATTCTACGGAACTGGTAACGGTGCATTGTCAGCTAATGTTTTAGCTTTCTCATCAATTATTTCTATCTGTCTTGGATTGTTCACCGTCGTCACTGCGATGATGCAAGGTATCTCACAAAACAAGGTTGCTGTTAAGTACTTTATTTATGGAATAATCGCAAAGGTAATAGCACAATTTCCAATGGTTTACTTCTTCAAGGAATTTGGTCCGTTGATCTCATCTGCAATCGGATTCATGGTTGTAAACGGATTAATCATTAATTCATTGGACCGTCAATTCAAGATTAGAAGTGATAAAATGCTTAACCAAATTAACTGGATTGTCCTATTCTCACTTGTGACATATCTTGTTGCTTTAGCTTCTGTATATGCTGGTAATATGATTATAGGTCTAGTGATGGATCCTTACACAAGTGTGGGAAGTTTCGTTGTTGTAGCCATTGCAACATTCTTGGGCGGATTTGTTTACGTATATTTGGCATTGAAGAGTAGAATTGCCAATATCATACTTGGTAGTAAAGCAGACTCAATTAGAAGAAGATTACACATTAAATAAAAACTGAAAGCATGGTATTGACGATGAAAAATAAGGATATATTTACACATCCAATAATTGCAATTCTTTTAGCGATAACCAGTGGTGGAATTGATGCATATACCTTCATCGAACAAGGTGGCGTATTTGCCGGTTTACAAACTGGAAATTCAATTTTATTTGGAATTAGTCTGGCTGACCATGACTATACCCAATCATTGAAGTACATTTTTTCAATTATCTTCTTTGCATTAGGAATTGTGATTATCAAGGTAATGCAACGGAAGATGACATCTATCAACAGTCGAAAAGTTTTGATAATGTTCTACGAAATTGTAGTCATCTTAGTAGTTGGATTAATAGTTAAAAACGCTTCTCCTGTTTTTATCGTCGGGCTTTTGTCGTTAGTATCGGCAGCCCAATTGCAAGAATTTAAGTTGTTAAAGGGTAATCCGTTTAATCCACTAATGATGACGGGGAATATTAGTAAAATTGCTAATAACGCATACTTGTCACTGGTTGATCATGATAAAAATGCTAGATCATTATTGATTGATACAATTATGGTCATCACAAGTTTCATCTTAGGAACATTTATTATGGGATTAGTTGATCATTACTTAAATGCTTATTCAGTACTGATATTAATCATTCCATTAACATTGGTAATAATATTTAATTTTATAAATCGTAAATAAAAAAGACGGAATCCTATGATTCTGTCTTTTTTTCATTTGCTTTCATAAATTCAGGAATGTGTTCAATTATTTGAGTAGGAAGAACAACATATTGTTTTTCTGCTAATTTATCGGCAATAGCACTGTGAGCATATACCGCAGATAGAACGGCATTAGTTGTGTTGGAAAATTGAGCGACAAATCCAGCTACCATTCCTGCTAGTGTATCACCCATACCACCTGTTGCTTGAGCTGGGGTACCACCGGGATTACCCCAAATACCATTATTATGATATACCTTTGTATGATGTGATTTTACAACTACGATAGCATTTAAGTCCTTAACTGCCTTTTGGTTGTTTTCATCATTTTGGTCACTAATTTTAATTCCAGATAATCGTTGCCACTCCATTTGATGTGGAGTGAAAATAAGATCAGCTTTTGGCAGTGTAAGTTGATGGTTGGCGATAAGTGTGATGGCTGATCCATCAATGATTAGCTTTTGAGTTGGTTGAATGTTGTTAAAAACTGTTTTTAATATTGTAAGACTATTTTCGTCTGTACCCAGCCCTGGTCCAATTAATACGACGTCGAAACCAGGTATCATTGATTTGATACTATTTAAATCATTAAAGTCTAAAAACATCGCTTCAGGAATGTGGGTATGAAGACTAGAAAGGTTGACTGGGTCAGTGAAGGTAGTGGTTAGTCCAGCTCCAGAATAGACACAAGCCTTTGAAGCCATGATAATAGCACCACCGAAGTTGTTAGTACCACCAATGATACCAACACGACCAAAAGTTCCCTTATGACTGTTATTTGGACGTTTAACAATTGTGTCGTTAACAATGTCAGTTGAGATATCTGTCAATGTAATTCCTCCTAACGTTTTTAACTTCAGTATATCACTAAAATTTTAGGACTTCATTGATGTGTTTTTATTAGATTATGCTAAAATATATGGAAAGGTAAGGGAGGATTTCAAAATGATTAAATGGGATAAATTAGCTCAAGACTACAAAGAAGATTACTTAAAGGATTTAGCCGACTTAATTTCTATCGATAGTGAAAGAAATGATAACGAGGCTACTGATGAATTTCCTTTAGGACCTGGTCCGGCTAAAGCATTAATAAAGTACTTAGAAATTGGTAAACGCGACGGTTTTACTGTTAAGAATTTAGATAACCTAGTTGGTTACATAGAATACGGTAGTGGAGATAAGACATTTGCTATTTTAGCCCATGCTGATGTCATGCCTGCCGGTGAAGGATGGGACAGCAATCCATTTGAAATGATGATCAAAGACGGTAAAGTATTTGGTCGTGGTGCCTCCGACGATAAAGGTCCTGGTTTGGCTGCATACTATGGTTTAAAAATGATGAAAGACCAAGGAATTGAACCAAACTGCAAGATTAGATTCATTATCGGTACTGATGAAGAAAGTAACTGGACTGGAATGAAGCATTACTTTAAGTTAGAACCAGAACCAGACTTCGGATTCTCTCCAGATGCACAGTTCCCTGTAATTAATGGTGAAAAGGGTAACACCACTTTTAACACCACTTTTGGGACCAACCAAGATGACTCAGCTGATTATTACTTAGCTAACTTTGATGCTGGTTTAAGAGAAAACATGGTTCCAAGGGATGCTTTTGCTGAAGTTAAGACTGCTTTTAAAGATCAAATGGCAGAAGAATTCTCAACATTTATGCAAGATCGTAAATTAGATGGTGGGTCTGAAATTACTGAAGATGGAATTAAATTACATTTGATTGGTAAGTCTGCCCACGGAATGGAACCAAGAAACGGTGTTAATGGTGGAACATTCTTAGCTAACTTCTTACGAGGATACGATTTCTCAGGTGATGCTAAGAACTTCATCAAGTTTGTTGCTGAATTCCTACACGGTGATTCAAGAGCAAACAGAATCGGTGCTAACTACACTGATGAAATCATGGGCGATCTAACAATGAACGTTGGTATTTTAAAGTTCAATCCTACTGATGGTGGATTTGTAAACACTAACTTCAGATATCCTAAGGGAATTAGCGTTGAAACAATTGGTGATCACTTAAGTCAAGCTGCTAAAGTGATGGATGGAACTGTTAGGAATACTGATGACATGGTTCCTCATTATGTTGATCCAAAAGATCCAATTGTTAACAAGTTGATTAACGTTTACCGTGAACGTACTGGTAAGACTGAAGCTCAACCTCAAGTAGTTGGTGGTGGAACTTACGGTCGTATGATGAAGAGAGGGGTAGCATTCGGTGCTGAATTTCCTTGGACTGTAAACACAATGCACCAAGCTAATGAATATCAAGTTGTAGATGACCTATTATTAGCAATGGCAATTTACGGTCAATCAATTTATGAATTAGGAACATTAGAAGAAAACTAAATACAAAAAAATCCCAAGTCAATTTGATTTGGGATTTTTTATTATCTGATTTTTTTAAGTTCTTCATCAATCATGTTTAAAACGATGTCGACGTTAGCATCTTCTGATAGGTCATATTTTTGAAGGTCAATCTTCATCTTAGGACTCTTATCATATTCTTCGTACCACTTTTTGTATGCTGACCACATGTGATAGTAGTATTCTTTTAACTTAGGATCGTTATCGAATTGTTCATAGTCACGGCCACGCATCTTAATTCTGTGTAGGATGGTGTCAAAATCGGTTTCAGCATAAACCATTAAGTCTGGAGCTTTTTTAGGAAGTTGATCTAATTCGCCCATCATTTTGTCCAATAATTCAAGGTAAATCTTTAGTTCCATGTCGGAAATATTACCTTCAGCATTATTTTGCTTCGTGAAAAGGGCATCTTCATAGATTGATCTATCTAAGATGTTGTTATCATCTGATAGAGCTTTCTTAATCATTGAAAAACGCTTGTTTAAAAAGTAGATTTGTAATAAGAAACCATATTGTTCTGGATTGTTATAATACAAAGGCAAAACAGGATTTTCACCAACTGGTTCGTAGAAGGCTTTAGTGCCTAAATGTTTTGCTATTTTACCGGTCAAGGTTGTCTTACCAACACCAATCATCCCTGCTGTAATTATCACCATATTAACTCCTCATTTTTTGAAATAGTAATAATATTTTATCATATTTTAAAACCGAACTTAATATCAAAAAGAAAAACCCCGGTATAAAAATACCAGGGCTTGTTTTTATTTGTTATTTTTTTGTTCTGAAAGTAAATCACGGATTTCACCTAATAGAATATCGGTCTTGGTATCCTTAGCAGTGGTATCGCGTTTGGAAACTTTATTGTAAGTTCTTACAATTAAGAATACAACGAAGGCAACAATCAAGAAGTTAATAACGTCGTTAATGAAACTACCAACTCTGAAGTGAGCAGCACCCACTGAGAAGACGATTGATGACAAGTTCATTTCACCCATGAAAATACCAATTAAAGGATTAATCAAGTTTGAAGTGAATGACTTAACAATGGTTGTAAAAGCTGAACCAATGATTACACCAACAGCTAAATCTAAGACATTACCTTTAGAGATAAATGCTTTGAATTCTTTAAACAAAGTGCAAACCTCCTTTCAATATGTAACTACATTTATACTAACATAAAAATTTATAAAGAATTGCTTAAATGGCTATACTTAAGATATTTTTAGGAATATTATGAAACTAAATAAGGGGTGATACGAGTGAAATTCAGAAAAACAATCATTACAACGTTAAGTGCATCCGTTATATTGGGGACTGCATTTAGCTATAATACTGATGCTTTAGCCAAGAAAACGGTACATAAAGTCAAGATTCACAAGAAGGCAAAAGCAAAGTCTAAAGCAACAATTTCTAATTTTGCAATTATTCTTAAAACAAGAAATAATCATAAGTTAGAAAATTACGTTTTAACCAATCGTAAGAAGTTCTTATCTACCAAACAGTTTGCAAATAGATATGGCCAGACTAATAAAACTGTTGCTGCAATTCAAAAGTACTTTAAGAAGTACCACATCAAGACTACTAAGTATGCCGGCAATCTTGTCCTAAGGGGTTATGGTAGCAAGGCCAATATCCAAAAAGCACTTAAGTACAAGCAGGTCAAAGTAAAAGTAAACGGCAAATATGCATATCGACCTAATCACGAGCCAAAGATGAGGGGTAAGCTTCAAAGTCACGTTAACGGTTACTTAGGACTAAGTAACTATGATCATGTTAATAGTAATGCTGCTAAAAAGACTAAGAGTCGTTCAATGAAACGAAGCCCTAAAGATTTTATCAATCGTTATGGGGTAACTTCTTTAAAACAATCTAATCGTGGTAATAAACATGGCATTGGCATTATCTCATTCGGTGGATTTAAGAATTCCGATGTTACAAGATTTTGGAAGAAGGTAGGAGTTCCTTCAAGTATCAAACGTGTTCACGTATACAAGGATGCCTATGCATCAATCAAGCCCCAAAGTGATGAAACCACAATGGATATTCAACAAGCGGGTTCCATTGCTCCAAAGTCAAACATTAATGTATATGTTTCCCAACCAACCATTTCTGGAATGGTAGAAAGTTTTGCTAGAGCAATTAGTGCGAATAAGTCGGACAGTCTATCATTAAGTTGGGGCATTAGTGAAGCAGAACTACAACAAATGATGAACCATGGATTTATTCCAAAGAGCTACAACTCCATCATGAATAGTTTATTGCTTCAAGGGGCAGCTCAAGGAATTAGTATCTTCAATTCTACTGGTGATAATGGTGCTTATGATGGCATTGAAGGTGGAGTAACTAGTTTAACAGTTGAATCTCCAGCATCATCACCATTCATTACAGCCGTCGGGGCAACTAGTGTACCAATTAGTTACAGCGTCAATGGCCATAAAGTTAAGATTAATAATGAAAGAGCATGGTCAAACGATTTCTTATATCCATACTTCAATAAGCTAAAACTATACAATAGTGATCAAAATAGCTTCTTAAGTACCTATTTTGCGGGAACTGGTGGAGGATTTAGTAAATTTAACCCAACACCTGCATACCAAAGAAATGTAAGCGGTGTTGATAGCTTTAATGCAGTTCAATACTGGAATATGGATAGCGGCTATGCAAAACAATATGCAAAACCATCTAAACTTTCTGGAACAGCGACCGGTAGAAATTTACCTGATATTGTTGCTAATGGTGATCCACAAACTGGATACACTGTTTTATACAACAATCAATGGTTTACCGATGGTGGAACCAGTATTGTTGCACCACAAATTGCAGCTATAAATGCGTTGTTTGCTACTAAGGCAAATCATCGATTTGGATTATGGAATCCAAGATTGTATGCATTCGCTAATAGCAGCAAGTCACCATTCAATACTTTAGATTCCGATAAGGAAAATAGTAATTTATACTATACCGGGCAACCTGGTAAGAAGTATAATCAAGCTACTGGCCTTGGAACCGTTAAATACAACAAGTTATATCAATTAATGAAATAAAAAAAGACATCCTAATTCTAGGGTGTCTTTTTTAGTAGTTAGTCTAGAGGTTCGTTGATGCGTTCAAGCATTTCTTTAGCGATTAAAGCATGCTTAGAGTATTTCTTTAATTGATGAGTAGTAATCTTAGTAGCAGTCATTTTTTCAAATGCGGCACTGTAATCAATCGCAACAGTGTCAGCAGGAATCTTAATTGGATCAAAGATGCGCTTCTTAAAAGAGTCACATGATTGTTGATATGCTGTTTGTAAGCGTTCAACAGTTTCATCATAGCTATGAGAAATTAATGACTTTGCGAAACGAAAATCCTTACGACTATATTGGTTGCAGATGAACATTACTAAACCGATCATTTTATCTCTTTTTTCTTCTACCATAATTTCATCTTCTTTCAATTAAATATCGTGTCTATACCTTCATTATAGTATTAAAAAAATATTTTTCTCAAGAAAACCGATTAACTTTATAAATTCTTAATTATTAAACAAGATGCATGCATTCAATGCTTATAACCACTATAATTGTTACTACAAAGTGAATTCAGGAGGATTGAAATGCCAAATCAAGATTATATCGAGGTTCATAATGCTTTTCAAAACAACTTAAAGCACTTAGACATTAATATCAAGAAACATGCGATTACCGTCTTTACAGGACTATCTGGTGCGGGGAAGTCATCGCTTGTTTTTGATACTATCGCCGCAAACTCTAGAAGAGAGTTGAATGAAACTTTTCCTAGTTTTACGCAACAATACCTACCTAAGTATGGTGCTCCACATGTAGGTAGAATTGATAATTTACCTGTAGCAATTGTGATTCAACAAAAGAAGGTAGGGAAAAATCCACGTTCGACACTTGCTACCTATACTGGAATCTATTCTCTTTTAAGATTACTATTTTCCAGAATTGGTAAACCATGGGTCGGTTATTCCGATACATTTTCTTTTAATCTTCCTCAAGGAATGTGTGATAAGTGTCAGGGATTAGGATACATTGATCACATCAACCCCGACAAAGTTATTGATTATGATAAATCATTAAACGAAGGGGCAATTACATTCGTTAGTTTTGGTCCTGGAACATGGCGTTGGAAACGTTATGCATATACCGGACTATTTGATAACGACAAAAAGATTAAAAACTACTCTGAAAAAGAATTAAATGATTTATTGTACGCTCCACAACATCATCTAACTGATGCTCCTAAAGAATGGAAAAAGTCCATTTTGTATGAAGGGGTTATTCCAAGAATTAAGCGTTCAATCATTGAAAGTAAAGAAGGAGAACATCACAAAGAAGCAATTCAAGAAATCGTTACCAGAACTGATTGTGATAAATGTCATGGAACCAAGTTAAGACCAGAAGTACTTACTTGTAAGATTAATAGTCAAAACATTGCCGATGTTTTAAAGATGGATTTAAACCACGTCATTGAATTCTTGAACTCAATTGATGAAAAGCTTACGGTTGATTTATTGAGAGAACTAACTACCAAGATTCAATCATTAATCGATTTAGGTTTGGGCTATTTAACACTTGATAGAAGTACTGATACTTTATCAGGTGGTGAAACCCAACGAATTAAAATCGCTAAATACATGAATAGTTCACTATCAGATATGGTTTACATTTTGGATGAACCAAGTGTTGGATTGCATCCCGCTGATATTAAACTAATTAGTCATGCATTGAGAAAATTAAAGGACAAGGGCAATACAGTTCTAGTTGTTGAACATAATCCGGAACTAATTCCAATCGCTGATTACGTCGTAGAAATTGGTCCAAAACCGGGTAAAGACGGTGGAAAGATTATTTTTAACGGTGAATACTCTAAATTACTTAAGAGTGATACCATTACCGGTAAGTTGCTACAAGAACCTTTGGTATTTAAGAAGGCTAAATCCTTTGATAAAACATTAGATTTAAAAGATGTTAACATTCATAATCTAAAACATGCGAATGTATCAATTCCGTTGAATGCCCAAACAGTTATTTCTGGGGTTGCTGGATCTGGTAAGAGTTCTTTAATTCAAGCGGTTAAGGACAAATTACAGACCGGATATATTGATTTAACTCAGGATGCGGTTGGTGTAAACATACGATCGACACCTGCTACTTACTTGAATATCTTAGATGATATTAGAAAGTTATTTGGGGATGCTAACAAGGTCTCAAGACAATTATTTAGTTATAACGGAAAGGGTAAGTGTCCACTATGTAAAGGTCGTGGAGTTCAAATTACCAATATGGCATTCATGGATCCAGTTGTTCAAGTCTGTGAAAAGTGTCATGGAAAACGTTATAGCGATGAGGCGCTACAATACAAATTAAATGGTTTAGATATTGCAGAAGTATTGAATCTATCAATCAAAGAAGCAATTAAATTCTTCAGTGACGTTTCCGAAATTCATGATAAGTTAGTTAATATGCAAAAGGTTGGGTTAGATTACCTATCCCTTGGACAATCACTTGATACACTATCAGGTGGTGAAGTTCAAAGATTAAAACTAGCATTGCAACTAAACAAGACCGGTACAGTTTATCTATTAGATGAACCTACTGCTGGTTTACACATGAAAGACGTATCCATCATGACTAATTTATTTGATGAATTGGTTGAAAAGGGTAATACACTAATTATCGTCGAACATAACTTATCAGTCATTAGTAAGTCTGACTGGATGATTGATGTTGGACCAAAAGCTGGTCGTTATGGTGGTGAAATCCTTTATTCAGGAACACCAAGTGATGCATTAAATGATGATAAGTCAGTCACTGGAAAAGCAATGAAGGAATATAATAATGCTCGTAAATAAAAGACGCGTTAATTGATGTGCACCCCAAAAGTTGTACATTATTATATTGTTTTTCCTAGGCGGAAAG
>CAMLMR010000025.1 GCA_946481335.1 uncultured Lactobacillus sp. | reverse complement strand
CAATTCCATCTGGTGCAGTCCATCCTGACATATTATGTTTTGGTATTAATACGCGTTTGAAACCAAGCTTTTGAGCTTCTAAAACACGTTGTTCAATGCGGTTCACTCTTCTGATTTCACCTGTTAAACCAATTTCACCAATGTAACATTCACTAGGGTCAGTTCCCTTGTTCTTGTAACTGGATGCCACACTAATGGCAACAGCTAAATCAATTGCTGGTTCGTTTAGCTTAACTCCACCAGCAGCCTTTAAGAATGCATCTTGGTTTTGTAGCATTAATCCCGCACGTTTTTCTAAAACGGCCATTAAAACAGCGACACGGTTGCGATCAATACCGGTTGCAGTTCTTTGAGCATTTCCAAATACCGATGGCGTTACCAGTGCTTGAATTTCAACAAGGATTGGTCTAGTTCCTTCAATTGAAACCACAATTGCAGAACCGTTAGCATCCTTCAAACGCTCTTCTAGGAACACCTCTGATGGGTTTGCAACTTCTCTTAGTCCAGATTCTTGCATATCAAAGATTCCTAATTCGTCTGTAGAACCAAAACGGTTCTTAACAGCTCTTAAAATACGGTAGGAATGATGCATATCCCCTTCAAAGTATAAAACAGTATCAACCATGTGTTCCAATGTCTTTGGTCCGGCAATTGAACCACCCTTGGTAACGTGGCCAACCACAAAGATTGTAATTCCATTGGTCTTTGCAATGGACATTAAATCAGCGGTAATTGCTCTTACCTGAGATACGGAACCGATTGCGGAATCAACTTCTGGTTCAGAAATGGTTTGAACAGAATCAATTACGACAGCGTCTGGTTTAATCTCATCGATAGCTGACTTAATCGCACCCATATCAGTTTCTGGATATAGATACATATTAGAACCATTAACGGATAATCGTTCTGCTCTCAATTTAATTTGACTGGCACTTTCTTCTCCAGATACGTATAAAACACGTTGATCCTTTACGCCAAGTTGTCCAGAAATTTGTAGTAATAATGTGGATTTCCCGATACCGGGATCCCCACCAATTAAAATTAATGAGCCCGGCACAATCCCGCCACCTAATACTCTGTTAAATTCTTGAGATTCAGTCTCGAAACGTGATTCTTTTTCAAATTTAACATCCTTGATTAGTTGCGGTTTTGTTTGTTGACCATTGAAATCCATTCGGTGAGTCGATTTCAAACTCGATGTTTCTTTTTGAACGGTTTGTTCTTCAAACGTGTTCCACTTTCCACAATTAGGACAATGTCCCAAATACTTTGGTGAAATGTAGCCACATTCTTCGCAAACAAATTGGGTCTTTACTTTAGCCACATTAATTTCCTTTCCTTAATTCGTTTTTTATTCGCCTGATGAACCGAAACCACCAATTCTAGTAGTACCCTTGTTTGAGTCGTCATCAGTGGTTAAGAATGGCACAAAAATTCCTTGCGCGATTCGGTCACCTTTTTTAATCTTACGGTCTAATAAACCAAAGTTAGTCATTTGAACGAATAATTCCCCTTCGTTATTCTCGTTACCATAGTAATCAGAGTCAACGATACCGATACCGTTTGGTAATACCATGCCTCTCTTCAATGGACCACTTGAGCGGTTCGCAATTACTAGCATTTCATCTGGTTGCATGTATGCTTTAATTCCGGTTGGTACTAATAATGGACGCAAGATATCCTTTGCACGTTGCATATCTTCTTCAGATACATCCTTTTCATGCTTGATTGCCCATAGTACTTTTAAAAATCCTAATTTCCAAATTGAAGGTAATACAAAATCGACACCTGCTTCAATATCGTAACCTGCCGCTTGTTTGGTAGAACGATAAGGTAGGTTGATTCCTTTATCCTTGTACTTTGTAACTACTTCAAATCCTCTTTTCATATCTACACATCCTGTTATTTTATTAGTATTATTATACTACGTATTTTATACGAAAACTGTTAACAATTAAATACAAATATTTTATTTGACAAACACACGATAACCATAGAAAATTAATATAGTATTATTAAGGTATATTTGATACCTTTGTTCGAAACCTTTCGTCTGAATGTTACGACATTCAAAGTCGATTTAACGTCGTTTTACCGAATATTTTAGAGGGGAAAAGGATTATGGATAAAGAATTAATGAAAAAAGTTGCCGGTCAAGAAGCAGTTAAATACATTAAAGACGGTATGACTGTCGGCCTTGGTACTGGTTCAACTGTAAAATATTTGCTGGATGCATTGGGAGAAAGAGTAGCCAAAGAAGGATTACGTATTATTGGTGTTCCAACTTCCAACCGATCAGCAAAACGTGCTCGTGACTTGGGAATTGATGTTAAAAGTATTGATGACGTTGACCATATTGACTTAACAATTGACGGTGCTGACCAAATCGATGAAAATTTCCAAGGTATCAAAGGTGGCGGTGTTGCCCACCTACGTGAAAAAATTGTCGCAATCAATTCAGATCGTAACATTTGGATTGTTGACGCAACTAAGATGGCCAAGAACCTTGGCTCTTTCCCCCTTCCATTGGAAGTTACTCCTTATGGAAGTACTCACCTATTCAAACGTTTAGACGATATGGGTTACCATCCTACCTTTAGAACTAACGCTAAGGGGGGTCACGTATTAACCCACGCTGATAACTACATTATCGATTTAAACTTAGGATACATCGAACATCCCCACGAACTTGAAACCATCTTAAACAACATGACTGGAATCGTTGAACATGGACTTTTCCTAGACGTTGTTGATATGGTAATCGTTGGATACGAAGATCATTCTGAAACATTCGATGCTAAAAGAAAATAATTAATTTTGAACCGTGATGATAAGCAATCCTTATTATCGTGGTTCTTTTTTTATCATTTGACCTGAGTGATATAATATTAGAAAAGCAAGGAGGAATCATGATGTCTAAAAGTATTAGTAATGAAAATATCCAAAAATATCATAACGATCTATTAGATCGTAAAGAAGCCAAGGTAATGCAAAGAGCTGTCAGCCATAATGGTATCAACTCTTCTGCTGCCAACTTCGAAGCGGAAGGTAACATGAAACCAAACTTTTCAATTGAAATTGATACTGGTGAAGTTGCCAACCAAAAACATAGTGGCCGTTGCTGGATTTTCGCAGCGCTAAATACTATGCGTCATAACCTAGCTAAAAACTTTAACTTATCTGGTGATTTTGAATTATCACAAATCTACACTACTTTCTGGGATAAGTTTGAAAAATGTAACTGGTTCTTAGAAAACATTATCAGAACTGCTGATGAACCACTAACTTCACGTCGCGTATCATGGCTATTGGATTCACCTCAACAAGATGGTGGACAATGGGACATGCTATGTGCCGTAATCGAAAAGTACGGTGTTGTTCCTCAATCAGCAATGGTTGAAACTGCTGTAAGTAACGACACTTCAGAATTAAACGCTGTATTAAATCAAAAACTAAGAATGGACGCTATTCAATTACGTGAATTAGTATCCCAAAACAGTTCAGACGTTGAAAAAGTTAAGGATGAAATGTTAAGCGAAATTTACCGTGTTCTAGTTTACTCATTCGGTGAACCCGTTTCAGAATTTAACTTCGAATATCGTGATGAAAAGAAAGAATACCATATCGATACTGATTTAACTCCAAAGAAGTTCTTTGATAAATACGTAAACTTGAACCTAGAAGATTACGTTTCTATCATTAACTCCCCTACAATGGACAAACCATACGAAAAAACTTACACCGTTGATATGTTAGGTAACGTAATCGATGGTCGCCAAGTAAAACATTTAAACCTTGAAATGGATCGACTAGAAGAACTAACTATCACCCAATTAAAGAATGGTGAAAGCGTTTGGTTCGGAAGTGATGTTTCAAAAGAATCAGACCGTAAAAAAGGAATCATGGATGACAACCTATACTCAAAGGATGAATTATTCGACATCGATTTATTGATGAGTAAAGACGAACAACTAGATTATCACCAAAGCGTTATGAACCATGCGATGGTTATCACTGGTGTTGATATCGTTGACGGTCAACCAACCAAGTGGAAGGTTGAAAACTCATGGGGTAATCAAGTTGGATCAAAGGGATACTTTGTGATGAGTGAATCATGGTTCAGACGTTTCACTTACCAAGTTGTTATCAACAAGAAGTACTTATCTGAAGAAGATAAGAAGAACCAAGAACAAGACCCCGTTGTATTAGATCCTTGGGATCCAATGGGAACACTTGCTTTCAACGAAAAATAATTTAAAAAAAGAGCTGATAAATTATCAGCTCTTTTTATATTGTCTTTTTACTAATTACATTCAACTTATCATCGAAATGATAAACGATTGGCTTTCCGTTTGGAACTTCCACTCGATCAATGTCGTTATCACTAATATTATCTAAATACTTAATTAAGGCTCTAAGTGTCGAGCCATGTGCTACGACTAATTCATTTTGCCCATCTAATAACTTAGGCGCAATAAAATCTTGCCAGTATGGAATCAATCTATCGTAAGCCATCTCTAGACTTTCACCACGTGGTTCGATTACCCCAATTTTTTCATATTTATATTCTTCATCAGGTTGATCCAACAATGGTGGGACCGTGGTAAAGCTTCTTCTAAATTCAGCAAACTTTTCAGGTCCATATTGTAACTTAACGTCATCTTTTTTGCGGCCGCGCAATGCCCCATAATGACGTTCATTTAGTCGCCATGACTTTGTCTCTTGAATATATTGTTGGTTAACTTCACTTAACACAATATGCAACGTTTCAATTGCGCGTTTTAAAAACGAAGTATGAGCATGATCAAAGTTAATCCCTAATTGATTAATCTTTTTACCAGCATCGTGAGCTTGTTGTATCCCCTTTTCTGTAAGAGAAACATCACTCCAACCAGTGAAAACATTCTTTTCATTGGCAACACTTTGACCATGACGCATGATTACTAAATACGACATATTATCATCTCTTTTTATTCTTCTAATGCAGCATTCTTTTGTTCCATCTGACTACCGATAAACGTAATCACTGAACCGATTAGAATAATTACAATTCCAATCCAAGTATTAATTGCAATCTTTTCACCAATTAAAATCATCGCCAAAATTGGTGCTAATCCTGGTTTGATGAAAAATACAATTGATGCAATTGATACCCCTGCTCTTTCCATGGCAAGGAAGTAAAATGCAAATCCTCCACCTGTCACGCAAACACAAATAAATAATAAAATCCAAAAGTAATTCATAGAAATATTATGAATGATTGGTGTGTTTGCAAATGGTTTTAACCATTCTACCTTATTCATGTAGTTTGCAACAGCAGAAATATTGGTAATTAATACTAAAATTAATAATTCAACAGATCCAGCTAAAAATGTGTAGCAAGTAGTTGCTAGTCCATTTTGCCCTGTGACCTGTGAACCCCATCTGGATACAATGCTGTAAAGACCAAATGTTAGTGCAGAACCCAATGCTAATGAAATTCCCAATGGGTTTGTAAGGTTGGCCGGATTAACTATAACAAGTAATCCGATAATAGATAAAACTAGTGAAATAAATCCTAGTCGACTAATCTTTTCTCTTAGAATAAAGAAAGCGAATAGTAATGCAAATACTGGATTACAACTAAATAGCACCGCCACTGTTGATGCTTCATCATACATGATTGCTAATTGGAATAACGTCATGCTGACAACGACACATAAAAATCCAGTTAATAAGAAGACACCTAAACTTTTCCATTTACTCGTCAATAATGTCTGTTTTCCATTCCTCATCACGATTGGGATTAATACTAACCCTCCAATAAAAAATCGAATCAAGTTCAATTGGATTGGACTAAAAACGCCTTGGACGCTCTTTAGCGCAATTTCCATTGAACTGAACATAAATGTGGAAATTAAAACATACAGAAAAGTCTTTTTCAACTTTAAACGCGCTCCTTTAAATTTACAAATTATAAAAAACTTGATACACTACAAACTTAAAGTTTATATTGTGATGTTTTTTATATTAACATCAGAATTATATCATATCCCCAGGGCTTATTAAAAATATGACAGAATTATTACAATTTATTACATATGTCGTAACTATTATTATTTTTAAAAAAATAAGTTTATAATGATATTTATATTTACGTATCTTGATTATAGGTATTATAATGGGGAAATTCAGAAAAAAGGAGCTATTTTTGATTTATGCAAAACAATAATCAAAACATCGATAGAGCTTCCAGAACTAGAGGAAACCAACCTCACTTCAAGAAGAAGAAAAGTCATAAGGGTGCTTGGATCTCACTTATTGTCATTTTAGTTCTACTAGTTACTGGATTAATCATTGCTCATGGTGTTTATGTAAACATGAAGAATGCTGCGGATAAGGCTTATCAACCAGGTTTATCCACAAAAGAAAGAAACGTATCTAGTGTCATCGCTCAAAATAAACCTGTTTCAATCTTACTTCTAGGTACTGATACTGGTGCCCTAGGACGTCATGATACAGGTAGAACCGATACAATGATTCTAGCTACTGTTAATCCAAAGAAGGAAACAATTTACCTAACAAGTATCCCTCGTGATACTAAGGTTACTGTTCCTGGCGATTCACAACCCTACGAAAAGGTTAATGCCGCATATACAATTGGTGGTGCTTCAAGCGCCGTACAAACTGTACAAAACTTGTTAAACGTTCCAATTGACTTCTATGCAATCATTAACATGGGTGGTCTAGAAAAGATGGTTAATGCTGTTGGTGGCGTTACCGTTACTCCTCCTCTAACTTTCCATTATGGCGCTGCGAATGTTACCAAGGGTAAGACAGTTACCTTAAACGGTGCCGAAGCTCTTGCATACTCAAGAATGAGACATCAAGATCCTGCTGGTGATTACGGTCGTCAAGTAAGACAAAGACAAGTACTACAAAAACTTGTTCTAAAAGGTATGAACATTTCTTCATTACCAAGATACAAAGAAATCCTAAGTTCAATCTCAGGTAAGCTTAAAACAGATATGAAATTTGATGACATGGTTGCTTTACGTGAAAGATACGGAAACGCAACTCACCACATCAAGTCACAAACTCTTCAAGGCCAAACAGCCGTTGTTGATGGTATTGATTACGAAGTACCAACCCAAGAAACTCTTCTAAACGTTTCAAACTCAATTAGACAAAGCCTTGGATTAAGCAAACTTACTTCATTAAGCCAAACTCAAAGTCAAACAAGTGACTACAGCGTTGGTTCAAGTGTAATGAGTAGTTCATCCACTCAAATCAATTATTCAACTGATAACTAATAAAAAAGCTCTGGTTAATACCAGAGCTTTTTTTGTATCCCTATCCCCTATTGTTTTAAATAACAATTGTAAAGAAAAAGGAGACATCCGAATGGATGTCTCCTTTTTAAGTAGTTGGGCTAGCTGGGTTCGAACCAGCGCATCACGGGATCAAAACCCGTTGCCTTACCACTTGGCTATAGCCCAATAAAAGGGCGGTAGGTGGGAATCGAACCCACGCGTGTCGGAACCACAATCCGATGTGTTAACCACTTCACCACTACCGCCATATTATTATATGTGATAATGATTTCTCATTAATGCGGCCAAGAAGACTCGAACTTCCACCGGGATTAATCCCGACAAGATCCTTAATCTTGCGCGTCTGCCAATTCCGCCATGGCCGCAATAAAAAATCACAAATATTATTATATGTGATTTTTCCCTACTTTGCAATAGGTGTTTTAAATTTTTTTATTCACCGCGTACAGTGGCACCGCTGTGATCAACCTTAATTAATCTCATGACACCATCTAACTTTCCAACATTCAATCTGTCACGTAATTGATTCAATTCAGATTCAGTACCAAATGTGATTACACAACGGTGTGATTGATTTAGGAATGTACCGTAAATTCCTAGCTCATGTGCCTGTTTTCTGATGGTTTCAAGTTCAGGCACTACTTCATAGATATTATCAGTGTAAATAGCGTCATTTTCCATCATTTCAGTGGCTTTAGTCCATTCATTGCTCATTAATGAGGCAACTAATACATTGGTTGCACTGCTGGCTTTTACGGCGTCTACGGAGCTAACTTGGTTCTTGTAGATAGCTTTGTCACTACCATCATCCTTGGTTAGGTATACTAACGCATTAATAACCTCTGGAATTTGAGTCTTAACAGTAGTTGCCATTTCACCATTGAAATAAGAAACGGTAATGTCACCTAGTAATGCGGATGCGACACCATCTGCATGGCCTTCGATCTTACTACCAATGTTAATTTCATCGTCTAGTGATAAGTCTAATTCACCTAACGCATTGGCAATCTTAATTCCCGCAACGATAGCAGTAGTGCTTGAACCTAGCCCTCTTCCGATTGGAACATCTGACATCACAGTCAATTGATGTGGTTTGATTGTTGGATCAACCTTTAGGATGGTTTGAACGATAATGTTGTTTTCATCGTTTGGAACGTCATCCCCCAACGCATGGTTTACTTGCCAATGATGCATCTCTTCTTCAACAATGACTGTGTAATATAGGCCAAAAGCAATCCCAATTGAATTAATTCCGGCGCCGATTCCTGTTGATGTAGCAGGTACTCGAATAATTATTTTTTTATCCAAACTAATCATCTCCAGTGTCTAGTTTTAATTTTCCACGACATTTTCCACATACATACTTGTGAGTGTCAATTTTACGCTTGCGACGATATATTTGTCCACAGTTTGTACAAATATATTTTAATGGACGCTTATCCACAGGCGCTGGCGCAAATCTTGAACCACCGACTGTCTTTAATAATCGTTTAAACGCTAACGTATTATGTTTACCGGAATAGCCAGCCAAATGAAGATGGTAGTGGCAAAGCTCATGCTTGATTACCCCTATCAAGATTTCCATCGAATGTTCATTCAACATTTTGGGATTAATATCAATATCATGGCTTGCGACGTGATATCGACCACCTGTCGTCCTTAAACGACTATTAAAGTATGCACGGTGTTTAAATGGTTTGGCGAAAGATTCTTGAGAAATCTTTTCCACCAAAATTTGTAATTCTTGATCATTCATTTAAATTTTATCACTTCTTCGGATTAATCATCGTTAGTTGAATTCGATTTCTCTTAATATCAACGGATAATACCCAAACATCCACAATATCACCAACTGAAACAACACTACTTGGGTCAGAAATGAATTGGTCACTCATCTGTGAAATGTGGACAAGTCCATCTTGTTTTACCCCCACATCTACGAATGCACCAAAATCAATTACATTTCTAACGGTTCCTTGTAGTTGCATCCCTTCTTGTAAGTCTTCAATCTTCAATACATCTTGCTTTAAAACTGGTGTTGGCATGTTATCACGGAAATCTCTACCTGGACGTTTTAAGCCATCAATGATGTCTAAAACAGTTTGCTTCCCATATCCATTTTCGTTAATAAAGTTATCAACATCAAATGTGGATAATGCTTGATTGATTTCATCAGTTCCTAATGAATCTAAACTAAAATTCAATTCACCCACAATTTGGTTAGCAATCTTATAACTTTCCGGATGAATATCGGTATTATCTAATGGGTTGCTACCATCTAAAATTCTCAAGAAACCAATAGCTTGTTCATAAGTCTTTTGTCCTAGTCTAGGTACCTTAGATAAGGATTGACGATTCTTGTATTCACCATTTTCGTTTCTGAATTTAACAACGTTTTTCGCGGTAGTCTTAGTCATCCCTGAAATATGAGTCAATAATTCGGGACTGGCTGTATTAACATTAACCCCAACTTTATTAACAGCTGTTTCCACAACTCGATCCAATTGAGCATCTAATTGCTTAGCTGGTAAATCGTGTTGATATTGACCAACCCCAACGGACTTAGGATCAATCTTAATCAATTCAGCTAACGGGTCTTGAAGACGTCTTCCAATACTTACTGCAGAACGTTCTTCAACGTGAAAATCAGGAAATTCATCACGAGCGTTTTGACTTGCTGAGTATACGGAAGCACCGGCTTCATTAACAATTACGTAATATACCGGTAAATTATTTTCTTTAATTAATTCTGAAACAAATTGTTCTGATTCACGACTAGCTGTCCCGTTTCCAATCGCAATCATTTCAGCATGATTCTTTTTAATGAAATCGACCAATTGTTTCTTGGCTTGTTGACGTTTAGTTTCACTTGCTGGTTTATGTGGATAAATCACTAACTTATCCAAGAACTTACCATTATCATCAATTGCAGCTAATTTACATCCAGTACGGTAGGCTGGGTCAAACCCAATCACGACCTTACCCTTGATTGGTGCTTGCATTAGTAGATTGTACAAGTTACGACCGAAGATATTAATGGCATGTTCATCAGCTTCTTCAGTTAATTCATTTCTGATTTCACGATCAATTGCTGGTTTCATAAAACGAGCATAAGCATCTTCATAGGCGTCTTTCACAAATTCAGCAGCCTTACCGTTTCGCTTTCGGTTAGTTTCGGCTTGTAAAAATTTGAAAATAACGTTGGTATTAACATCGATGATGACACTTAATACCTTTTCCTTTTCACCACGATTTAATGCCAATACTCGATGGTTCTTTAATTGGTTAATTGGTTGTGAAAAATCATAGTAGTCTTCGTAGACATGCTTTTCGTCTTTTTCGTCAGCGTCCTTTTTGGCCTTACTAGCGATTAATCCGTGTTTCTTAGCATCTTCTCGAATCCATTCTCTTAGATGAGCATCGTTTCCAATGTCTTCAGCTAGAATTTCATGGACACCATTTAAAACATCTTCGACGCTGTTCAATTCCTTTTTTGCATCAACATAGTCCTTTGCCTTGTTAACAAATGAATCATCATTAGCTAATACCAAGTTAGCCAGTGGTTCTAAGCCTTGTTCTCTGGCAATCATTGCTTTGGTCTTCTTCTTTTTCTTGTATGGTAGGTACAAGTCTTCGACTCTTTGCATTGATTCGGCTTTTTCAATATCTGATTTTAATTTATTGGTTAACTTGCCTTGTTCTTCAATTAAACGAAGAACTTCTTCTTTACGATTTTCTAGGTTAGTAATTTTAGTGTTGGCATCTGCAATCTCTCTGATTTGTACTTCATCCAAACTACCGGTACGTTCTTTACGGTATCTGGCGATGAAAGGAACTGTATTGCCATCTTCCAACATGGAAATAACTGCAGATATTTGTTTTTCAGAATAACTGCCTAGTTCTTTTCTGATTTTTTTAATGATTGATTGTTCCAAATCGTTCATCTCATTTCTTATTTCAGTTTATCTTTAATTATATCATTGCATTTTTGGATAAAAAAATAGTTGGTAGGATTACCAACTATCTTTTTATTACATTGACATCATAATTTTTTGAGCTGTCTTGAATACTCGTTCAATACTATCTTGTTGTAGCTTACCTGCTTCATTAAAAGCATCCGCTTCGATGGTATCGGCCTTAATGCTATCAACCATGTCTTGGCATCCCTTAACGTAATCAGCATAAGCTTCTTTTAGGATTGAGTGACGACCTAATTCCTTAGCAGGAACTTGGACGTTATCAAGTTGTGATAAGAATTCTTTGTACTTATCAGTACCCTTTTGGAAAGTGTCCTTAGTGCTAGCTAAATCGATTGATGAGTAATCGTTGTTAGCAACTGCTTCTTCCAATGGATCGTAATCATGACTCATTTCTTCACCAACCTTGTTAGTGTTAGTGATTAAATCAGATAAAAATGGGGCATAGATTGCCATCTTGTTTTTCTTCATAAATAAAAAATTCCCTTCTTACTTCCAAAAGTCATCGTAAATAGTAATTGGTAGATGACGTTTGTGTTCTGTTTTAATATACCAGTTTTCAATCTTTTCTGCAGCATCTTTTGAAACTTCTCTGCCTTCTAGATAATTATCAATATCATCGTAAGTAACGCCTAAAGCTACTTCATCAGGTAATGCAGGACGATCATCTTCTAAATCAGCAGTTGGAGTTTTTTCGTAAAGATGTTTTGGTGCGTCCAATTCAGCTAACATCGCTTTCCCTTGGCGCTTATCTAAACGCCATAGTGGAGTAATATCAGCGGCACCGTCACCAAACTTAGTGTAAAAACCAGTTACGGCTTCAGCAGCGTGGTCGGTTCCTAAAACGGCACCATGAGTTTGGCCAGCAATTGCGTATTGCGCAATCATTCTTTGTCTTGCTTTGATGTTTCCTTTGTTAAAGTCTGAAATTTCCATTCCATCGGCTTCAACAGATGCAACCGCAGCATCAGCAGCTGGTTTGATATCTACACGGATAGTCTTGTCAGCTTCGATGAAAGCAATTGAATCCATTGCATCTGATTCATCAGCTTGAGTTCCGTAAGGTAATCTAACGGCGATAAATTTATATTCATCATCGTTGGTTTCTTCGCGCATTTCGTTAATCGCGATTTGTGCTAGTTTTCCTGTCAAAGTAGAATCTTGTCCACCTGAAATTCCAAGAACTAAAGTCTTTAAGAAAGTATTTTTCTTTAAGTAACTCTTTAGAAAATCAACACTGTTTCTGATTTCTTCTTTTGGATCAATTGATGGTTTTACCTTTAATGCATCAATGATTTCTGCTTGCTTTTCTCTCATTACAATTCACCCTTGTCTTGCTTATTTTTGATTTTATCGTGAACATCCTTGATGATGCTCATCTTGTTGTTCCAACATTTGGTTGATAAATCAACTGGGTATTCTTGTGGGTTTAACTCACGTTTGTACTCAGGCCATAGTGATGACAATACATCTTCTGAATAACGTTTGATATCAGCTAATTCTGGTTGTTCGTAAACTAATGCACCATCTTTGTAGATGTCCTTCAATAATGGTTTAGCATCAAAATCAGTCAATGTCTTGTTAATGTAAGTGTATTGAGGATGGAACATGTATAGACTGTCTTCGTCGTTTGGATTTTCATCATCTAATGTGATGTAATCTCCTTCTGACTTACCATCTTTTCTTTCGGTAATTCGCCAAACTTGCTTTTTACCAGGTGTAGATACCTTTTCAGCGTTATTTGATAGTTTAATGGTATCGACCATTTCACCATTATCGTTTTCAACGGATACCATCTTGTATACGGCACCCAAGGCTGGTTGATCGAATGCGGTAATTAGTTTAGTACCAATTCCCCAAACATCAATCTTAGCATCTTGCATCTTCAAACTAGTGATGGTCTTTTCATCCAAATCATTTGAAGCAAAGATTTTAGCATCCGGATAACCGGCATCGTCTAACATTTCACGAACACGTTTTGATAGATATGCCATATCACCAGAATCGATACGAACACCAGCAAAATGAATCTTGTCACCCATTTCGTTAGCAACCTTAATGGCGTTTGGAACACCACTCTTTAATGTATCAAAAGTATCAACTAGGAAAACACATTCACGATGGCTTTGTGCATACGATTTAAACGCTTTGTAGTCATCTTGGAACAGTTCCACTAATGAGTGAGCATGAGTTCCACTAATTGGAATGTTGAAGTTCTTACCTGCTAAAACATTTGATGTGGCATTAAAACCACCAATGTAAGCAGCTCTGGTACCCCAGATAGCGGCCGCAGTTTCTTGAGCACGCCTACTACCAAATTCTAGTAGTGGATCATCCCCTGCTGCCATTCTAATTCTAGCAGCTTTAGTAGCGATTAATGTTTGATAGTTAACGATGTTTAAAATTGCTGTTTCAACTAATTGGCATTCACAAACGTTACCTTCAACTTGTAACATTGGTTCGTTATTAAATACTAATTCACCTTCGACTAATGAACGAATTGAACCAGTGAATTTAAAGTTACGAAGATATTCTAAAAATTTTTCGGTATATTCGTCTTGAGAACGTAAGAACTCAATATCATCATCAGTAAAGTTGATTTCTTTTATATAGTTAATTACTTTTTCCAATCCTGCGAAGATGGCAAAACCATTTTCAAAAGGCATTTTTCTAAAGTAAACTTCGAATACAGCTCGACGATCTTGCAAACCTGCTTGGAAGTAGGTTTGCATCATATTGATTTCATATGCATCAGTATGTAATGTTAAATTATCAAATTCATTTGACATTTTTTATGAAATCCTCCTAATACTTGTCGCATTTTATTGTCTTTTATTTTATCATTAATTAAAGAAATAATCATAATAATTTATTTGAAGGTAATGCAATGGAAAATAAAACTGTTAATATTTTAGGCTTTGATTTTTTAAATAGCACATTCAACGATTTCATGGAAAATACCAAGAAAAGAATTGATAACCGTGAAAATACTTTCGTGGTTACAGCTAACCCAGAAATTGTTGTGCATGCTTTAAATGATCAAAAATACACCGATACAATTAAAAGAGCTGACTATCTTGTCGCGGATGGAATTGGTATCGTCATGGGTGCCAATATCTTAGGCTCAGATATGAGTGAAAGAGTTACCGGATATGATGTTCTTCTAGACTTACTAGCATGGGGAAATAAAAATCATAAGTCCGCATACTTCTTAGGTGCCAAACCAAAAGTTATCGCAACTCTAAAGAATATCATTCCGCAAAAATACCCAGATTTAACCGTTTCTGGATATCATGATGGGTATTTTACCGATAGCGATGAAATTGCCGCTGAAATCAAGGAAAATCAGCCTGATATGGTATTTGTAGCCCTAGGTTTCCCTAAGCAAGAATACTTTATCGAAAAATACCGTCATGTTAATAATGGTTTATGGATTGGATTGGGTGGTAGTTTTGATGTCTTATCTGGTCACGTTCAAAGAGCACCCCAATTTTGGATTAACCACCACATCGAATGGTTATACCGTTTAATTAAGGAACCTACCCGTTTCAAACGTATGTTGGCATTACCCAAGTTCATCCATTTAGTAAAGAAACAAAAGAAAAACGAATCAAAATAAAAAAGTACATCGACATTAGTCGAATGTACTTTTTTTACTATCTAGATAAAATTCAAATCTTTCGCCCACATATTGGGTACGAACATATTCAAATGGTTCACCGTTTTGAAGTGATGTCACCTGTCTTAATAACAGAATGGCATCCCCCTTCTTAATATCAAGGTATTCAGCAATTCTTTCTGAAGCGAGCGTAGCTGAAATGTTTTGTCTTGATACTTTTGGTACTAGGTTCTTCTTTTCTTTCAATGATGCGTAGAATGAATCGGTCACATCATCCTTGCTTAAGCCTTCAATAATCTTTTCAGGTACCGTGGCGATTTCAAAACAAATTGGCACGCCATCCCCATAGCGAATTCTTTCCATTCTCAATACCTTGTCGTTTTGAGAAATGTTGAGTTTTTCGATTTCACTCAATGAAGGTTCCAATGTGTGATATGAGATGGTCTTACTAGCTGGTAGTTTACCCTGAGCTAACATGATGTCTGTAAAACTAGTTACCCCAGACATCTTTTCTTGTACCTTTTCATTGGATACGTAAGTCCCTGAACCAACACGTTGATCTAAAATACCTTCATCAACAAGTGTTTGAATCGCTTGTCTTAATGTCATTCGACTAACGTTAAACTCGGTAGATAATTGTCGTTCGGAAGGAATGCGGCTACCTAATTTCCACTTACCTTCTTCGATATTCTTTTTTATTTCATTATGAATTTGGATATAAATTGGCAAAGCCATTATTTCACTATCCCTTCATTACTATTCTTGCGTTGCATCGAAGCAATCAATCACAGCTTTTTCAAAACCGCTCTTCTTCAATGCTAATAATCCCTTTATAGTTCCACCGGCTGGAGAACAAACATCATCAATTAAATCACTTGGCGACTTATCTGATTTTTCAATCATCTTCATTGATCCTAAAATGGCTTGAGCTGCTAATTGAGTAGCAGTTTGTTTATCCAAACCATGGTTAACTGCACTTCTACTAAAGATGTCTGCAAATAAGTAAGCATAGGCAGGAGTACAGCCCATCAAAGAACCTGAAACATCGAACTTATCTTCAGGCACTTCAATCATCTTACCAAGTAGTTCTAAGTTTTTGACAGTATCTGATAGTCGTTGATCAACTAGGTTGTCGTTTGCCTTGTAAATTAACATTCCTTCGTTCACTTCAACGTTAACGTTTGGAATCAAACGAATGATTGGTTGGTTATAACTAGTCAACTCTTCTAGACGTTCTAGGCTAATTTGCCATGCAATTGAAGCTAGAATCTTGCCGTCTAGGTTTTCTCTAACGTCCTTTAGGGCATCAACAACTTGTTGTGGTCTAGTTGCCAAAATGACGACGTCACTGTTTGCTGCTACTTCTTGATTATTGTCACTACAATTAATTCCTGTAGTCTTTGCGAATTCTTGATATTTTTCTTTATGTGGAGCGTGAACATATATATCACTGGCATTAACCATACCTGAATTGATATATCCTTTAATCATTGCCTTAGCCATTGCTCCGACACCAATAAAACCTATTTTCATAGCAACCTCCAGAACTTAAAAATGATGTGTTTATTATAACATAAAAAAAATGACTAACTATAAAAGTTAGTCATTTCAAGTAGTTGGGCTAGCTGGGTTCGAACCAGCGCATCACGGGATCAAAACCCGTTGCCTTACCACTTGGCTATAGCCCAATAAAAATGGAGGGGAGTGGATTCGAACCACCGAACCCGAAGGAGCGGATTTACAGTCCGCCGCGTTTAGCCAGACTTCGCTACCCCTCCGAAAAGATATAAAATGTAATCAACAAGAAATATAATATCAAAATCATAGATGCTTGTCAACGACTTTTTTTACCTAATCGCAAGTGTTAAAACTGCGATGTCATTGGTATCTCTCAACCAATCAACAAATAATATAATATCGAAAATCGCGGTTTAAGTCAACACTTTTTAAGCACTTTTTTTAAATTTTCTACTGATGTGCAAATCACGTAGAACCTGATGTAATAAGATTACCATTACAATTGATAGAACAATTCCGATACTTCCTAGTACTAGGAAGTAGTTCACGTTATCTACAGAGAAGTATTTAACTACTTGAGAGTTAATGGCTTGCCCTGTTGCAGCTGATAAGTACCATACCCCCATCATTTGTGATAGGAAATTCTTTGGTGCTAAACGGTAAGTTACTGATAGTCCAACCGGATAAATTAGCATTTCACCTAAGCAAACCATACCGACTGTTGCGATAATCCATAGAGGGTTCACTTCTGATCCAGCTAAGAACTTAATTGGAATAAATAAAATTAAACAACCAATACTTGCTAGAACCACACCAAGTGGGAATGCTTTTAACGCATTACTTTCTCTGTGGTGCCAATACTTAGCGAATAATGGTGTAAATATCAATATGAACAATGGATTGATTGCTTGGTACCATGTTCTTGAAATATGAACATGAAAATCTCCATTGTGAAAAATACCTAATAGGATAAAGAATAATGCAATTACTGCAGTAAACGCCTTTAAAAGGACGCTATTAGTCTTTTTATGGACAAAGTAACCTAGGATAAGTGAAACAACTACAAAGAACGCTAATACGCCATATTTCCAGACGTAGAAGTCATTATCTGTACTACCACTTGCCATCATAGCTAAAACAATTGGGCCTTGTTCTTCAATCCCCCAAAAGAAAGATGCACAGATGAATAGGATAACATATACTACCATTCCTTTTCTTTCCTTTTGAGAAGTATGATTACTGCTAATGATTACGAAGAAGTAAATGAATGGAATTACAATTGTAATAGCACTTAACAATGTAATAATATTATCAAGATTCAATGCATCAAACACGTACATTAATAAAAATACTAATGCGATTGAAACAACAAATAACATAACTCGATCAAGTAGCTTTTTAATTTCGTAAGGTTCAATTGGATTTAAGGTATAAATACTATTATTTTGGTTATAGTCATTGGTATGCTTTTCAAAGATAGAAAGTCCTATCATCATTGCGATAGCACCGATTAAGAATCCAAGATGGAAATTAACGTGTACTCCAATATAGCCAATAATAATTGGCGCCAAAAAGGCACCTATATTGATTCCAGACAGAAAGATAGTGAAACGATATGCTCTGGTGTTATATCGTTCATCATATAGGTTACCAACCATTGTAGTAATAGTAGGTTTTAATAATCCCGTTCCGACTGTTAAAAATACAAGGGAAATAAATAATAACCAAATTGTATTATGAAGTGGAATTGTTAAAATTAATTGACCTAAAATGATTAGAATTGCCCCTAATGAGACAGTTCTCTTTCCTCCCAGGATTCTATCACTAATGTAACCACCACAAGCAGCGGCTAGGTAACTTAGTGATCCATAAATTGCAAACAATGATGCAGCTGTGGCGGGCTTAAAACCAAGTCCACCCCTGCTTAATGAATAGTACATGTAGTACAAAAGGATTGCTTGCATTCCATAGTAACTAAATCTTTCTAAAGATTCAGTAAGTGTTAATGAAATTAGACCTTTTGATTGATTGTCATTATCAATTTTATCCAATTATTACTCCTCCAAACAATTAAAAATCATAGCAACGGTTATTATACGCTCTGATTAAAATTTTATCAATTTTACCAAAATTTAATATGTTCAAAATAAAAGAACTAGGACGATTAAATCCTAGTTCTTTTATGCCGGCTGCAGGACTTGAACCTGTGACCGCCGGTTTACGATACCGATGCTCTACCAACTGAGCTAAGCCGGCAAATATTATGTATATTATATATACAAGAAAGGTGCTAACAAAAGTTAGCACCTTTTTATATACTCCGAATGTCAGACTCGAACTGACGACAACCTGATTAACAGTCAGGTGCTCTA
>CAMLMR010000024.1 GCA_946481335.1 uncultured Lactobacillus sp. | reverse complement strand
GCTTTTCTGATTTTCTTCATGAATATAAACTCCTATTTTCTCTTATTTTCCTATTAATCCATAATTAATCTAATTCAGCTCTACCCTTACGGTGCATCAATTGTGAAATTGCATCATCAATTGTAATTTGCTTGTGTAGAACCTTGTAAATTGCAGAAGTGATTGGCATGTCAATTCCACGTTGGTTAGCTAATTCGTATGCAGCTTCAGCAGTTGCAATACCTTCGATAACCATTCCCATGTTCTTAACGATGTCATCCAGAGTTTCACCTTTACCTAGTTGGTAACCGGCACGCCAGTTACGTGAGTCACTACTTGTGGCAGTAACAATCACATCACCAAAACCTGATAGTCCGGTGAATGTTAATGGGTTAGCACCAAATGAAGTTCCTAGTCTAGAAATTTCTGCCAATCCACGAGTCATTAAAGCCGCTTTAGCGTTATCTGCATAACCTAAACCGTAAAGTGCTCCTGCACCGATAGCAATAATATTCTTTAATGCTGCTCCAATTTCTACTCCAATAATATCATCATTTGTGTAAACTCTAAAGTAGTCATTAATGAATAATGATTGAATATGTTCAGCATCCTTGATGTTTTCTGAAGCTGTAGTTACCAAAGTAATATCATGTTTAGCAACTGATTCAGCTTGACTAGGACCAGAAATTACTGAAACTGACTTACGATGACTTTCATCAATTTCGTCAGATAGAACTTCTGACATACGTTTGTAAGTCTTTTGTTCGATTCCCTTACTACCATGAATGATGTTTACTTTCATATCTAGCTCTTCAAGAATTTCGTTAACTTGCTTAGCAGTACTTCTTGTAACTTGAGCAGGTACAACGAATAGGATATCGTCTACTCCTCTAATTGCTTCTTTCATATCTGCATATGCAACTAATTCCTTAGGATATGTAAAATCTTGGATGTACTTTTCATTTGTGTGTTTATTGTTTAGTTCATCAACTTGTGATTGTTTGTATGACCATAAACGAACTTCATTACCATTTTCAACTAAGATATTGGCAAGCATACTGCCCCATGAGCCGGCTCCCAATACTGCGATTTTTTCAACCATAATAAATATAGCTCCTTAAAATTATTGTAACTTGCTACCATCTAAATAGTATAGCAAGTCTGAATCATGTTTGCGACGATAGATCATTAATCCGATTGCTCCAACAAATAGAACAATTGATAATAATTGTGACACTCTAATTCCGCTAAATAACATTAAGCTGTCAGTTCTCATGCCTTCAACAAAGAATCGACCGAATGAGTACCAAATCACATATGACAATACCACTTCACCACGTTTGAAGAATCCTTGGATTTGACGAAGATTCATTAATAAAACAAATCCTAACAAGTCCCAAAGAGATTCATACAAGAATGTGGGTTGACGGTAAAATCCTTGAATATACATTTGGTTAATAATGAAATTAGGCAGATGCAATGACTTTAGAAACGCTAAGCTGGTGATTTTACCAAAAGCTTCTTGGTTCATAAAGTTTCCCCATCTACCAATTCCTTGACCCATAATTACAGTTGGTGCAATAACATCAAGCATTGCCCAAACTGAAATTAACTTACTTCTACAGTATAAGAATACCACGACAAAAGCACCAATCAAGGCACCATAGATGGCAATTCCTCCATCCCAGATTTTAATAATCTCATTGAGATGTTGACTGTAGTAAGACCATTGAAATACAACATAATAAATACGAGCACAAATGATTGCTACTGGTAATGCCCATAGAATCATATCGTAAATATTATCAGGTTCAATCCCGCGTTTTTTACCCTCTTTGACTGATAGGTAAACAGCAATTAAAACCGCTGTTGCAATAAAAATACCATACCAGTGAACCAAAATTGGTCCTAGGTTAAACGCAATTGGATTTAACGCAATTGACATTATATTCACTTCCTAAAAAGAGGATTATTTTTTGTTGCCTGAATTTTCTTTAATTAAACTGTTTAGGTTATCATCGAATACTTTTGTAGCATCATAACCCATCTTCTTAGCACGATAGTTCATGGCCGCTGCTTCAATAATAATAGCTAAGTTACGACCAGTCTTAACTGGAATGCTTACTCTTTGAACATCAACGTCAAAGATGCGACGTGTTTCATCGCCATTGCCTAATCTATCATATGGAGTATCATCAGACCAGTTTTCTAGGTGGACAATTAAGTCGACCTTAGTCTGTGAACGGACGGCACCAGCACCAAATAGGTTCATAACATCGATAATCCCAATTCCTCTAATTTCTAGTAAGTGTCTTAAAATCATCGGTGCTTGACCAATAAGTGTTTGTTCATCTTGTTGATATACTTCAACACGGTCATCTGCGATTAATCTGTGACCACGTTTAACAAGTTCCAATGCGGTTTCACTCTTACCAATACCAGAGTCCCCTGTCATTAGTACCCCTAAACCGTAAACATCAATTAAAACACCATGAATTGATTTTCTTTCGGCTAATTTACCTTCCAAGTAGTTAGTCATATTACTTAGTACTCGAGAAGTCGTTAGCTTTGAACCCAATACTGGAATGTGTTGATTCTTTGCTGCACGAATTAGTTCGTCAGGTGGATCTAATTGAGTTGAAATAACAAATGCTGGTGTTTCTGGTAAACACATTTTCTTCATTACATCAAAAAGTTCATTACTATCCATACCCTTAGCGTATGATGTTTCAGTAATACCAAGTAATTGAATTCTCTTTGATGGATAATAATTAAAGTATCCTGTTAATTCCAAACCAGGACGTGAAATATCACTGGTGGTAATTGGTCTATCTAGGTATTCTTCACCATAGAAAATATCTAGATGAGTGTTTTCAACAAGATCTGCGACCGTTACACTGTATGCCATAACCGTTCCTCCACTTCGTCATAAGATAATTTTATCATGTTATTAGTTGTTTTTAAAAAATATTTTTAGTCCTCAGACAATACCACGTTACAAATTGACATAATTAATGCCACGATTATGGCTGTTCCAAAGGAATGAAATTGAAAACTTTGTCCCATCACATATGATGTTAGTTCCAACATCATTCCATTCAAGACGATACTGAACAAACCTAAAGTTAATAAGTTAATCGGTAATGAAAGGATGAATAAAACGGGTTTTACCAATGCATTTAGAACTGCTAAAACTACCGCTGCGGCGATAGCTGTTCCAAAGGAAGCAACATAAAAACTGCCTTGGAAGAAACCAGCAATCGCAATAAATAGTACGGAATTAATTAATATTCGAAATAAAAGATACATATTTTCACCCCTTACCTATCATTAAATTCATCCACGTCGTTTAAGTTGCGACGAGTTTGTTTACTAGCATCCTGACGACCACCGTAAACGTTGGGGTTGACCGGAATAATTACTAAACAAATTACGTAAACTAATAGTCCGGCAATAAGATGGCCAGGAAAAATAGATAAAATAACGAATGCGATTCTTAATAGTTGCGAATTGATATGAAGATATTCGGCAATTCCACCTAATAATCCAGTTAATATTCGATCATTTTGTGAACGATAAATTTTAGTCATCATAATACCTCCTCGTTAAATAGCATTTTAAATAATGTTTATTAAATCAATCTTAAGTTACTTTTCTTTAATTACAACTACACCTAGTTCGTTTGGTGAGTCACTGTAAATAGCACTTTCCATAATTTTAATACGATCTTGGTGGTTTAATACCTTCAATCGACAAAATGTTGGAGAAGTCAAAGTGGCTTTGTAGAAATCGTCTTCTGTAGTTACCTTAATGTTGTTAACTTCAACAATTAGGTCACCCATTTGAACACCCATCTTTTCTGCAGGCGTGTCCTTTCTAACGGCGATTACCCTTAGTCCGTTAACAGCATCAGAGAACCACTTAGTCTTTTTATTGTCTTTATGCTTAGTTCTAATCAACACAAGTAAGTATAATATTGCCATTACTGCCATTGAAATCAATTCAATGTTGCCTACACCATTAAGTAGATAAGTTGCAACAACTAGAATAATACCCAAACTTGTTAACCATAACAAACGATTAGATAACTTTTTGAAGAAATCTTTTGGAATTGACTTAAAAATAGTAAATCGAATTCCAATTAAAACAGGTAAGATAAAAATTGTGAATTGATGTTGGCCCATTGAAAATACTGGCCACCAACTAATTAATGCGTGAATTTGATCACCGGGAATTAATACTGCAATTGGTAGGACAGCAAATTCCTTGTTTAAGTAACCTGCAACCTTATTTCCACGTTGGTTCTTGAAAATCTTTGGTGATTGATAATTTCCCAAAAACATCTTCATGTACAATGCAGAAATAAAGAATACTAATACCAATAGTAATAATGCATTGGATAATGATGTTGAAGTGGTATTAATTCCATCGGTATCAACATACATAAATAAATCAAATTTATAAGTCACAAATGTCAAAGCAGTCGCAATTACTAAGTTTAACGCTGTGAAGAATTGGCCTGGAATAATAATCAAGTTAATTAGTAACAATGCTTCATAGATAATAATCCAAGGAAGTGATAGATAAATCCCTAGTAGCATTGAAACAACACTTCCGATAATTCCAAGTAAGATAAAACTTAGCCAAAAATGTTTCATTTCAAAATTATTTGGTGAAATTGACGTATTAAAATCATTTCTTTCGCGTTTAATACGTTTGCGGTAGATAATATAATTTCTTAATATTCCTAACCATAGCACTGGTTGAACGAATATTAATAATGTCATCCATAAATTATTCATTTAGATTCCCCTATTCTGGATTTCTTTTGCTTAATTTCCATTGCAAGTATGCATTGATGAATGGATTAAGATCTCCGTCCATGACATCTTGTGCTTTTGCTGTTTCATAATTAGTTCGATGGTCTTTAACCATTGAATATGGATGGAAAACATAAGATCTGATTTGTGAACCCCAACCAATCTCTTTTTGTTCACCTTCGAGTTGTGCTTTTTGTTGTTCCTTTTTTTCTTCTTCTAGTTCATAAAGTTTGGATTTCAACATATTCATAGCAGTTTCTCTATTTTGTAGTTGTGAACGTTGAGCTTGACTGGCCACAACAATCCCAGTAGGTTCATGAGTAATACGAACAGCTGAAGATGTCTTATTAACGTGTTGTCCACCAGCACCGCTGGCACGGTAAACATCAACTCTTAAGTCTGCTGGATTAATTTCAATATCAACAGTATCATCCAATTCTGGCATTACATCAACTGATGCAAATGAGGTGTGACGACGTCCAGCAGAATCAAATGGTGATATTCTTACCAGACGATGAACACCCTTTTCAGATTTCAAGTATCCGTATGCATTTTCACCACTAACCATGATGGTAGCTGTATCGATTCCAGCAACTTCACCTGCTTGGTAGTTCAACGTTTCTAACTTAAAACCATTTTGATCTGCCCATCTTGTGTACATTCTAAATAGCATCATGCCCCAATCGTGCGATTCGGTTCCACCCGCCCCTGGGTGAATTTCTAAGATGGCATTGTTGGCATCATACTTACCATTTAGTAGCATCCCTAATCTGTACTTTTCAAGATGTGACTTAGTTTGAGCTAATGATTCTTCAAACTCTTCCATCATGGAGTCATCGTTTTCTTCTTCAATTAGTTCAAGGTTGACCTCTAAGTCTTCCGCTTCTTCATTAAGCTCATTAAAATTATCGTATTTTTTCTTTAAACGATTATTTTCATTAATGAAGCTCTGAGCAGTTTCTGGATTGTCCCAGAAACCCGGTTCAGCCATCTTAGCTTCATTAATTTCAATGCTTTCTTGAAGGGAATCTAAGTCAAAGAGACCCCCTAAAGCCTTGGATGGCTTTTTTAATTTGACTTATTTCATTTTTAGCATCAGCTAGTTCCATTCTTACTCTCCTTACCAAAAAAGCGAAGTGAACTTCTGTTCATCTTCGCTTTATTATTATCTTTCGATGTTTTGTCTGATTTCAGCTTTCATGAACAATCTTGTGGCATCGTAATCAATATCTGAGATCATTTCTTCAAACATTTGATAACCTTCACGTTGGTATTCAACTAATGGGTTCAATTGACCATAACCTCTTAAACCAATTGATTGTCTCAATTGATCCATTTCATCGATATGGTCAGTCCAGTGAGAATCAACAACTCTTAGAATAACAACCTTTTCAAATTCAAGCATTTGTTCTGGGTCGTATAGTTGTTCTTTCTTTTCTTCGTATACCTTTTCAGATAATTCAACCAAGAAATCTTTGATTTCATCAGCTGTTTTACCTTCTAAGTCAGATAGGCTAATCATATTAGGGCTAACAACTGCACTAATAGCAAAGTCTAGGATTGTACTTAAGTCCCAGTCTTTTTGATCACCTTGGGTGTGTAAGTTAACAATACGGTTGATTGTTCTCTTAACCATTGGTTTCATAACCCAATCTAATGACTTATCTTCAGTGATTACCTTGTATCTTTCGTTGTAGATAACGCTACGTTGTTGTCTCATAACATCATCATATTGTAGAACTTGTTTTCTTGAATCGTAGTTGTTACCTTCAACACGTTTTTGTGCTGATTCAACTTGCTTAGTGATTAAACGACTCTTGATAACAGCAGAGTCACCATCAACCTTCATTCTTTCCAAGAAGTTCTTGATCTTGTCAGAACCAAAACGACGCATTAGGTCATCTTCTAGAGATAAGTAGAATTGTGATAGACCTGGATCACCTTGACGTCCTGAACGTCCACGTAATTGGTTATCGATACGTCTTGATTCGTGTCTTTCAGTACCAATAACTGCAAGTCCACCTAATTCAACAACGCCCGGTCCTAATTTAATATCAGTACCACGACCAGCCATGTTGGTAGCGATAGTTACCGCACCCTTTTGACCAGCGTTAGCAACGATTTCAGCTTCTTTAGCATGGTTCTTGGCATTTAGCACTTCGTGTTTAATACCAGCATCATCTAAACGTTTTGAAATGTATTCTGAAGTTTCAACGGCAACAGTACCAATTAGAATTGGTTGACCGTTTGAATGCAATTCTTTAATTTCATCAACTACGGCATCGAATTTTGATTGTAGAGTTGGGTATAACAAGTCTGGTTCGTCCACTCTGGCAACCGGTCTGTTGGTTGGAATGGAGATAACATCCATGTTATAAATTTCTCTAAATTCGTCTGCTTCAGTCTTAGCAGTACCAGTCATACCGGCTAGCTTACTGTACATTCTGAATAAGTTTTGGTAAGTAATGTTGGCCATTGTCTTACTTTCTTCTTGAATGGTTACGCCTTCCTTAGCTTCAATAGCTTGGTGCAATCCATCTGAGAAACGACGACCGTCCATGATACGACCAGTAAATGAATCAACGATAAGTACTTCGTCATCAGAAACAACGTAATCCTTATCCTTAATCATAATAAAGTTGGCACGCAATGCTTCATCAATGTGGTGAGTCAATGCAGTGTTATCAGTATCGTATAGATTCTTTAAGTTAAAGTACTTTTCAGCCTTTTCAATTCCTTGATCATTTAAAGAAACAGTCTTTGATTCCAGGTCAATCTTGAAGTCGTCTTTTTCTTTTAGTGTCTTAGCGAATTGATCAGCTTGCATGTATAGTTCTGATGAACCCTTAGCTTGTCCAGAAATAATCAATGGTGTTCTAGCTTCATCAATTAAGATGGAGTCAACTTCATCGACAATCGCAAAGTTCAATGGTCTTTGAACCATATCTTCTTTGTAGACAACCATGTTATCACGTAAGTAATCAAAACCAATTTCACTGTTGGTTGAGTAAGTGATGTCGGCATTGTATGCTTCACGTTTTTCTTCAGGACTCTTTTCAGTTAAGTTAACACCAACTGATAGTCCTAACCAGTTGTATAATTCACCCATTTGTTCAGCATCACGTTGTGATAGGTATTCGTTAACAGTAATAACGTGAACACCCTTACCGGATAATGCATTTAAGTATACTGGCATTGTGGCAGTTAAGGTCTTACCTTCACCAGTCTTCATTTCTGAAATGTTACCTTCATGTAGAACAATTCCACCCATGATTTGAACATGGAAAGGAGTCAAACCTAATACACGAGTAGCACCTTCTCTGGCAACTGCAAATGCTTCTGGTAGTAAGTCATCAAGTGTTTCCCCATCTTGATAACGTTGTTGAAATTCTGGGGTTTTAGCTTTTAGTTCGTCGTCGCTTAGTTTACTGATTTCATCGGCGTATGCTTCAACCTTATCAGCTAGCTTACTAAGTCTTTTAACTTCACGTTTATCGCTTTCGACCCATTTTCTTAAAATGTTAGCCATTTGTTTATTTTCCTTCCGTGAATTAGTTTTTAAAGTTTTATTCGTTTTATATAAATTCTATCTTTCTTATTCTAACATTTAATTATCATTTTTAAAAACAGATTATCTAATTCTTCCAAAAAAATATCCTTTATATATATAAAGCATCCCTTATCGACACAACGTTAATCCAAAAACGTGTTGAACACCATTTTGCCTCAGAACCGTCGCAGCGTGTCTGATGGTTGTACCTGTCGTATAAATATCATCAACTAATAATACGTTTTGATTAACTATCTTAGATATTGCTTTTTCATCAATTGAAAAGACCTGTTGATTGTGGATTCGCTCCTTGCGATTAAGCGTTGATTGACGCGTTTTATGCTTTTTATTTACGATTAACGCACTTACATATTCAACATCGCCTAGCAGTCCAATTACTTGGTTAAAGCCTCGTTCTTTCTTCGTTTCACTACTAATTGGAATCGGTACGACCACCAATTCTTTTCTAATCTTTTTTCTAATCTCGTTTTGAAAAATCATTCGCAACTGATAATCACCAACAAACTTATATCGATGCATAAAATCTTTCATCGCGTCATTATATTTAAAGATGGATTCATTGACGAAATCATCCCCTAACCGATGCCATTTTTGACAATCGTTGCATATTCCCATTTTATCCATTTGGCGACCACACGCTTCACATATCCTTGTCTTATCAATTCGTTCGAATCGGCTTAAGCATTCTTCACAAACATTTTTTTTGATCAGACTCTTAAAGCTCAGTAAGAAGGAAAGTGAGATGTCGTATCCAAGTGTTTTATTGCAGAGCAAACAACTATCCATTGAGTTTTTTCGCCTTCTTATTCATGTATCTGATTTGATTAATTGCACTTTTAATCGTTAGCGTATTCTCTTCGGCTAGAAACAAAACTTCCCCCGTTGGTCGATCTAGTTTTCTACCAACCCTTCCTGCAATTTGAACTAATGACGATGTTGTAAAGACCTCATCTTCGGCACCAAATACAATCACATCAATGCCGGGAAAGGTGACACCCCTTTCTAAAATCGTGGTAGTAATTAAAAACAATTTTCTGTTTTCTCGCATGTCGGATACCTTTTCCATTCTTTTATCATCACTAGAAAAGACCGTCTCCCATTTACTTTCGTCGAATCTTTCGGCCAGAATATCACTAATTGGCTTTAAATCCGCAATCCGCGGCACAAACAATAAAAACCGTTGGTTGGTTTTTATCTTCTCTTCAATCTTATGTAAAAGTATTTTTGGCAGCTTGTGTTTCTTTAAGTTTTCACGCCACTTCTTTGTATACTTCAGTGTAATCTCGGGTAGTAAATGACGATGAAACCTTATTGGTAAATAGCTGGCGGATAACTTGTTTGTCTTAATCTTTTTAGTCATCTGATTAGTCGGTGTGGCCGTCAGAAACAGTTTGGCACTCTTTTCTTTGGTTGCATTGTCGACAGCAAAATGCAATCCATTGTTATTTACAAACGGGAAGGAATCAACCTCGTCGATAATCAAAGCATCAAAGGCATGATAAAAACGCAATAGTTGATGCGTTGTGCAAATCGTTAACTGACTGTATTGATAAGGCTGCGGATTTCTCCCATGTAATAAGACCATCGATGTGTTGGCAAATGCCTCTTTAATTCTCGGGTAAAGCTCGACGCAAACATCAACTCTCGGTGAGGCAATACATACCCGTTTACTATCAACAAGAGCTTGGGCAATCCCCTTAAATAACATCTCGGTCTTTCCTGCCCCCGTCACCGCCCATAATAAGTGGGTTTTATTATTGTTAAAAACATCAATAATGTCTTTGGAACATTTTTCCTGCTCCGTTGTTAACTGTCCCTGCCATGTCAAAACGGGCTGTTTTATTTTAAAATCATTTGGTTCATCAATATACACTAGTGGAATACTCTTAGTTACTCGATCCAAGTTAATGCAAACAGGACAGTAATAGTTATTATTAGGCAATTTACACCTGTTTACGGGCGTTTTTTGCCCACATCGTTTACAATAGATAGTGTTACTGTTAACCTTAATTGGAACGTATTTATGAACGATTGAATTATTTAATAGACTAGCATCAACCAAATTTTCGTTGATATGTCTTCCGTATAGTTCAGAAATATCATTAATCATAATTATCACCATAATTAAGTACGCAAAAAAAGCTATATTCTTGAGGTGAAACATCTAAATGGAAAAAGATTATCTCACAATTAAAGAAAATGGTGTCAACGAAATTGATATCAAAAAATCACAATTCATCTGTTCAATCGCTAGGGTTTCAAACGAAGAAGAAGCGATTGCCTTTGTTAATAGCGTTAAGGAAGAACATAAAAAAGCAACTCATAACTGTCACGCATATGTAATTGGCCAAGATGATTCAATTCAACGTGCCAGTGATAACGGTGAACCATCCGGTACAGCCGGTGTTCCCATTCTAGAAGCACTGAAAAATATCGGTATTCATAATACCGCTGCAGTCGTAACTAGATACTTCGGTGGAATCAAACTGGGTGCTGGTGGTTTGATTCGCGCTTACAGTAACGCAACTACTAAGGCCATCGAACACGTCGGCATCGTCAAAAAGATTTTGCAAACTGAAATTACGATTGATGTTGCTTACAACCTGTTTGATCAATTGAATTATCACCTAGCTGAAAACAACATTAATATCGTAGATACTCAATATACCGATAAAGTATCAGTGATTGTGGCCATCGATAATCCTAAGGTCGAAGTATTCAAACAAAACGTAGTCGACCTACTAAACGGTCGTGTTGAAATGCATGATGGTGATGAAAAATACTTTGAAGTCGATTATGATCCATACAAAAAAGAATGACCAAATGGCCATTCTTTTTTAGTGGTTATCTTTACTTGTGTTTTCTTTAACGACTTTTTTAATTGCATTTAGTAATGGTTGTCTATCCTTACCAGCTAAACCAATTGATTCAACGAATAGTTCCAATCCAATTAAGGTTGCAATCGTTAGTAGAATTGAACCCCAAATTGTTGAAATTGGGTATAACAATGAAATGAATGAGAAAATCAAAGCAATTCCATAGATTACCAATACAGTTTGGCGATGAGTCAATCCAATTTGCATTAAACGGTGATGTAAGTGGCGTTTGTCGGCATGCATAATCGGTTGCTTGTTTAGCATTCTACGTAAGATTGCGTAGATGGTATCTGTGATTGGCACCCCTAGAATAATAACAGGAATGATGACAGTAATGAATGTCGCATTCTTCAATCCGTTCAATGAGAAAATTGAAATCATAAAACCGATGAATAATGATCCTGTATCCCCTAGATAAATTCTAGCTGGGAAGAAGTTGTAAGGTAAAAATCCTAAACATGCTGCAACCAGCGCGAAAATCATGATTGAAACATAGACGTTTCCAACGTTTAGGAAGAAGAAACCAGTAATTCCCATGGTAGTTAAGGCAATCACAGCAACCCCTGTTGCTAGTCCATCTAAACCATCAATTAAGTTAACGGCGTTTGTAATTGCTAAAATCCAAATGATAGTAATTGGCAAACTCAACCATCCCAAACTGAAAGTTCCAATTAATGGTAATGATACATTACTCATCTGAATATTTCCGAAGAAATAAACAATGATTGCTGCCAAACTAATTCCAAATACCTTTTGGCGAGGCTTTAAGACAATAATATCATCGATTATTCCTGTAATAATGATAATTACCTGACCCGCAAACATTCCATAAAGTTGGTGGGTTGGCATCTGGCTTCTCAATAGAAACATCGTTGCAATCGTATACGAAAAAAATATTGCCAATCCCCCTAATGTCGGCATTGGAATTTTATTCATTCTTCGCTTATTTGGACTATCAATAGCTCCCCAGCGAAATGCTAGCTTTCTAATGAACGGTGTTACCACAGCAGAAATTAGCATTGTCGCGAACAGAGAAACGATAATTTCGAATTTTAGCATAGTCGTTATCCTTTCGTTTTATATTACTATTAATAAATTATACAAATGTAATAGATTAAAAACAAGGCAAAACAAAAAAGGTTCCCACAGGGAACCTTTTTTTGTTACATCATTGGACCCATTGAAGGATTCATTGGATCTTTCTTTTCTTCTGGTAGATTAGCAACAACTGCTTCAGTAGTTAATAGTAATGCTGATACAGATGCAGCGTTTTGAAGTGCTGATCTTGATACCTTGGTTGGGTCAACAACTCCGGCCTTAACCATGTCTTCATATTCACCAGTAGCAGCATTGAAACCAATACCCATTTCTTTGCCTTTTAGATGTTCAACAACAATTGAACCATCAATTCCGGCATTGTGGGCGATTTGTCTAACTGGAGCTTCTAGTGCACGTAAAACAATGTTTACACCAGTCTTTTCGTCACCTTCAGCAGGAATTTCTTCTAAATCCTTTAGGATGTTGATGAAGGCTGTACCACCACCAGGAACAAATCCTTCTTCAACAGCAGCTCTAGTTGAGTTCAATGCATCTTCAATTCTGTACTTACGTTCTTTTAGTTCAGTTTCTGTGGCTGCACCAACACGGATAACAGCAACACCACCGGCTAATTTAGCTAAACGTTCACGTAGCTTTTCTTTGTCGAATTCTGATGTAGTAGTTTCTAGTTGGTTCTTGATTTCAGCAACACGTGCTGCAAGTTGGTCCTTGTCACCGGCACCTTGAACGATTGTTGTGTCATCCTTAGTAACGTTAACCTTGTTTGCTTGACCTAATTGGTCAATAGTTACGTCCTTTAGGTTTAGTCCTAAGTCGTCAGTAATTAATGTCGCACCAGTTAGAACTGAGATATCTTGTAGTTGAGCCTTACGACGGTCACCGAAACCTGGAGCTTTAACAGCAACAACGTTGAAGGTACCACGCATCTTGTTTAATACCAATGTTGGTAGTGCTTCACCACCAATATCATCAGCGATGATTAGAAGTGAACGACCTTGTTCAACAACTGATTGTAGAACTGGTAGAATTTCTTGGATGTTGTTAATCTTCTTGTCAGTAACTAAGATGTATGGGTTGTCTAGGTCAGCTTGCATCTTGTCGTTATCGGTAACCATGTATTGTGACATGTAACCACGATCAAATTGCATACCTTCAACAACGTCCATAGTAGTGTTAACACCACGTGAATCTTCAACGGTGATAACACCATCGTTTCCAACCTTTTCCATTGCGTCGGCGATTAATTCACCAACTTCTGGGTTAGCGGCTGAAATTGAAGCAATTTGAGCAATATCATTCTTATTCTTAATTTCATTTGACATCTTGTGTAGCTTTTCAACAGCCACTTCAGTTGCCTTTTCGATACCGCGACGAACACCAACTGGGTTGGCACCAGCAGTAACGTTCTTCATACCTTCGTTAACGATTGCTTGAGTTAAAACAGTAGCAGTAGTAGTACCGTCACCGGCAATGTCATCAGTCTTTGATGCTACTTCTGATACTAATTTAGCACCCATGTTTTCAAAATGATTTGGTAGTTCAATTGATTTAGCGATTGTAACACCATCATTAGTAATGTTTGGTGTTCCTGTTGATTGTTCAACAACAACGTTTCTACCCTTTGGTCCTAATGTAGTCTTAACAGTGTTTGCAAGTTTATCAACACCTCTTAGCATTGAACGTCTTGCATCTTCTGAGAATTTAACTTCCTTAGCCATTTTTTATTCACCTCATTAATAATTCGTTTTATCTATTATTCAACGACTGCTAAAATGTCTCTTTCTTTTAGTACTAAATATTTTTGACCATCGTAGTCTACTGAAGTACCAGAGTACTTATCGTAGACAACTTCGTCACCTTTTTTAACTTCTGGTGTAACAGTTTGGCCATTGTCTAAAACTCTACCGTTTCCTACGGCAACAACTTTACCAGTTTGTGGCTTTTCTTTAGCATTATTTGCTAACACAATGCCTCCAACTGTTTCTTCTTTAGCTTCTTGTGCTTCAATAATTACACGATCACCCAATGGTTTTAACATTTAACTTGACCTCACTTTGTTTTTTGTTTTATCAGTATTAGCAGTCAATTATTATAAGTGCTAATCACTATAGATAATATATTATTTTTTGGATTTATATGCAAGAATTTTATACTCATACACGATATAATCCTACAAAAAAAGATGAGCCACTTAGCTCATCTTATTTATTCACCTTCATAGTGTTCAATGAAGTAAATTAATGTTTGTAATTCGTTGGTTAAATCAACGTTTTGTACTCTTACATTTTTGGGAACTGATAGACGTTTTGAAGTAAAGTTCATGATTCCTTTAGCTCCGCCCTTTACAGCTTCGTCACAAAGGTCTTGAACTACGGTTGCTGGAACAGTAAAGATAACTACTTCAATTTGTTGATCTCTTAGTTGTTCTTGTAAATCCTTAACATCATATACAGGTACACCACTTTGCACAGTGTTAATCATGTCGTCATGAATATCAAAGGCAGCTGAGATTCTTACATTACTATCTTTGTGAAAATTAAAGTGTAGTAAGGCTTGACCCAAATTACCTAAACCGACTAATGCAACGTTGGTTAAGTGATCTTGATTTAGAATCTTCTTGAAGAAGTCTAATAAATTATCAACTTCATAACCATATCCACGTTTTCCAAGAGCTCCAAAATAAGATAAATCTCTTCTAATGGTTGCTGAATCAACTTGTACTGCTTCAGCAAAAGTACTAGAGGATATTCTCTTTATTTTCGCGTCATGTAAACCGCTAAGATATCGATAATACATAGGCAATCTTTTAGCCGTTGCCCTAGGAATTTTAATATCCAAAATGTTCCCTCCCGAATCTTTCATAACATTTATGTATTTTATCATAAAATCAAAGTTTGTGAAAATATTATCATCTCTCAAAAAGAATTCATCATTTTAATTTATTGGTGATTATATGCTAAAATAGTCATTATTACTGATAAAACAAGAGAAATAGGAGGTGAATTTTATGATTATTTTACAAGCAAATAAAATGACAAAAAGATTTGGTGGACAAGATCTTTTCACAAGCGTTAACTTGAGTATCGAAGAAAACAGCAAGGTTGCCCTTGTTGGTAGGAATGGTGCTGGTAAGTCAACCTTAGTGAAAATGATTTTGGGCGATGAACCGATTGATGAAGGTGAAGTCACCACCAAAAAAGGCATCACAATTGGTTATTTATCCCAAAATACTGGACTAACTTCTGATGCCACTATCATCGAAGAAATGACCAATGTATTTGCTGATTTAATCGCTTTAGAAAATAAAATTCACGAATACGAAAACAAGATGGCTGATTCAAACATCAACTCGGATCCAGAAAAGCTAGCTGAAGTTTCACAAACTTATGATCAACTTCAAGCTGAGTTTACCGCTAAAAATGGTTTTTCATACCAAGCTGAAATCAAGGCGGTACTAAACGGGTTTGGGTTTGGCGAAGAAATGTACGACCATAAAATTAGTGAACTATCCGGTGGTCAGCAAACCCAATTGGCGATGGCTAAACTACTATTGGAAAAGAAGGATTTGCTAATCTTAGATGAACCTACCAACCACATTGATGTTAAGACCATCAGTTGGTTAGAAGATTATCTAAAGAGTTATCATGGTGCCCTTCTAATCATTTCCCATGATCGTTTCTTCATGGATAAGATTGTTGATCAAGTTTACGACCTTTCACAAGGCCACATGACTCATTACGTTGGTAATTACTCTAGTTATGTTGAACAAAAGAAATTAAACTATGAACATCAACTAAAGGAATACGAAAAACAACAAAAGAAAATTAAAGAGATGCAAGACTTCGTTGATAAAAACATTGTCAGAGCGTCCACTACCAAACGTGCGCAATCCAGAAGAACACAGCTTGAAAAGATGGAGAAAATTTCCGCACCTACGCGTGACGATAAATCAGCTCGTCTTTCATTTAGTCCAGAAAAACAAAGTGGTAACGTCGTTTTAAACGTTCGTGATGCATCAATTGGATACGATAACCAAACACTATCACAAAACATCAATATCGATGTTAAACGAAACCAAGCAGTCGCATTAATCGGTCCAAACGGAATTGGAAAATCGACATTGCTAAAAACTATCATGAATCAATTACCACTACTATCTGGTGAAATTGATCGCGGTACCGGTGTTCAAATCGGCTACTACGACCAACATCAAGATAACTTGCATCCCAACAAGACCGTTTTAAATGAAATCTGGGACGACTACCCTACTTATCCTGAACAAAGAATTCGTTCGATTTTAGGTAGTTTCCTCTTCTCTGGTGAAGACGTTGAAAAAGTAGTTGGTAACCTTTCAGGTGGTGAAAAAGCTCGACTAGTCCTAACCAAGCTATCAATGAATCACGATAACTTCTTGATTCTAGATGAACCTACCAACCACTTGGATATCGATAGTCGTGAAGTATTGGAAAATGCATTGATTAATTTTGATGGCACCATTCTATTTGTATCTCACGATAGATACTTCATTAATAAGTTAGCAACCCAAATCGTTGAGCTATCACCTGATGGCAGCGAACTCTTCCTGGGTAACTATAATTACTACGTTGAAAAGAAGGAAGAACAAGCAGCAATTGAGGAACATAAGCAAGCTCAAAAAGCTAAGAATGAAGATGTTGTCGATACAAAACCAAAGTCACAAAATCAAAAAGAATTCATTGCAAATAAAGAACTACAAAAGAAGCAACGCAAACTAAAGCGTCAGGTTGAGGACTTAGAAGAACAACTTGATGTTGCTCAAAAAGAAAAGACTGCCATTGAAGCGGAAATGGTTAAGCCCGAAAACCTAAATGACATTGAGAAGTTAAATGATTTACAGGCTCAATTGACCGCCACCAATGAACAGATTGAACAAATCGAATCTGATTGGGAAAATGCAATGATGGAACTTGAATAAATAAAAAAGATGAATCCGATTGGATTCATCTTTTTTTATTCTTCGTCCTCTAAAAGGTCAAATTCTAGACTTGGATCAGCATTTAAATCAACGCCAGCAAAGACATTTTTCTTTGCCATCACGTAACCGGCTGCTCCAATCATTGCGGCGTTATCACCACAAAGTTTGTTTGGTACCTTAATTAATTCAGTTGTATCAATCTTATCAATTGCTGCTTCTAACGCACTACGAAGTCCCTTATTAGCGGCAACCCCACCAGCCAAAATCAATTGAGAAACTGGATATTCTTGTAATACTCTAGTAGTTTTGTCTACTAAAACGTCAACGACAGCGCTTTGGAAACTAGCAGCTAAATCATTCTTATCCAATTCTTCATGAATTTGATCCGCATGGTGAGTAGTGTTTAGAAATGCACTCTTCAATCCACTAAATGAAAAATCAAAGTTATCTTCTTTTTCCATTGCACGTGGGAAGTTAAAGGTATCCTTTCCTTCAGCAGCCATTGCGTCTACCTTAGGACCAGCAGGATAGTTAATTCCAAGTACTCGACCAACCTTGTCGTATGCTTCACCGGCCGCGTCATCCCTAGTTTCACCAATAATCTTGAAGTCGCCTTCTTCTCGCATTAAGACCAACTCAGTGTGGCCACCGGAAACGACCAATGCCAATGCTGGATAGTTAATCTTAGTAACAAAACGACTTGCCAGGATATGACCAGCAATATGGTTAACCGGAATTAATGGAATATTATGTGCCCAGGCAATAGTCTTAGCGGCGGTTACACCAATTAATAGTGCACCAACCAAACCAGGACCATATGTGACAGCAATTGCGTCGATGTCATCGTAAGAAACATCGGCTTGTTTCATTGCATCTTCGACACAGATTGTAATTTGTTCAATATGATGTCTACTTGCGACTTCTGGAACCACTCCACCAAATCGCTTGTGACTATTGATTTGCGTTGCAACAACGTTTGATAATATTTTTTCGCCATCTTCGATAATGGCCACACTAGTTTCATCACAACTAGATTCAAAAGACATAATTATATGTGGTTGCACAAAAAAACCTCGTTTCATTAAATTCCAAAATTATTTGGAATAGTTTCGTATAGACTTAAATCTAAAACCATATCAACGGCGTCTTCGTGATCACCGTCGTAGTAGCCTTCCTTGACTCCAACTTGTTTGAAACCTAAATCAGAGTACAATCTTTGGGCTTTAACGTTGCTAATTCTTACTTCTAAGGAAACCGTCTTATAGTTTAGTTGACGAGCCTTCTTAATAATCTTAGCGATTAAAAAGTAACCTAAACCACGTTCTTGGTATTCAGGTTTTACGGCAACGTTTGAGATATGGCAGTCGCCCTGCTTATCGTTTAAAGAACTACCAATAAACGCTACTAGTTCGTCTTCTTGACGTAATAGTAAATAAAAGCGGTCCAAGCGTGGCTTTAGTTCAGGTAAAAATGCTTCGTCTGTCCATGGTGCCTTACCATCGTAGACGTCGCGCTCGATTTCTACCATTTCTGGAATATCTGTAACCATCGCTTTGGCCAAGTAAAACTTGTCACCATTAATCTTTACGATGTGGTTCTTAATATTTAAGTGTTCCTTTT
>CAMLMR010000023.1 GCA_946481335.1 uncultured Lactobacillus sp. | reverse complement strand
TCTGTGGATCCCGTAATTACACAACTTCGGTTGGTAATAATCATGAAAATCGATTAGAAGTAAAAAAGTATTGTAAACATTGTGGCAAGGCTACGATGCATAAAGAAACACGTTAGTGGAGGAAAACTATGAAATTATTTAAGTTCTTTAAGAGTGTTGGTACTGAAATGAAACTAGTTGTATGGCCTAATGGGCACCAAACTAGAATTGACACTACTATCGTAGTATCAATGTCAATTATCTTCGCAATCTTCTTTGCAATTGTTGACTGGGCAATTCAATCAGGATTACTATACCTATAATTTACTGTTTTAAATTATAGTAAATAGTGATATTATAATAGGTAGTTTGAAACTTCGTGAGTGCGGAGTTTTTTTATTTTGCAAAAAATCATAAAGGGAGCTAATTTTAATGGAATCAGCAGAAAAGCAATGGTATGTTATTCATACTTACTCAGGATACGAAAACAAAGTTAAAGCAAACCTTGATTCACGTAAGGAATCAATGGGTATGTCAAACTTTATCTTTAGAGTAGTTGTTCCAGAAACAGAAGAACACGAAGTTAAAGATGGTGTAGACAAGGCTAAGATGGAAAAAACTTTCCCTGGTTATGTTCTAGTAGAAATGGTTATGACTGACGAAGCATGGTACATCGTTAGAAATACCCCAGGTGTTACTGGATTTATCGGATCACATGGTCAAGGAAGTAAGCCAACTCCATTGCTACCAGATGAAGTAGAACTAGTTCTAAGTCGTCTTGGTGTTTCTCAAGAAAAGCAAGAATTGGATGCTGAAGTGGGAGACACAATTACTATTATTGACGGTGCATTTGCCGATCTTTCTGGTAAGGTTATCGAAAAAGATGACGAAAAAGGTAAGTTGAAGGTTAATATTGATATGTTCGGTCGTGCAACCACTGCTGAACTTAACTTTAACCAAGTGCAACCAATTAGATAAAACTTTGGGTTGTTAAAAATATTTAAACGTGATATATTATTTGTTGTATGTTTACACATACTTAAGTGGGAGGAGAAATCTCATCTCCAATTTTTACCACACACGGACTTAAGGAGGTATGTCTCGTGGCTAAAAAAGTAGCTAACGTAGTTAAATTGCAAATTCCTGCGGGTAAAGCAACACCTGCTCCTCCAGTTGGACCTGCATTGGGTCAAGCTGGTATTAACATTATGGGATTCACTAAGGAATTCAACGCTCGTACTGCTGATCAAGCAGGATACTTGATTCCAGTTGTGATTTCTGTATATGAAGATCGTTCATTCGATTTCATTACTAAGACACCACCTGCTTCAATTCTATTGAAGAAGGCTGCTGGTGTTGAACATGGTTCCGGTGAACCAAACACTAACAAGGTTGCTAGTGTAACTAAGGACCAAGTTAAGGAAATCGCCGAAACTAAGATGAAAGATCTAAACGCAGCTGATGTTGAAGCCGCAATGCGTATGATCGAAGGTACTGCACGTAGTATGGGATTCACTGTTGAAGGTTAATTCAACAATCATTTCTATACTGTAGTACCATAACACCTATTATTTAGGTGTTATGTGGGAGGTTTATCCGTTACAACCACAATTGCAAGGAGGAAAACACAGATGGCTCAAAAAAGAGGTAAAAAGTATCAAGATGCTTTAAAACAAGTAGACCGTAACAAGGCTTACTCAGTTGAAGAAGCTGTTGATCTTGTAAAGAAAATTGATTTTGCTAAGTTCGATTCAACTGTTGAAGTTGTATTTAACTTAAATGTTGACACTAAACAAGCTGATCAACAATTACGTGGTGCTGTTGTCTTACCAAACGGTACAGGTAAAGACCAAAAAGTTGTTGTATTTGCTAAGGGTGACAAGGCTAAGGAAGCTGAAGAAGCCGGCGCTGACTTTGTTGGTGAAGCAGACCTAGCTGAAAAAATCCAAAATGGTTGGTTAGACTTTGATGTTGCTATTGCAACACCAGACATGATGGCTCAAGTTGGTCGTCTAGGTCGTGTTCTTGGACCAAAGAACTTAATGCCAAACCCTAAGACTGGTACAGTTACTATGGATGTTAAGAAGGCCGTATCTGATTCTAAATCAGGTAAGGTTACTTACCGTACTGACCGTGACGGAAACGTTGCTGTTATCATCGGTAAGTCATCATTTGATGCTGACAAGCTAGTTGGTAACTTCAAGGCTATTGAAGACTTGATTGTTAAGAACCGTCCAGCTTCAGTACGTGGTACTTACATCAGTAACCTATCAGTTTCAACAACCTTTGGACCTGGTGTAAAGGTTGATCTAGAATCATTCTAAAGTTAAGTAATTAATTTGGAATTTGAAAATCCCTATTGACCAAAGTTTATATATATAGTAAACTACTATTTGTTATAAAAATTGATATCTACCTAAGACTTGGGTGGTACTTGTACCTTAATATCCCAACGAGGACACTTAAAACGGTTTCTCTATGTCTAGGTGGCATAGGGATTTTTTATTAAATCCCAAAAAATATTGGGAGGTGAAACAATGCCAAAGAAAGAAGTAATCGACGCTAAAGCTAAACGTGTAGAAGCTGTTACAGAACAATTCAACAATGCTACTACTGCTATTGTTGTTAACTACCGTGGTTTAAACGTTGCTGAAGTAACTGACCTACGTAAGCAATTACGTGATGCAGGTGTTTCATTCAGTGTTATCAAGAATAACATTGCTGTACGTGCATCTAAGGAAGCAGGTTACGAAGAATTAGGTGACTTATTCAAGGGTCCTACTGCTGTAGCATTCTCTGATGAAGATCCTATTGCTCCAGCTAAGGTATTAAAGCATTTTGCTGATAACACTGACGCTGTTGAAATCAAGGGTGGTATTCTTGAAAACAAGATTGCTACTCTACAAGAAATTGACGAATTCGCTTCATTACCAAGTCGCGACGAATCAATCTCTATCCTTGCAAGCATGTTACAATCACCTGTTCGCAAGTTTGCTATTGCTGTTAAAGCAGTTGCAGAAAAGGGCGATGGCGACGCAGCCTAAGCTCATAATATAAAATTATAACTATCCAAATTGGAGGAAATTAAAATGGCTTTTGATAAAGATAACATTATTGAACAAATTAAAGAAGCTTCAATCACTGACTTAAACGACTTAGTTAAGGCAATTGAAGAAGAATTCGACGTTACTGCTGCAGCAGCTGCTGCTCCAGCTGCTGGTGCTGATGGTGCCGCTGCTAAGGACTCATTCACTGTAGAACTAACTTCTGCTGGTAGCCAAAAGGTTAAAGCAATCAAGGTTGTACGTGAAATCACTGGTTTAGGTCTAAAGGACTCAAAGGACTTAGTTGATGGTGCTCCTTCAGTAATTAAAGAAGACGCTAAAGAAGACGAAGCTAACGACATCAAGGCAAAACTTGAAGAAGTTGGTGCAGAAGTTACTCTTAAGTAATTTCTCTTTAAGAGAACGTGTGATTTATCACACGTTCTTTTTTTGTACATATTTTTATATAAAACCTTGTGCCAGCAATTATTAATTGAGATAATGGTAGTAATAAGATTTATGGAGGAAACATAATTGAAAGCTTTATTTAAGAAATGTGGAGATTGGATCAATCGACATATGACTTTAGTAAAAGTCTTGTTCGTGGTATTCGTTCTTGCCGTTGTTGTTCACGTTATTTTTTCTGTTTCAAAAGAAATTAGTGGAAGACAAATGGCGGAAAGTTTTTCAAGACTATCACCAATGTCGATTGTTATCATGATAATTTTGGGATTCATTGCTGTTTCACCGATGTTAATATATGATTTTACAATTGTTGATTTTCTACCGGGTAAGTTTAAGAAATCATATATTGTAAAGACAGGGTGGATTACCAATACATTAACCAACATTGCTGGTTTTGGTGGTGTATTAGGTGCAAGTATGCGTTCTAGTTTTTACAGCGAAAACGCAACAAAAAAACAAATATTATATGCAATCTCTAAGATTGTGATTTTCTTATTAGCAGGTCTATCTACTTATTGTTGGGTAGCTATTATTATGATGTTTAGTTTCGGTTTCGGGACTAACAGTCATGACTGGTGGTGGTGGATAGTATTAGTTCTGGGTGGATTATACTTCCCAATACTATTTATCATTACAAGATTAAATGATTCTGATTATTTCAAGGACTTAACAGCTAAACTAGAAATCCAATTAATTGTTGGGTCATGTTTAGAATGGTTAGGTTGTGCTGGATTATTCATGGCAATTGGTGCATTTATGCATCAACCAATTAACCTACTAGCCGTATTTCCAGTATTCGTTGTTGCAAACGTAGTGGGTGTTGCTTCATTAGTTCCTGGGGGACTTGGAAGTTTTGAAGGAACAATGTTAGTTGGATTAATGTTTATTGGTGTAAAACCAAGTGATGCAGCGGTCTGGTTAATCCTATACCGTGCTTTCTACTACATTTTCCCGGTTCTATTAGGAATTATCTTCTTAGTAATTGATGTATTCCAACGTTTCAACAACTTCTTAGATGGTATTCCAAAGCTAATTTTACAAAGATTAGCTCACATGTTTATTACTATTTTTATGTACTTCTCTGGAATTATGATGCTTTTATTAGCAGTTATTCCAAACTTAGTATTAGTAAATAGATTCTATATTTCACTAGAGCCATATTCGTTCTACTTCTTAGATCAACTAAGTACTGTTATCGTGGCATTCCTATTAATTGGTTTTGCTCGTGGATTTGGTTCAAAAGTGAAAAAGGCATTCTGGCCTACAGCTGTGATTCTAGTTGTCGCATTATGGAACACATTGTGGAAGGAAGACTTCCCAACTAACATGGTAATTATGTCCGTAATCCTACTAGGATGCTTGTGGCTAAGTTACAAAGTATTATACAGACAAAAATTCACTTACTCATGGGGACATGCGTTAATTGATTTATTAATCTTTATTAGTGCTTTTGTTGTCTACCTAATTATTGGTTTACTAACAAACTTCAAGTTTGCCGTATTCCACTGGACTAACTCATACCTATTACCATCACCTCAAGTATGGTTTGCGGGACTATTGGGATTGATTTTAGCATTCTTAATCTTAGTGCTAACTTTCCGTTTCCTATCATACTCAAAGGTTGATTGGTTAAACCAACCATTCGATGGTGACAGAGTATCTAACGTTATTAACGAATTTGGTGGAAATGAAGTAAGTCATTTAGCATACGTTCGTGATAAGAGTATTTACTTCTATCAAGAAGATGGTAAAGATCAACTATTCTTTATGTACAAATGTCGTGCTAACAAGATTATCATCATGGGTGAACCAATTGGTAATCTTGATAAACTAGAAGACGCCATTGATAAGTTTATTGAAGATAGTGATAATATCGGTTATTCACTTGTTTTCTATGAAATTGGTGAAGAACTAACTATGTTACTTCATGAAAAAGGATTCAGTTTTACCAAGGCGGGGGGAGAAGGTCACGTTTCCTTAGATACTTTCTCCATTGCTGGTAAAAAGCATCGTGGTGAAAGAGCTTTAATGAATAAGTTCGACCGTGATGAATATAAATTCGAAATTATTCAACCACCATTCTCTGCTTCATTTATCGATGAATTGAGAGAGGTTTCTGATAACTGGTTGAAGGGTAAACCTGAAAAGGGATTCTCATTAGGATACTTTGACAGTTACTATCTAAACCAAGCACCAATCGCAGTTATGAAGGATAAGGACAATAAAGTAGTTGCCTTTGCTAATATCATGCCAACCGGTGATCATGAAATGACATCAATTGACTTGATGAGATCAAGCGAAGATGCTCCATCAGGAATCATGGATGGAATCTTCATTAACTTGTTCAATTACGTAAAGGATGAAGGATACAAGTACTTCAATCTTGGAATGGCACCATTATCAAACGTTGGTGAATCCAGATATAGTTTTATTGATGAAAAGATTTCTAACTTAATCTACAAGTACGGAACTGCATTCTACAGTTTCCAAGGATTAAGATCTTACAAGGAAAAATACGTTAGTGAATGGACACCTAAGTACATTTCATACCGTCGTGGAAACTCACTAGTATTCACCATGCTTCAATTACTAGTATTGGTAAATGAACATGTTGAAGATGCACCATGTGAAAAGAAATCACTTTGGAAGAAACTATTCAAAAAATAGGCGATATTAGCCAACTAAAAATGAGCAAATAAAAATACCCGATATAGATATTAATAATTCTGTACCGGGTATTTTTTTGCGTTTAATGGAATAAAAAAAGGGTGAAGTAATTAAACTGCATCCTCTTTTTGTTTATGATTATTTGTTATCTTTTGGATACCAAATCTTGTAATCGTCATCCTTCATAGCTTCAACTTCACCTAAACGGTAACCGTTACCGACTTGTGAGAAGAAGTCATGGTTAGCTGTTGATGTTGAAATACCATTCATAACGATTGGATCAACGTCTTCAGCGTTGTCAGGGAATAGTGGATCTTGACCTAAGTTCATAAGTGCCTTGTTGGCATTGTATCTGATGAACTTCAATACGTCGTCGGTCCAACCAACTTGATCATATAGAATGTGAGTGTACTTTTCTTCGTTTTCGTATAGGTCATACAAGAAGTTGTACATCCAATCCTTTAGGTCTTGTTGTTCATTTCCGCCTAATTGGTTAAATCCAAGTTGGAATTTGTAACCAATGTAAGTACCATGAACAGATTCATCACGAAGAATTAACTTGATGATTTCAGCCACGTTAGGTAACTTGTTGTGACCTAAGTACCATAGTGGGGTGTAGAAACCAGAGTAGAATAAGAATGTTTCTAGGAACACACTTGAAATCTTTTTCTTCAATGGGTTTGAATCGTCATGATATAAGTCATAAATCTTTTTAGCTTTGTTTTGAAGGAATTCTTCTGAATCACTCCAGTCAAAAATTTCTGAGATTTCGTCAGGAGTGTTTAAAGTAGAAAAGATTGATGAGTAACTCTTAGCATGGACAGATTCCATGAATTGAATGTTGTTTAAGACAGCAGTTTCGTGTTGAGTTGCAACATCTTTTCTAAGTGCGGCCATACCGTCTTGTGATTGTAGGGTATCAAGTAAAGTTAGACCACCAAAGACATGACCTACTAGCCATTTGTGATCGTCATCTAACGTTCTCCAATCAGCTAAATCGTTAGATAAAGGGATTCTAGTATCTAACCAGAATTGTTCGGTTAGTTTTTCCCATGTCGCTTTATCAATTTGGTCGCTTACAGCATTCCAGTTGATAGCTTTGTAATTATCCATTGTATAAATTCTCCTAACTAATTAGATTGAACAACTTTCACATTCGTTAACACCGACTTCTTGATTATCATCAGTGTAAGTTCTGACATAGTATAGTGACTTAATGCCTTTAGCGTGAGCGTAGTTACGTAGGATAGTTAAATCACGAGTAGTCATTTTATCAGTTCTACCGTTCTTCCATTCGTATAGTCCTTCAGGAATTGTTGAACGCATGAATAGAGTAAGACTCATACTTTGATCAACGTGTTTTTGAGCAGCAGCATAAGTATCGATAACTTTTCTCATGTCGATGTCATAAGCTGACTTGTAGTACTTAAGAGTTTCGTTTGATAGGTATGGAGCTGGGTAGTAAATCTTACCAGTCTTTGATTCATATCTTTCTTCGATACGACTAATGATAGGGTGCAAACTAGCAGTTGAATCATTAATGTATGAGATTGAACCGTTTGGAGCAACAGCCATTCTATTTTGGTGGTATAAACCATCCTTCATAACAGCTTGCTTTAATTCTTCCCAATCGCTTTGTGATGGAACAAAGATGCCATCAAATAGTTTTTTAACGCGGTCAGATTTTGGCCCCCAGTCTTCGGTAGTGTATCTATCGAAGTATGAACCATCAGCATATTTACTCTTATCAAAGTTATGGAAAGTTTCGTTTCTTTCAGCAGCAATCTTGTTTGATGCAACTAAAGTCCAGTAGTTTAATAGCATGAAGTAAACACCAGTAAATTCAATTGCTTCATCTGAACCATATTCAATTTGGTTTTTAGCTAAGAAACTGTGAAGACCCATTCCACCAAGTCCAATACTATGTGATAGGGCGTTACCACGTTGGATTGAAGGAACAACGTTAATGTCTGAATGATCAGTAACAAAAGTTAATGCACGAACCATTGCGTCAACAGACTTACCAAAGTTAGGGCTTGCCATTAAGTTAACGATGTTAGTTGAACCTAAGTTACATGATACATCAGTACCTAGTTTTTCGTAATTTTGTTCATTATCTACAGTAGATGGTTCTTGTACTTGCATGATTTCTGAACATAGGTTACTCATAACAATCTTACCGTCAATAGGGTTTTCCTTGTTAACAGTATCGATGTTAATGATGTAAGGGTAACCTGATTCTTGTTGTAATTTACTAATTTCAGTTTCTAGTTCACGAGCGTTAATCTTAGTCTTCTTGATTTCATCATTTGCGACCATGTTGTCGTATTCCTTGGTGATATCAACGTATGAGAAAGGAACGCCGTAAATTCTTTCAACATCGTAAGGACTGAATAGGTACATTTCATCATTGTTTTGAGCAAGTTCATAGAACTTGTCAGGAACAGTAACAGCAAGTGAAAGAGTCTTAACACGAATCTTTTCATCGGCATTTTCTTTCTTAGCTGATAGGAATGAAATGATGTCTGGATGGAATACATTTAGGTAAACGGCACCAGCACCTTGTCTTTGTCCTAGTTGGTTTGAGTATGAAAAACTGTCTTCTAGAAGTTTCATAACTGGAACAACACCAGAAGCAGCACCTTCGATATGCTTGATTGGATCACCAGCAGCACGTAGGTTAGAAAGATTAATTCCAACACCACCACCGATACGTGATAGTTGTAGTGCTGAGTTAATGGTTCTACCAATTGTGTTCATATCATCAGTAGGTTGAATTAAGAAACATGATACGAATTCACCACGACGTTTTCTTCCAGCATTTAAGAAAGAAGGGGTGGCTGGCTGGTATCTTTGGTGAACAATTTCATCTGCTAAGTTCATAGCAAGTTCTTCGTCACCATCAGCGAAGTATAGGGCGTTGATAGCAACACGATCGATGAATTGTTCTAGGTAGTAGTTACCATCATCAGTCTTTAGGGCGTATTGAGCATAGAATTTGTATGCAGCCATAAAAGATTTGAACTTAAAGTTTTGATTTTCCAAGTAGTCGTAAACTTTTTCAATAAATGAAAAGTCATATTTGTTGATGAATTCTTCTTCAAGGTAGTCATTATCGATTAGAAAATCGAATTTTTCTTTTAGAGAACCAAATTTTTTAAGGTTAGGTTCAACGTTTTCTTTGATGAAGGCATCTAGTGCTTCTTTATCTTTATTTAATTGAATCTTATCATCCTTAGGGATGTTAATTTCATTATTTAGGTCGTAATATGTTACGTCCTTCAAATCTTTCAACGACATGCTTAAACCACTCTTTCATTAGTAAAATTAAACTTGAGAAAAAAGATGGCGAGACCATTAGCGGTTTCGCCAAAAACAACATTTTATATTATAATGAATAATACGTAATTTGAAATTAAGCTAGTTGGCTTAATTGATCTGGTCTAAATCCGGAAATTGAGTCAATACCATCTGCTTCTACAACTGGTAGTGACATGAATCCTTTTGATTTTAGGTATGAAACATATTCGGGTTCTTCGTTAATGTTTCTTTCAATAAAATCAATATCGTGTTCGCTTAAAAAGCGCTTAGTCATCTTGCATTGCATGCAATTATTCTTTGAGTATACGGTTACTTGTGCCATGGTATTGCTCCCTTTCTTTTGACGAAATATGTATTACATTTCAATCGAAATATGTAAGATATTTCCCTTTGATTTATATATAAAAGTTTACACCAGAACAGAAAAAAATCAAATGAAAAACACCATATTTAGTGGCCAAAATCTTCCTGGTCTACTAGATACAGTGTCTTAGCGAATTTTTAAAAAATTTTTTACGAGGATCTGATTTGAAATGAACGAATTTTATTATACACCTAATCCCCATGTTGTACACGAACTTCATACATGGAATTTTGATTTATTAAACAACACATTAACCTTTACCACTGACAACGGGGTTTTCTCAAAAAGAACAGTTGATTTTGGTTCAAAAACTTTAGTTGAAAGTGTCAATTTTGACAAAATTCCAGATGGAAATGTCCTAGATTTAGGTTGTGGATATGGACCAATGGCCATTGCTTTAGCCAAGAATTACCCAGACAGAACATTTGAAATGGTTGATGTTAACAATTTAGCACTAGAGCTAGCGGTTAAGAACGCAGAACAAAACCATGTTTCAAACGTTAACATCCATAATTCTAATGTATACGAAAACGTTACTGATAAGTTTGCGGCAATTATTACCAACCCACCAGTAAGAGCTGGTAAGGATGTCGTGGATGGAATGATCTCTGGTGCAGTTGACCACTTATTACCAAAGGGAACACTAACTGTGGTATTACAAAAGAAGCAGGGAGCGCCATCAGCTAAGAAATTAATGCAATCATTATTTGGTAATTGTGAAATTATCAAGAAGAACAAAGGTTACTATATATTGGAAAGTGTATTCAATGGATAAAACAAAAGAGTACTATATGAAAGAAGCTTTATTTGAAGCTAAAAATGCTTATATGATAAACGAAGTCCCAATTGGTGCCGTCATCGTCAAAGATGATAAGATTATTGGTAGAGGTCATAACTTACGTGAACTAAGTAATAATGCTTTGGATCATGCAGAGGTTGTCGCAATTGATGAGGCTTGTCGTTATCTACGTAGTTGGCGATTAGAAGATTGTGATTTATATGTAACAATTGAACCATGTTTGATGTGTTCAGGTGCAATCATTAATTCCAGAATCAAAAACGTTTATTATGGTGCCACTGATTTGAAGGCCGGTGCTGCCGAAAGTCTATATCATGTATTAGAAGATAGTCGATTAAATCATCAAGTAAACGTTTCCGGTGGATTACTAGCTGATGATGCTAAGGACCTAATGAAGTCTTTTTTCAAAGCGGCACGAAAAAGAAGCAAAGAAGCTAAGAAAAAAAGAAATAAGCTTGAAAAATAATTCGGAATAAGTTAATATAATTATTGCCGTAAGGCCTTGAAGCAAAGTTGTGTTTACGAACCGTGTCAGATCCGAGAGGAAGCAGCACTAAGTATTCTACGCTTGTGCTTCTTGTTTTTTATACAAATAAACTCCTAGTCAAATGCTGGCTAGGAGATTTTTTTATCTATGATGTAAAAACGATAATGGAATAATTATTGAATAGAATATATAATGTAAGTAACTAGTTTTTTGAAAGGAAGTTTTCCATGAGTTACCAAGCTTTATACCGTGTATGGAGACCGCAACGTTTTGACGATGTGATTGGTCAAGATGTTATTACCACTACATTGAAAAATGCGATTATCACCAATCAATTGAGTCATGCTTATTTATTTGCAGGTCCTAGGGGAACTGGAAAAACTTCCGCTGCGAAAATTTTGGCCAAGGCAATTAACTGTCCGAACCAAAAAGATGGGGAACCCTGCAACGAATGTGAAATTTGTGAAAGCATTACAAGCGGAACATTAAATGATGTTATTGAAATTGATGCTGCCTCAAATAATGGGGTTGAAGAAATTAGGGATGTCAGAGACAAGGCCAAATACGCGCCTACTCAAGCAACTTACAAAGTATATATTATTGATGAAGTTCATATGCTATCAACAGGGGCTTTCAATGCATTATTGAAGACATTGGAAGAACCACCTGCACATGTTATTTTTATTTTAGCCACAACCGAACCACAAAAGATTCCAGCCACAATCATTTCACGTGTTCAACGGTTTGATTTCAAACGTATCACTGCAAACGATATTTTAGGCAGAATGGAATTTATTTTAAATGATAAAAACATCGATTATGATGACAAGGCATTAAAAGTAATCGCCAAGGCTGCAGAAGGTGGAATGCGTGATGCCCTAAGTATTTTGGATCAAGTATTATCATTTGGTTTCGATAAAGTTACCTATGAAAATGCATTGCAAGTAACTGGTAGTGTGACTAAATCACTACTGTCTAAGTATTTAACCAATGTTGTTAACCACGACGTTAAAGACGCACTATCTGATGTAAGAAAAATGTTAGAATCAGGTAAAGATGCATCAAGATTCGTTGAAGATTTAATCAAGTATTGTCAGGATATATTGTTATACCAACAATCACCTGAAATGGTTGAAGAATCTGAATTAGGTGTTATTGATGAAGAGTTTAAACAACTAACATCAATTGTGGACGCACAAAGAGTTTATCGCATGATTGTTGATTTAAACGATATCCAAAATCAAATGAGATACACAATGCATCCAGACGTTTACCTAGATGTATTAACCGTTAAGCTATCCACTGATACAAAACAAACAGTTTCACAACCTACAGCACAAAGTACTAGTTCACAAAGCATTGATAACCAATTGGTAGAACAATTGCAGAATCAAGTTGCTAGTCTACAAAAGCAGGTTGAAGAACTAACTAAGAACGGCGTAGCTACTAACGGCGGCAACACAACCGCTATCGAACCAGCTAAGCGACCTGTTGCTAAGAAATCTACTGGTAATTCAAGCAATGCCAGAGTTAACCTAACTAAGATTTATCCTGTATTGGATAATGCAACTAGACAAGATTTGACTAATATTCAAAATATTTGGGATGAACTACTAAGTGGATTGGACGTAACTAAGCGTGCGTTAATGAACGTTTCAAAACCGGTTGCTGCCAGTCACGATGGCGTGGTTGTATCGTTTGAATATCCATTCTTGTTCCAAAAGGCAAGTACGGATGAAGAGCTACAAGATGCCCTTGGTAATGGTTTAGACCGTATTTTGAACTACGTACCTGACTTTGTTTTTATCCCTGCAGAACAATGGCCTGAAATCAGAAAGGGATACATTGTTGCACAAAAGAACAGTGGTAAAGAAGTTAGAAGCGAATCTGAAAATTCAAGTGTTGAAAATTCAGAACAAAACGATGATAATAATAATGAAAAACAAGACAATGAACCCAAAATAGTTAAGCAAGCAACACAACTTTTTGGTGAAGATATAATTGATGTAAAAGATGATTAAGGAGCTGTTATAGATATGATGAACGGAATGAACATGGGAAAGATGATGAAACAAGTTAAGCAACTACAAAAACAAATGGGTGCTGAACAAGAACAAATTAACAACACTGAATTTGTTGGAAAAGCCCCTGAAGACATGGTAGTTGTTACTTTCTCAGGTGATCGTAAGATGAAAGACATGAAGATTAAACCAGAAGCATTAGATCCAGAAGATCCAGACATGACTTCAGATTTAGTAATCAGTGCCGTAAACGATGCACTTGCACAAATTGAAAAGACTACTCAAGACTCAATGGGTAAGTACACTAAGGGAATGGGAATTCCAGGAATGTAATTTAAATAAAGAAGGTTAATTATGCAATATCCTGAACCAATCGCTAAGTTGATCGACAGTTTTATGCGTCTACCAGGAATTGGGCATAAGACAGCGATTAGACTAGCGTATTTCGTAGTTGATATGAACAAGGACGACGTTGCTAAGTTCTCTTCAGCATTGAAGGAAACTAAGGACAAGTTGATGTATTGTTCAATCTGCGGAAACTTAACTGATGAAGATCCATGTGTTATCTGTCGAGACAAGACTAGAGATCAATCAACTGTTTTGGTTGTTGAACAACCAAGAGACATCATGGTAATGGAAAAAATGAAAGATTATCATGGCTTATATCATGTATTAAACGGTGTCCTATCTCCAATTGAAGGAAAAGGCCCCGAAGATTTAAATATAAAAAGTCTAATTAAACGTTTGCAAAGTGATGAAGCAATTAAAGAAATTATTATTGCTACTAATGCAACTCCTGAAGGGGAAGCAACCGCAATGTATCTATCACGTTTAGTTAAGCCAGCCGGAATCAAGGTTACTAGATTAGCACACGGTTTATCAGTTGGTAGTGATATCGAATATGCTGATGAAATGACGCTATCTAGAGCTGTTTCTGGTCGAACTGAAATGTAGAGGTGAATACTGATGTTAGGATTTTCAAGATTTTCACACAACGTAGGAAAACAATATGATGAATTTCTATTGGATTCTATCGATCGTGCTAAGTATCAATGGGATCAGGCTGCTGAAACTCAAGAAGCAATTTATGAAGTTGATGGGGAAATTGTTGCCCAAACTCGTTTAGCTCGTGAAAAATATTTATTTTTATATCGAGAAGCAAGAGAAAGAAAAGTTTCCAACAATCGTATTCAATCTTCTGTTATTGATTACTAAAGGTGTCTTTATTCTTTGGAATAAGACACTTTTTGTTTGTAGTTCATTTGTTGAAACGAATAAATTAAAGTACAATGAGATAGAAAGATGAAAGTAGGGGTATAGTATATGGCTGGAAAATTTATCACATTTGAAGGCACGGATGGTGCTGGAAAGACAACCATCTTGAATATGGTATTAGATTACTTGAAAGAAGAAATGGGCGACAAGTTGGTTACCAGTAGAGAACCTGGTGGTAATCCAATCGCTGAAAGTATTCGTGAGGTGATTTTAGACCGTAAAAATGTTGATATGGATAAGCGAACTGAAGCGTTATTATATGCTGCGGCTCGTCGCCAAAACATTGAGCAAACTGTTAAGCCAGCAATTGCCGATAACAAGTTAGTTATTTGTGATCGTTATCTTGATAGTTCAATTGCTTATCAAGGTGGAGGTAGAGAAATTGGTGAAGACGCAATTAACGAAATGAACCAATTTGCTACCGAAGGCTTTTTACCAGACCTTACAATCTACTTTAATCTTCCAGTAGAAGAAGGATTAAAACGCATTGCTAAAAATCGAGCTGAAGAAGAAGTCGATAGATTGGATGTTGAAACAATCGATTTCCATAATCGAGTTCATGCAGCTTATCAACGTTTAGCTAAGGCTAATCCAAAACGTATCAAATCAGTTGATGCAACACAATCAATTGATGATGTATACAAGAATGTTTTAGAAATTTTGCAACCATATTTAAATGAATTTAAAAAATAGGGACGTGATTTTGAATGAAACTTTTAATTGTAATTGTGCAAAATAAAGATGCTAACAAACTACAAAATGCATTTGCTAAGAACAATGTTCATCAAACAAAACTATCAACTACTGGTGGTTTCCTAAAATCAGGTAATACTACCTTCATGATTGGGATTGAAGATGAACGTGTCAATGATGTTTTAGATGTCATTAAGAAGGTATCAAGTAAGCGTGAACAATACATGACACCACCAGTTAACCTGGATGGTGGAGTTTCAGATTCATCATATCCAGTTAAAATTGAAGTAGGTGGCGCTACTGTAATGGAAATGCCAATGGATAATTTTTATCGATTCTAATGGGGGAAGAACATGACCGAAAATCAAGTGATTGCAGAGACTGAGAAAAAGCAAAAACCACTGATGGATAAATTTTTACAAGTGGTGAACAATCACGAATTATCCCATTCTTACCTATTTAATGGTGAGGAAGGAGTCGGAAAATTATCATTAGCGTTGTTTATAACAATGAGAATGTTTTGTAAAAATGTTTCCGATGATTCAATGCCCTGTGGACATTGTGATGAATGTCGTAGAATCGCTGAACAACAACATCCAGATGTTGTTATCATTAAACCAGATGGATTAAGTATTAAGGTTGATCAAATCAGATACTTGAAATCTGAATTTTCCAAAAGTGGTTTGGAAGGAAACCAGAAGTTCTTCATTGTTTGTGATGCTGAAAAGATGACCACTGGTGCAGCAAACAGCTTGTTAAAGTTTATTGAAGAACCTGGTGCAAATATAGTTTCGTTTCTACTAACGACCAATAAGAACTTAATTCTACCAACGATTATCTCCAGAACCCAGGTGGTTGATTTAGATTCATTAAATACTAAAATGTTTAATGAAGAGTTAGCCAACCTAGGCGTGATACCAAGTCAGTTTAAAATTATTAAACGACTAACGAACCAAATGTCGACTGTCCGAGAATGGCAAGAAGATGAATGGCTGACCAAAGTTATATCTGCGATTAGTCAATGGTTCAGCGCATTGGTACAAAGGGATAATACTTCGTTTGTTTTGGTACAAAGTAGTATCATGCCGTTAGTTAGTGATAATAGTAAACGCCAAGTAGTGATTGATATGCTGTTATCTATATTTGAAGATGTTTTGGATGCTAAGTATACTGGAAGTAAAGATCATAACTTTCCAAAGCAAGCTACTAACATTGAACAACTTAGTCAAAGTATCAATGAGGATAAGCTAATCTCAATTATGGAAGTAATCCTAAATTGTAATAATCAAATGGCAGTGAACGTTAGCTTCCAAAATATATTAGAGGCTACTACATTAAAAATTATGAAAATACTAAATAGTTAAATGGGGTGAAATTGTTTGGAGAAACGTGAATTATATGATGGAATTCAAGATTTAGAAACACAAACAGAAATGATGTTGAGTCAATTAGCTGAAGTTCGAAAAGCATTAACCGAAGTAATGGAAGAAAATGCAGAACTTAGAATTGAAAACCAACACTTACATGATTTCATCAATGAACAAAAAGATAATGCGGAAAACGATAACAAGAAGAATAGACCACGCTCATCAAAATCTCGTGAAAACTTGGAACATTTATTCAACGAAGGATTCCATGTTTGCATCGAGTTTTATGGAGCACATCGTGAAAACGATGAAAGTTGTATTTTCTGTAATGAAATCTTAAATCGTTAATCTGGAGGAGTCCAAGTGCAAGAACAACATAGCTTTACCGCTAACCAAGATAAAGGAATATTATATCTAGTTCCAACACCAATTGGAAACCTAGATGACATGACATTTCGTGCGATTAAAACGTTAAAAGACGTTGATTTAATTGCTGCAGAAAATCCAAGTCACACCCAACAATTGTTGAATCATTTTGAGATTGATACCAAGAAGATCAGTTTTAGAGAAGATAATAAAGACTACCGTATTGATGAGTTGGTACAAACTTTGAATGATGGACAAAATGTTGCTCAAGTAAGTGATGCGGGGATGCCATCAATTAGTGATCCTGGACAAGAACTAGTTAAAGCATGCGTTGATAATAATATTAATGTTGTCCCACTTCCTGGGGCTAATGCAGGATTAACAGCATTGATTGCTTCTGGGTTAGTTCCACAACCATTTTACTTCTTCGGATTTTTGAATCGAAAAAATAGCGACCAAATTAGTGAACTAGAAGAACTTAATGAGCATACAGAAACGTTGATTTTCTATGAAGCTCCGCATCGTTTGAATAAGACACTGAAAAACATGCAAAAAGTGTTTGGTTCAGAACGACAAGCTGTTTTGTGTAGGGAATTAACCAAGAAGTTTGAAGAATTTGACCGCGGTAGTATTGCTGAGTTAATCGAATGGACTGAATCTAATCAAGTTCGTGGTGAGTTTGTTGTGATTGTTGATGGCAACAAGAACGCCTCACAGGAAAATAAAGAACAAGATGAGTTGGCTGGATTATCCATTCAAGAACAAGTCGATTTATTCATTGAAAAGGGCATGAAGACCAACGCAGCAATTAAAGAGGTTGCCAAGCTACACAAAGTTAAAAAACAAGAAATTTACAATATCTATCACGAAATCTAGGAGTGAATAAGAATGGAAAACCAACCAACTGTTTTTAGTGAAAAACATCGAGTTACCTACTATGAAGCTGATTTTACTCGTCGTATGACAATTGCGATGATGTTAGATGTTATTATCTTAGCGTCAGAAGATCATAGTGATAAACTGGGTGTCGGTGCTGAATTTGTGCGTCAGTTTGGCGTTACATGGGTTGTTATTCAATATGATGTTCATATTAACCGCATGCCTGTGGTTGATGAAAATATCACAATTAACACCAAATCAAAGTCTTACAACAAGTACTTTGCTTACCGTGAATTCACCATTGAAAGTGAATCCGGTGAAGTGTTAATGCACATGACTGGTTTATGGGCTGCAATGAACTACAAGGAAAGAAAGATTGCTTCCATTCCAAAAGAAACTGTGGAACCATTTGGGGCTGAAAAGGTGAACCAAGTACCAAAGATGCCTAAGCCACAAAAGGTTCAATACAATGAAGAAACTAAACAAAGCTTCAGAGTAAGATATACAGATATTGATTCAAACCAACATGTAAATAACGCACATTACATGGATTGGATGGTAAATGTATTACCTGCCGATTTCTTGACTAACCATACACCAACTCATTTCTTATTAAGATACGAAAATGAAGTTAAATATGGTTCAACCGTTGAAAGTTATTACGACATGGATGAACAAGAAGACGGTTCAATTCTAACTAAACATGAAATCATGAGTGGCGACAGTCATTCAGCAATTGCCAACATTACTTGGCGCAAAAGTGATTAAATATTTTCAGGTGTGTTCATTTTTATTATGGAGACACCTATTTTTTTGTTATAATTTGTTTTAGAATTATTACGTATATTATTAAAGTTATTAGGGAGACGAAAAAACAGGATGAAAGTATTGTCTTTAGATACATCCAATCGACAACTAACTGTTGCTATTTTGGATGATGATCAAATATTAGCGACAGAAACAACTACTGTTCATCAAAAGCATGCGGAATATTTACTTCCCATTATTGATGAACTAATGAGCAAGGTGGACTTAACACCATCTGATTTGCAAAGAGTTGTTGTAGCAGATGGTCCAGGTTCATACACTGGAATTAGAATTGCGACTGCTACATCTAAAACATTGGCACACACACTAGGCATCGAATTAGTTGGGGTATCAAGCCTACAAACATTAGCACTTAACATTAAGCAAGAAGGTAGTCTTGTAATGCCAATTTTTGATGCTAGAAACAATAACGTCTTTACTGGACTATATGAAATTAAGAATGGTGTTCCAGAAAATATCCTAGAAGACTGTCATACTGACTTTGACAAATGGTTGGATCAAATTGATAGTAAGGACAAGACAGTATATGCTGTCGGTATCGACGCACCACATTTTGAAGATGCATTGAAGGCTAAGTTTAACGACAAACTAATCTTCACTGATAGTTTTGATAGTTTGCCACAAGCAGCACGACTAGGTCTATATGGGCAAAGCATATCACCTGTGAAAGACATTCATGCATTTGTACCAAGATATTTACGTTTAACTAAAGCTGAAGCAGATTGGAAACAAAATCATCCCGGGGAAGAAGTTACTTCATATGTTGAAAAAGTTAATTAATTGGTATCAGAAAAAGTTTGTGAATACCGCGCACCTAATGAAAAAGGAACACTTAAATATTAAGAACCACATCGTAAAGATTAATGGTGACAAGTT
>CAMLMR010000022.1 GCA_946481335.1 uncultured Lactobacillus sp. | reverse complement strand
AACCACGTCTTTTGATTTATTTTATTAGTCGTTTTCGTACTTCTTGAATACAAGAACTGCGTTGTGACCACCAAAACCGAATGAATTTGAAATTTCGTAGTTAACTGGTGACTTCTTGTTGTCTTCGTTTACTAGTTCTACTTCAACTTCTGGATCAATGTTCTTAACACCGTAGTTAACTGGCATTTGTTGACGTTGTAATGCACCAACCATGATAACGGCTTCTAGTGAACCGGCAGCACCTAGAGCATGACCAGTCATACCCTTTGTACTACTTACCTTGATGTGGTCGTTGTCAGCAAATACTTTCTTGATAGCTTGTGATTCAGCTGAATCGTTAGCATGAGTACTTGTTCCGTGAGCGTTAACGTAGTCAACGTCCTTTGGATCAACGTTAGCATCCTTAAGAGCTAACTTCATAGCATCAACAGCACCTGAACCGTCAGGTCTTGGAGCAGTTAAGTGGTAAGCATCTGAGTTAGTACCATAACCAACAACTTCGGCTAGAATGTTAGCACCACGAGCCTTAGCATGTTCTAGTTCTTCAAGAACTAAAGTACCGGCACCTTCACCCATAACGAATCCATTTCTATCCTTATCGAATGGAATTGAACCGCCTTCAACAGTTTCTGAAGTTGAAAGGGCTGATAGAGCAGCGAAACCTGCAATACCTAATTCGTTAACTGAGGCTTCTGAACCACCAGTAATCATCATTTTGGCTTTACCAAAACGAATGTAATCAAATGCATCACCAATAGCGTTAGTACCTGATGAACAAGCAGTAACGATAGCTTGAGAAGTGTTTCTAGCATTTAAGTTGATTGAAATGTTACCAGCAGCCATGTTAATGATTGAGTTAGGAACGAAGAATGGAGATACACGACCTGGACCCTTCTTTGACATCTTGATTGCTTGTTCTTGGATAGTTGTTAAACCACCAATACCTGAACCATAGATAACACCTAATTCATCTGGATCAAATTCGCCTTCTTTTAGGCCAGCTTGTTCCATAGCTTCGTAAGCTGAGTATAGAGCGTAACGTGAGAAATCATCCATACGTTTTGAAATCTTCTTGTCGATACGTTCTAGTGGATCAAAATCTTTAACTTCGGCAGCTAGAGTAACACCAGTTTCTGAAGCATCAAACTTTGAAATTGGAGCAATACCTGTCTTTGAAGCAAAAATATTGTCTAAAAATGTGTTAGCGTCGTTACCCAAAGGACTAACGGCACCAATACCTGTAATTACAACACGCTTTTCCATAAGAGTTATCCTCCTTATTTACGTTTTACGTCTGGAACGATAAATGTTAGTTGAGCTGAACAAGCTTTCTTGTCGCCAACGTAAGCAGTACAGTCAACTTGTCCCATGTTCTTCTTTTGTTTACCCATAGTAACTTCGAAACGCACAACGTCACCAGGTTTAACCATCTTTCTAAACTTAGCACCCTTAATTTCACCAAGGTAAGCAGTCTTATCCTTGTATTGTTCACTCTTCAAAATAAGGATTGAAGCAGTTTGAGCCATAGTTTCGATGATTAAAACACCAGGCATAACTGGGTTTCCAGGGAAGTGACCTTGGAAATAGTTTTCGTTGATAGTTACGTTCTTAGTAGCAACTACCTTTTCACCAGGGATTAATTCATCAACCTTATCGATGTATAGAATTGGGTATCTGTTTGGAATTAAATCCATAATTTCTGTTGTATTTAAAACACTCACAATAAGCACTCCTCATGTATAATTCAAAATTTTAACAATTAAACGTCTTTTATTAATCTAATTTATGATCCTAAGTTGGTAGGATTATATATAACCACTTCATGTAGTTTTGATATCTAGATGAAGTAATTAACATAAATAAGTTTAACAATTACCATACTAAGTTACAACGTACAAGACTCTTTTTATTACTTAAAATAAATAAAACGTTGTTATAGCGGGGTTTTACGTATATTTCCTTATGTGACACATGGTTGAATGTATATCTATTTTGCTGCTTTTTATTAGAGATTATCTAATTATCATGATTTGATTCGTTAAATGTTTGAACATCCCATTACCCCGGAAAAATCATTTAACAGCAGATATTAATCATCATATGTAGCAAGGGTTCCAACGTAACCATCAGCTACCTCAATATCGGTTAATTTAATTTTACGATCTAATCGTTTAGCAGATTTCTTGGTATCAACATTAATGTCGACACTCTTAACCTTACCGGATAAACCAGTACCGACTAATTTTAATGCTGCTTCCTTGATTGTCCATAACTTAAGTGTTTCATCACCGTCTTTAGATTTGTCAAGATTACTTAAGTAATTCAATTCTTTATCAGTAAAAGCACGAGTAATGCGCTTGTAAGTAAATGGACGCAATTTCTCAATATCTATTCCAACCTCTTCATCAGAAACCACTAGGATTACTAAATCATAAGAGTTAGAGATATTAAATTGAAATTGTTTTGATTTTAGAAATGGTTTGCCATGATCACCATAGTAGAATAGGTCACCATGCAATAATTCATCAATACTAATTCCCATGTAATCTGCCAGCATTAAGTTACCAACAATCGCTTGACGTTTATTGTACTTAGTAAAATCAACATCAGCCTTCTTGAAGATTTCTTGATACTTAGGATTTTGAATAGAATCGATAAAAATTTCTGTATTATTAAGCAAGTAAATGAACACCCTTATCAGCGTAAATCAAGTCACCAGTAACACCTGATGATAGGTTACTCATTAGGAAAGTAGCAACGTCACCAACTTGGTGGATGTCAACAGCTTCACCGTCAACAGTTCTTGCTTCTGATTCTTTCAATAGATCACCGTGGTTCTTAATACCAGTAACAGCTAGAGTCTTGATGGCACCAGCTGAGATAGCATTAACACGGATTTTCTTAGGACCTAAGTCTGAAGCTAGGTATCTTACGTTAGCTTCTAGAGCAGCCTTAGCAACACCCATCATGTTGTATGAAGGGATAGCACGAGTTGAACCCATGTAAGTTAGAGTAGCAATACTACCTTGTGGGTTCATAACACGACTTGCGTAACGTGATACTGAAATTAATGAGTAAGCTGAAACGTCTTGAGCTAAGTTGTAACCATCTTTCTTAACATCAATAACGCCACCTTCAAGAGTTTCCTTGTCAGCGTAAGCAATGGCATGAATAACACCATCGATGTTACCAAATTTAGCTTGAATGTCTTGGAAAGTCTTTTCAACGTTTGCATCTTCAGCAACGTCACATTCAATCATTTCAGTTCCTTCTGGAACAAGCTTGTCTAATTGACGCTTTAATCTTTCGTTTTGGTAAGTAATGATAACTTTAGCACCGTTATCCATTAGTGACTTAGCACAACCCCAGGCAATACTACGTTTGTTAGCAACACCCATAACAACAATTGTTTTTCCATCTAATAAGTTTGACATTATGATTTGGCCTCCTAAAATATACAAATCAATTAAATTACATTAGTTGAATTTACGGTAACGTTCGTGACGTTGGGCCAATAATTCTTCTTTAGGTAATTTGTTAAGTTCATTAATTTTTTCAATTAAAGCTTCTTTGAAGTTTTGCATTGATTTTGCATCTTTGACTTCGGGAATAATCTTATCAATGATTTCATTGTCTAATAGTTCCTTTGGTGTAAGTTGCATTTGTTCAGCAGCTTCTGCTGCCTTACTTGAATCTTTCCACAAAATTGTGGCATAGCCTTCAGGTGATAGTACTGAGTAGATACTATCTTCTAAAGCCCAAACGGTGTCACCGACAGCAAGTGCTAAGGCACCACCGCTTCCTCCTTCACCAATGATGACACTGATGTATGGCACTTTTAACTTAAGTCCTTGCATGATTGATTGAGCAATCATGTAACCTTGACCCTTGTATTCAGCGTCCATACCAGGATATGCACCAGGTGTATTAATCAAGTTAATGATTGGACGATTGAACTTTTCCGCTTGTTTCATCAAACGTAAAGCTTTTCTGTATCCAGAAGGTTCAGCTGAACCAAAATGTCTTTCGATATTTTCGTCAGTGTCATTACCCTTTTGGATACTTGTAATGGTAACTGGTTGACCTGCAATAGTTCCGATACCAGCATAAACTGCAGGATCATCACTGTAAGCACGGTCTCCGTGTAGTTCCATAAAGTCATCAGTAATTCCAGCAACTAGGTCTTGGATACTAATCTTATCAGCACTTCTAGCCGCTAAAACACGATCATATGCTTTTCCCATAATACTAATATCCTCCTAATTCCAAGCCAATAACTTGGCTAATACTGATTTCATTTCATCTCTTTTAACAATGGCATCTAAGAAACCATTCTTAAGTAGAGTTTCTGCACGTTGGAAATCCTTTGGTGGACGTTGTTGAATTGTCTTTTCGATAACTCGACGACCAGCAAAACCGATTAATGTATGTGGTTCAGAGATGTTGATATCTCCTTCCATGGCATAACTAGCAGTAACACCACCGGTAGTAGGATCAGTTAGTACAGAAATGTATAACAATCCTTTTTCGGCGTGATCAGATACCGCTTGTGATACCTTGGCCATTTGCATTAATGAATGGATTCCTTCTTGCATTCTGGCACCACCAGAACATGAAAAGACAACTACTGGTAAGTTCTTTTCGGTTGCTTGTTCGAATAATCTAGCAAGCTTTTCACCAGTGGCAGTTCCTAAACTACCCATGATGAAACGAGAATCCATCACACCTAGGGCAAATTCAGTATCACCAATCTTGGCAAAACCGGTTTGAACACTTTCGTTTAGGTCAGTAGCTTTCTTTGATTTTTCAAGCTTTCCAGCGTATTTTTCATCGCTTAAGAAACGCTTTGGAGCACTAACTTCTGAATCAATTGGTGTGAATTCATCCACAGTCATGTTGATTCTTTCTTGTGCGCCAAGTCTAAAGCCGTAACCACAGTTAGGACATAGCTTGTATTCCCCTAACTTCTTGTTGTAAAAATTTTCTTCACAAACTGGACATTTGATAAACAAATGATCTGGAACTTTGTCCATTAGAGCTTGTAAATCTTTGGTTTCTTCTGATTTATTATTCTTCAACGTTTTTCAACCACTCTTTCAAGAATGATTTTTCAATGTATAGATTATTAAAATCTGAATCATTGAAATGTTTGTCTTGTAACAAATCGTTTAGGAATTGACGGTTAGTCTTAACTCCATCAACCTTAAATTCATTAATTACTCTTCTCATTTTTACGACAGCCTGAGGCTTGTCAGGCATATGTACAATGATCTTAGCAATCATTGAATCATAGAAAGGAGAAATGGTGTCACCTTGTTCAACACCTGAGTCAATACGAACACCCTTTGTTCCGAATGGGAAGTTAACCTTACGAAGAGTTCCTGGTGCTGGTAAGAAACCATGTGCAGGGTCTTCGGCGTTAATGCGGCATTCGATTGCGTAACTATCCACTTTGACGTCATCTTGTGTGAATGGTAATGCTTCACCGGCAGCAACTTGGATTTGAGCCTTGATCAATTGAACTCCAGCCACTTCTTCAGAAACTGTATGTTCAACTTGTAATCTAGTGTTCATTTCCATGAAGTAGAAATTGTTGGTCTTTTCATCCAATAGGAATTCAAAAGTACCAGTGTTTTCATAACCAATTTCCTTAGTTGCTTTAGCAACAAGCTTACCTAGATAATCACGTTGAGATTGAGAAACTTCCATACATGGAGTTTCTTCAATAATCTTTTGGTGACCTCTTTGTAGAGAACAGTCACGTTCAGGGAAGTAAACAACATTTCCCTTTTGATCAGCAATAACTTGCATTTCAATATGCTTAGCATCGCTAAGATCTTTTTCCATGTACAATGAATCGTCATTGTATGAAATTCTTGCTTCACGCTTAGTAGTGTTAAAAATTTCCTTTAATGATTCTTCATCATCACATTCACGGATACCTTTACCACCACCACCGGCAGCAGCTTTAAGCATAACTGGATAACCAATTTCATCCGCTAATTTCAAAGCTTCGTCTAAAGTTTCAATGGAGCCATCTGAACCAGGAATGGTTGGAACTCCACTGCTCTTCATTGCTGCCTTGGCATGAGATTTATTTCCCATTAAATCAATTACTTTTGAACTTGGTCCAATGAACTTAATTGAACATTTTTCGCAAAGTTCAGCAAATTCAGCGTTTTCAGATAAAAATCCGTAACCGGGGTGAATAGCTTCTGAGCCAGTTAAAATTGCAGCATCAATTACTGCGGCCATGTTTAAGTATGATTCGTTTGGTTGTGGACCACCAATACATACTGATTCATCGGCTAATTTAACGAACATGCTATCCTTGTCGGCAGTTGAATAAACGGCAACAGCTTTAATGTCCATCTCATGAAGTGCTCTTATGATTTGCACCGCGATTTCACCACGGTTAGCAATTAATACCTTTTTAAACATTTCACTCATCCTTTTATGAACTTATTCAATTGCAAAGATTAAAGTACCTTCACAAATAACTTCGCCATCTCTTGTAACTGTTCCATGACCTTCACCAATGTTTCTCTTTAGTTTTGTCATTTCAACAGCTAGTTCCAACTTGTCGCCTGGTCTAAAGCTGTCTTTGTAAGTAGCTTCTTTGATACCACCAAAGAAAACATTATGTCCTTTGTATTCAGGCATTGATAGTAATGCACAAACTCCAGTTTGAGCTAGCATTTCCATCGCGATTGGTCTTGGCATTCCAAATTCTAGATGTTGTTTTGAGAAGAACCATTCGTTAACAGTTAAAAGCTTTTCAGCCTTTGCACCTTCACCAGGTCTTACTTCAATAATCTTGTCTAACATTTGGAATGGGAATCTTTGAGGAATGAAATCTTGTACGTTATAGTCCAAAATTAGTCCTCCTCAATTTCAAAAATTGGTTGATCGTATTCAACCATGTCACCATTTTCAGCAACCTTCTTAGTAATAGTTCCAGAAACTGGACTCTTAACTTCGTTGATAACTTTCATGGCTTCGATTACACAAACAGTGTCGCCCTTCTTAACGTGATCGCCCACTTTTTTGTAGACTGGTTTTTCAGGACTTGGAGCAAAGTATACAATTCCAACAAGTGGAGCCTTAATCTTTGCACCTGAAGCTGCTGGTTTAGCAGCTGGTTGTTCACTTGCAGTTGCGCCAGCAGCTGGAGCTGGTTGAGCAACGTTTTGTACTGCAGCGTGTTCTAACTTACTGAAGTATAAGTCAGTACCATCGTCGGCAGTAATCTTAAATTCTTTCATGCTGGACTTATCGAACTTGTCCATTAACTTTTCAATGTCTTTTTGTTCCATGTTTTTAATATCTCCTGTTAATTAAGAATGTTCTTACTTAACTTTGATTACATAGTTAATCCACCGTCAACGGTGATTACTTGTCCATTCATGTATTCGTTCTTGATTAAGAATTCAACAACTTGAGCAACTTCGTCTGGAGTACCAAAACGTTTTGCTGGGATCTTTTCTTCCCAATCAGCGATGTAACTGTCGCCTAATTTAGCTGTCATAGCAGTCTTAATCATACCTGGAGCAACCGCATTACAACGGATTCCACGTAGAGCACCTTCTTGGGCTGTAGTCTTAGTTAAACCTACGATACCGGCCTTAGTAGATGAATAGTTAGCTTGACCTAAGTTACCGTGTAGCCCTGCAATACTTGAAAGGTTGATAATGCAACCTTTACGAGCTTTTTGCATCTTCTTCATAGCAAACTTAGTCATGTTAAATACACCAAACAAGTTAGTGTCTAATACTTGTTTGAATGAATCACCCTTCATTCTAGTTAATAGAGTGTCTTGGGTGATACCGGCATTGTTAACCAATACGTCTAATTTGCCGTATTTTTCAATAACACTGTCAATCATTGCTTTAGCGTCATCTTCTGAAGCAACGTCTCCAACCAATACATCAATTTCTGAATCGAAGTTAGCTTGGAAAGCTTTTAGTTCTTCTTCATTCAATTGACGGTGTGAGTTAGCGATTACGATATTGTTTTCATCCTTAGCTAGACGAACTGCGTCAGCTAAACCTAATCCCTTAGTAGCACCAGTGATTAGAATTACTTGTTTTTCGTTATTTTCCATAATTATTCTCCTAACTTATCTAATAAGGCATCTAGAGTTTCAACACTTTCTACATTGTATGTATCAGCCTTTAATGTCTTTTTAGCAAGCTTACTTAGCGTATTTCCTGGACCGATTTCGATAAACGCGTCGATGTTTTTGTCTTCTAATGAAGCAACATCTTGCATGAAGTGTGTTGGATTGATTAGTTGGTTAACTAATGTTTCCTTGATGGTGTCCTTGGCAAATGGTTTTACGGTAGTATTACTGATCACATCTACTTGAGGTTCATCAAATTCAACACTTTCAAGACGTTTTGATAATTGATCTGACGCAGGTTGCATCAATGGAGTATGAGAAGCTACGGCAACTTGTAGTGGAACAACACGCTTTGCGCCTTTTTCCTTCAATACTTCCATGGCGTTTTGTACCCCTTCTTTAGTACCACCAATAACAACTTGTGACTTGTTATTGTAGTTAGCGGGGTATACGTCATCAATTTCATCACAAACGCTCTTCACAAAATCAGGGCTAAGACCCAATACAGCAGCCATAGAACCTGGATTTTGCTTACCTGCTTCATCCATGTAATGTGAGCGATCGTGTACTAGCTTTAGCCCTGATTTAAAAGATAGTGCTTTAGCAGCAACTAAAGCACTATACTCGCCTAAACTCAATCCCATCATTGCAACAGGTTTCTCTATTTTGTCTTCTAAAATACGATGAATAGCTACACTCATCGTCAAAATAGCGATTTGAGTATTATTAGGATTATCAAAAATTTCCGGATCAGCTAAGTTTAAATTTAATGTTTCTGAGGCCTCGTCAATTGTACGTTTGTATACAGGGTTTGATTTGTACAAATCCTGTCCCATTTCCTTAAATTGACTACCTTGGCCACTAAATAGATAACAAATATTCAAACTTAAACACTCCTAGTTAATTAAAACTAATTATTATTCTTCAACTTTACCAGCAACGTAGTCAACTAATTGTTGTACAGTTGCGATGTCGTTGTCACTGTCGATTTCGATGTCGTATTCGTCTTCTAGAGCATCGATAATTTCAAATAAGTCTAAACTGTCTAGGTCTAGTTCTTCTTTGAAGTTAGTGTCCATCTTGATGTCTTCAGCCTTAACGTCTGATTGATCTACAACGATTTCTTTTACCTTGTCAAAAATTGCGTTCTTGTCTGCCATAATATAATTCACTCCATATATAAAATTAAAATAATAAATTAATACCTTAAAATAATAGTTCCTGTGGTTAGGCCGCCACCGAAACCAGAAAGGGCGATAATATCTCCCTTAGCTATTAAACCATTTTCAATCATTTCTGACAACAAAATAGGTTCACTAGCTGCAGAGGTGTTCCCATAAAGATTAATATTGATAGGGAATTTGTCTTTACTAATGCCTAGTTTACGGGCTACAGATTTAATAATTCGTGCATTAGCTTGATGTAACACAAAGTGATTTATGTCACTTAACTCAATCCCAGCTTTTTCTGCTGCTTCTTTAATTGATAATGGAACATTCTTGGTTGCGAAGTTAAATACTTCTCTACCATCCATGTGTAGATAACGATCAGTGTCGTCATCATCACGTGGTCCAAATGTTTCATTTCCCAATAGATGACCAGCAAGAAGAGCTTCTCTTCTATCTCCATAATTCTTCAAGTTACTGGATAGGACTTCTCCATCGCCTTGGTTTGAGACTAACATCCCACCAGCACCATCACCGAATAATACGGCAGTGGTTCTGTCTTCCCAATTAATCAAGTTACTCATTTTTTCTGAACCAATTACCATCCCTAAAGCATTAGGCTTTAGTTCAAATAATGAGTGCATAATATGAGTAGCGAAAACAAATCCAGAGCACGCAGCACTGATATCAAATGCAACAGCATTTTTAGCACCTACAATACCTTGAACTGCAGAAGCAGTTGATGGCATATGGTAGTCTCCAGACATCGTAGCTACAATGATAAAATCAATATCATTCGCATCAACGTTTGCGTTCTTAAGCAATTGTGAAGCAACCTCAGCACTTAAAGAAGTGTTAGTTTCCTTCGTGGCGATTCGGCGTTGCTTAATCCCGGTTCTTTTACTGATCCATTCATCAGAAGTATCCATGATTTTAGCTAAATCGTCATTGGTAACTATCTTTTCAGGAACAGCTTTAGCAGTAGCTAAAATTGAAAAACTGCTCATGATATCTCCTCTAAACTGAATTTAGTTTACTTTCTCGATAGTATCTATAAAATACCACTCATTTATTTTTAATTAATTCCCCCTTTTTTTCAACTGATAATAACTAATATCGATTGGTTATCAACTAACAAATACTGTTATAGCAACGGTTTTCCCTTGATTTTTATCTCTATTTTTAAAAGTTACGCATTATATATTATGTAACGCATTAAAAATTGGTGTTTCTTATAAAATTAAAAAGCCACCTATAATAGGCGGCTTTTTATTATTTGATTACTCGATATACTTCATCCATTGGTTGACGTTTCTTTGGAGTAATGTCTTGGTCACGGTAACCGAAACCGGCCATTACTGAAACGCCCCATTCCTTGGGATCTAAAATTCCCTTTTCAGTTAAAATATCTTCAATTTTTGAACGGTCGAATCCTTCAATCGCACAACTATCGATATCTAACTCCGCAGCAGCAGTCATCATGTTAGCTAATGCAATGTAAGTTTGCTTGCATGCCCAATCAAATTGTTTTCTATCATCAGTTAAATCAAATTGAGTCTTTTGGAAATCATCAAACTTCTTTGAGAATGGTGAATCTGGTGCAAAATGATGGCCACTAACATCTTCAGTAATGTGTTGAACATACTTGCTTGTAGCAGTAATGCCCTTCTTAGCCAAGATAATTATGAAGTGACTTGCACCGTTTAGACTGTTTTGGGCACCCCAAGCATCTTCATAGATGTCCTTTTTAACTTCTTCGTTTTCAATTAAAAGGAATTGCCATGGTGAAAAACCAAATGCACTTGGTGAAAGTCTTCCAACTTCCATGATTGTATCCCAATCTTTGTCTGAAATTTTCTTGTCAGCGTCGAATTTTTTGGTAGCATAACGACGGTGAGCAGTTTTAATAATTTCTTCGTTTTTATCCAATATTAATCTACCTCTTTCACGTATATAATAGATGTAACTTAACATATTTTTTTATATCTGTTCAATAATATGCACTCAATCAAGCATAATAAAATTGACGTAGTATACTGATTTCACTATACTTATAGTGTAATTTAAATAAGTTTATTGGAGACTTTAATATGAACGCACAGGACTTATATCAAAAATGGGTTAATCAACCTAACTTAAACGAAACCGTAAAACATGATTTAACAAAAATCGCTAATAATAATGTAGAAATTAACGATGCGTTTGGTACTAACATGTCATTTGGAACCGCTGGTATGCGTGGACTAATTGGTGCTGGTATCAATCGCATGAACATCTATACAGTTCGTCAAGCCACTGAAGGGTTAGCTTCATACATGGACACTTTAGATGAAGAAGCAAAAAAACGCGGTGTTGCCATCAGTTTTGATTCAAGATACCACTCAAAGGAATTCGCATACGAAACTGCTAGAGTATTAGGTCAACACAACATTAAATCATATGTATTTGATGATATTCGCCCTACACCTGAACTATCTTTTGCAATCAGACATTTACATACCTTTGCTGGTGTAATGATTACAGCTAGTCACAATCCTATGCAATATAATGGATACAAAATTTATGGAGAAGACGGTGGACAAATGCCACCAAAGGCTTCTGACATGATTACCAACTACGTTCGTAAAGCCGAAGATGTATTCGCAATTGAAGTAGCAAACGTTAAAGACTTAAGAGATAACCAATTACTATCAGTTGTTGGTGAAGACGTTGATGCTGCTTACCTTGCAAACGTAAAAACTGTTAACGTTAACCATGAATTAATTCAAGAAGTTGGTAAGGAACTAAAATTTGTCTACACTCCATTACACGGTACAGGTAAGATTATTTGCCGTCGCGCTTTGGATAACGTTGGATTCAAGAACTATTCATTAGTTAAACAACAAGCAATCGCTGATCCTGAATTCCCAACTGTAGACTTCCCTAATCCAGAATTTCCAGAAGCATTTAACTATGCTATCAAGTTAGGAAACGAAGAAAACGCCGATGTTCTAATTGCTACTGACCCTGATGCTGACCGTTTAGGTGCTGCAGTAAGACAACCGGATGGTTCATACGAACTAATGACTGGTAACCAAATTGCCTCAGTCCTATTAGACTACATCCTAACTGCTAAGAAGAACGCTAACGATTTACCTGCTGACGGAACAGTTGTTAAATCAATCGTTTCAACCGAATTAGCTACTAAGATTGCTAACAACTATGGTGTTGAAATGCAAAACGTTCTTACTGGTTTCAAATACATCGCCGAAAAGATTAAGGACTTTGAAGAAAACAAAGATCACACATTCCTATTCGGTTTCGAAGAAAGCTTTGGTTACCTAATCAAGCCTTTCGTTCGTGACAAAGATGCTATCCAATCAACCGTTTTACTTGCTGAAGTTGCTGCTTACTACAAGCAAAAAGGCCAAACATTATACGATGGTCTTCAAGCAATCTACAAGATGTACGGTTACCATGAAGAAAAGACCATCTCTAAGACCTTTAGCGGTATTGAAGGTAAAGAAAAGATGGCTAACATCATGAACGAACTACGTTCAAATCCATTAAACGAATTCAACAATCAAAAAGTGGAATCACTTGAAGACTTCCAAACATCTACTAAAACTAATGCCGATGGTTCTACTGAAACAATCGAATTACCAGAAGCTAACGTATTAAAATACTGGTTAAGTGATGGTACATGGTTTGCTATTCGTCCTTCAGGAACAGAACCAAAGATTAAATTCTATCTAGGTGCTGTTGATGACTCTGCAGAAACTGTTAACAACAAACTAAAGACTTACGAAGATGCCGTTGATCAATTAATTGACCAACTTGTCTAACTCCAAAAGCGTTATTAACATGTGTTAATAATGCTTTTTTTGTGTTTAGTGATAGAATATTAGTATAAATTCAAGTTGAAAGGAAATTTCCATGAGAAATCAAACATTCTCTGTTGAAATTGAGGCCAATCCAAACGATTTTCTGCAAATGAAACACTATTTGAATAAGTGGCAACCTGATTTTGTTTCAATCAGTAATCTAAGTCGATACTCATACGAGGAAATGGTCCAATGTGCCAGATACATTCAGACTGACTTAAAAATTCCTGTTGTCATCCACTTAACTGGATTAACGCACACAAAAGAACAAGTAAAAAAAGCTTTTAATGAATTAATGGACCTAAAAATCCGTAACTTCTTATTAGTTCGTGGAAACATCCATCATAATATGCACATCGAAGATGACTTTAATTATGCTAGTGACCTAATTAAATATGTTAATGAACTGGACAAGGATTCAAAGATTAACGTCATCGCCGGTTGTTACCCAGATATTCATTTCTTAGCCAACTCACTTACTGAAGATATTGAATATTTAAAAGAAAAAGTAAACGCTGGAGTCGATAGTCTAATATCTTTAATGTGTTTTGATAACGACAGAATTTACAAATTTATCGAAAAGGTCCATGAATACGATATCAATGTGCCCATTAGAATTGGTATCATGCCGATTACCGATTCCTTTAAAAAACATTACCTGGCTCACAATGATGTTACAATGCCTAAATTTATCAAAACCACCGAAGACCTATTAGAAGATGGTATTGATTTTGCGGTTAATCAAATCAATGATTTGTATAATAACAACGTTAATGGAATCCACCTTTACACTCACAACGATTGGATGGTATCCGATCGCGTTTACGAAAATATTAAGCACAATTTATAAAGGAGCATCATCAAATGGACAACAGTAATGCTGCTGACAATAAGCTTGCACCAACCAAGCAACTTACTAATGAACAATCTCGTCTAGTTGAAAACATCAAGCAGTTTGCCATTGAACACTTACACGATGATAGCCATGCCGTTTTTACAATATACGGTGACGCAGGTACTGGGAAATCCGTCATTTTAAGTAAGTTGTTTTATGACATCCAACAAATGGCACACGAAAAAGACAGTCCATTATATAAGACCAACAACTACTTCTTGGTCAACCACCCTGAAATCTTAAAGGTCTACAAAAAGATGGCTGGAAGTCAGAAAAACGTGTTAAAGAAAAACTTTAACCGCCCGACTTCATTTATTAATCAAAACGACAAGAATTATCAAGATGTCGACATCACAATAATTGATGAAGCTCATCTATTATTATCACGTGGTGATCATTACAATAATTTCTATTACGATAATCAACTATCAGAAATCATCAAACGTTCTCAAATAACAATTTTAGTTTTTGATCACAGACAAGTTCTTAGAACCAAATCATTCTGGAACCTAGAAAGATTGCATCATATCATCGATCCATACACCAATGGTGAATATCATTTGACTCATCAATTTAGAATGACAGCTAGCGATTCATTAGTAAAATGGATTAATACATTTACTGATGGTAAATTAACACCGCTTCCTTTGGATGCTAAAAAAAATTATGACTTTCGTATCTTTGATAATGCCGAAGAAATGCGCAAGGTAATTTTTGCGAAAAACCAAGAAGTTGGGCTTTCTAGAATCGTCTCCACTTCAGGATACCCATCAACATTAGACGGTGGAAAACATTATGTTACTGAGCCCGACTTCAAGATGCCATGGGATCAATATAATTACACCCAAACACCTTGGGCTGAAATTCCAGAAACAGTTAACGAAGTCGGTTCAATGTTTACCTGCCAAGGATTTGATTTGAACTACGTTGGAGTAATACTTGGACCACCAATTTATTTGGATGGTGAAGATGTCCACGTTGAAATGAGTAAGTTCACCGATGTTGAATCACTAAAGAAACGTAAGGATATGGATGATCCGGTCAAATTCGAAAAGATTAAGGAACAATTGGTTTTAAACTCTGCTAACGTTTTACTAAAACGTGGTGTCAAAGGTCTATATATCTTTGTTCATAATCAAGAACTACGCAAACGTCTTTTAGACGATTATAAAAAACTATAAAAAATGTCACCTAGATAATCATTTCTAGGTGGCTTTTTTGGATAAACTGATATAATTGTTTCAATTAAGTTTTTTGGAGGGAAAAATATGAAATACTCGCTTAACTGGGACCTAGATTCAATCTTCGCCGGGGGATTACATGGTGAAGAATTGACTAACAAGTTAGCTGTCATCAGTGAATCAATTCAAACATTCAAACAAGCAATCAACGATTACGAATTTGATGATGATGACAATCAATTCTCTAGATTCGCTGAACTGACCGATTTCTTACAAAAGATTCAAGCTGGGATTATTCAAGCTTCAATGTACATAAATGGTAAGTATTCAGACAACGTTAATGACGAAGACGTGCCACCAATGATTGATAAGATTCAATCATTAGACGTCAAAGCTGCCCAAATCGAACAACTTCTACAAAAGAAACTGGCCGATTTATCCGATGCTCGTTTTAAAAAACTAATTCAACAACCTGGATTAGATACGATTGCTTTTTCTTTAAAGGAAAAGAGAAACTTCGGAAAAGACCTATTAGACGATACACAAGAAACCATTATCTCGGAAATGAATCTTGAAGGATTAAGTTCATGGTCAAACCATTACAGCACATTAGTCGCTGGTGTAAATGTTGCTTTCAGAGACGAAGAAGGCAATCCAAAGACACTATCAGCTGGTCAAGCCGATAACGAAATCTTGGGTAACGCCGATGCGAAGTACCGTCAAGATTTAATGCCTAAATGGGAAGCTGCCTTTGAAGACAAACAAAACCTATTCGCGGACACATTAAACCACCTATCTGGAAGTCGTCTTCTAGATTACAAGTTCCACGGTACTGATGATTTCTTAAAGTATCCTCTAGAACTTAACCGCATGTCAAAAGAAACACTGGATACAATGTGGCAAGTAGTCGACGACAACAAAGACATCTTGATTAAGTTCTTAAATCGTAAGGCCCAATTAATTGGTAAGGATAAGATTGGCTGGGAAGATGTTGCCGCACCAATCAACATTGGCAACGAAAAATCTAAGACTTTCACTTATGATGAAGCAGCCGAATTCATCATTAAACAGTTCAATAGTTTCTCACCTAAAATGGCTAAGTTAGCCCAAAAGGCTTTCGAAAACAGATGGATTGAAGCCGAAAATCGTCCTGGTAAGGAACCGGGTGGATACATGCAAGACCTACCAGAAACTGGTGAAGCTAGAATCTTTTTAACATTCACTGGTTCTCCAAACGACGCATCTACCATCGCACACGAATTAGGCCATGCATTCCATAGTAGCGTTATAAACGATCTACCATACTTCCGCCAAGACTACGCAATGAACGTTGCTGAAACAGCATCTACCTTTGGGGAACTCATTGTTTCGGACGCCAACGTTAAGGAAGCCAAGACAGATAAGGAAAAGATTAGCCTACTAAACGCTAAAATGGATAATCCTGTCGCAATGTTTTTAAACATTCATGCGCGTTTCCTATTCGAAACTCGTTTCTACGAAAAGAGACAATCTGGTATCTTGACAGCCAACGAAATCAACGACTTGATGTTACAAGCACAAAAAGACGCCTACGGTGAATCACTATCTACCTACTCACCACATTTCTGGGCAAGTAAAATGCATTTCTACATTGATGATATTCCTTTCTATAACTTCCCATATACCTTTGGATATCTATTCAGTCTAGGCATTTACGCCAAAGCTCAAACAACAGACAACTTCGAAGATCAATACATCTCATTATTAAGAGACACAGCCAACATGACTACCGAAGAGCTAGCAAGCAAACACTTAGGTGTTGATTTGACCAAACCAGACTTCTGGGAATCCGGAGTTAAACTGATTGAAAAAGACGTTGATGAATTCATCAAATTAACAGAAAAATATGTATAAAAAAAGAAGCGCTCATATTGAGTGCTTCTTCTTTTTTTATTAACGAACTACTACAGCCATCTTACCTTCGTAGTTGTATAGTCCCATGAATTGTGAAGTTGAAACCCAAAATACTGGGTGACTCTTACCTGGTTTGAATTGGTATCTCCATGATGATGGATCTGCCATCTTGAAGTATCCGTTCTTGTAACCAACGACAACTAGAGTGTGTCCTGTAGGTTTCTTCATACGGTATCCAGTATATGCTATCACTGGATTACCATGCTTAATTTCATTGATGATTTGGTTCTTTGATGCACCGCTGAAATTGTAAACAGACTTTCGGTAAGTACGACCGTACTTAGCTAAAGCCCTTGGGAAAATTGTCCAGTCTTGGCTGGTATTGTTCTTAGCGAATGGGTTACCAACGAAACCGTAGTTTTGGTTAGTAGATCTTGGCATTCTATCTAAGAAATACTTAATTCCCTTGTTTAAACCAATGCTCTTAGTTGAAAGTGCCATCTTCAAGGCAGTACCTTCACAACCATTTGGAGCATCGAATGGGAAGTGTTGGCTTGTATATACGAAAGGAAGTTCGTAGACACTAGTCTTGCTCAAATCTCTTGAGCTAATCCATCCTTGGTTAATTCCTTGGTAGCTAATCTTGTAATAAACATCCTTCTTTAACTTAGCTACTTGAGTTAGTTGAACAAGCTTGTTACGAAGATTAATCTTCTTCATAACCTTTACTCCTTCTTTGTAAGGATGCACGTAAGTATCTACGTTGTCTTTATTAACGATTCTTGCATTTTGGTTACGCGCTGAACTAATTGTATAGTTCTGACTTTCTGCGTTTGATGTATCAGAATGAGCTACGCCCAATGCGACGATAACTACACCTAAAAACATTACCACACCAAGTGCAGATAATATTTTCTTCATTATGTCTCCACTCCATCCATTAGTAATAATATTATTTATATTTATAATATAATACAAACCAAATTTAAATGCTTAGAATAAACTATTCTGTAAATAAGTTTTAACATTTTGGTAACATTTATGATATTTTGTTAAAAAAAGACATGATTCATAATATAATCATGTCTTTTTAATACATTAATATAATTCTTCAACTTGTTTTTGAACATCTGGATGATTTACGAAATCATCATAGTGGGTGTCGGCTCTTTGAACCATCCCTTTATCAGATACTTCAATAATATGATCAGCAATTGTTTGAACAAATTCTCTGTCATGAGAAGTGAAGATAATTGAACCATCAAATGGAATTAAGGCATCGTTTAGTGCGGTGATTGATTCCATATCTAAATGATTAGTAGGATCATCTAGCATTAATACGTTACCCTTTTGTAGCATCATCTTGGATAACATACAACGAACCTTTTCTCCCCCTGATAATACCTTAATTTGCTTTTGAATATTATCACCAGAGAATAGCATTCTACCTAGGAAGCTACGTAGGAATGGATCGTCACTTTCTTCTTTAGAAGCAAATTGTCTTAACCAATCAATGATGGTTAATGAATCATCTTCGAAATCAGAGTTGATATTCTTTGGCATATAGCTAGTACGAGTGGTTTGTCCCCATACTACTTCACCTTCATCCGGTTCCATCTTACCTGCTAAGATTTGCATCAATACAGTAGTAGCAACGTCGCTTCTACTGATAATGGCAGTCTTTTCACCAGGACGAAGAGTAAATGTGATATTGTCTAGAATCTTCTTACCATCAATTGTCTTTGAAACACCTTTAACAGAAACTAAATCGTTTCCTAAGTCACGTTCCTTTTCAAACTTGATGAATGGGTATTTACGTGATGATGGTTGAATATCATCTAGTGTAATCTTGTCTAATTGTTTCTTTCTTGAAGTTGCTTGCTTTGATTTAGAAGCGTTCGCAGAGAATCGAGCGATAAATTCTTTCAATTCTTTGATTTGGTCTTCCTTCTTAGCGTTAGCATCTTGGCGCATCTTAGCTGCTAGTTGACTTGATTTCAACCAGAAGTCGTAGTTACCAACATATAGTGAAATCTTCTTGAAGTCAACGTCACACATCATAGTACATACTTGGTTTAAGAAGTATCTATCATGTGATACGACGATTGCGATGTTTTCGTAATCGGCTAGGAAGTCTTGTAACCATTCAATGGTATGGTTATCCAAACCATTGGTAGGTTCGTCAAGAAGTAAGATATCTGGGTTACCGAATAAAGCTTGAGCTAATAAGACCTTCACCTTTTGTCCTTCAGAAAGTTCACTCATCTTTTCAGAATGTAATGATTCATCAATTCCCACACTTTGTAGCAATTGTGATGCATCTGCTTCGGCGTTCCATCCGTCCATTTCGGCGAATTCACCTTCTAATTCGGCAGCCTTTACACCATCTTCATCAGAAAAATCTTCCTTAGCGTATAAGGCGTCTTTTTCCTTCATGATTTTGTATAGCTTTTCGTGTCCTTGAATTACAGTATCTAGAACTTCAAAATCTTCAAAGCCATAGTGATCTTGGTTTAAACTAGAAATTCGTTCATTCTTACCGATTGAGATACTACCACTAGTGGGTTCAATCTTTCCTTCTAGCATTTTTAGAAAAGTTGATTTACCAGCACCATTGGCCCCAATAACCCCATAACAGTTACCAGGTGTGAATTTTAGGTTTACATCTTCATATAGTTTTTTACCTGAAAAATGTAATCCCATATTAGTTACAGTTATCATTTCATACCTCCATCCAATCAATTAAGATAAAAAGGGCCCTTGTTTCTCAATTGAATCAAGGGCTTTTTTATTTATTGATTCTATTAATAACTCAGATAACCATATCACAGGAAAACTACTTAGACAAGTTAATTCTTATAGAACACTATCAATGTCTTTGCTTCCACTTGTGATTTCATAAATGTGGTTAATTGTCTTGTCATCATGTAAGACAGCAACGACAAAGTTAGCGACATCTTTTCTTGGGATATTCATCCCTGCTACTCTTTGGTCAATCACATCGACCTTACCGTTTTCTTCGTCGTTAGTTAAAGCTGAAGGTCTAACAATTGTGTATTCTAGACCGCTGTTTCTTAGTTCGACATCAGCATAGTGCTTGGCGATGTAGTATCCATGCAAACCAGAATCAGCCCAGAAACTTCTGTCGTCAGCACCCATAGCACTAACCATCACATAACGATTAATGCCGGACTTCTTAGCAGCTAACATTGACTTTACGGCACCGTCTAAGTCGATAATCAACGTTTGATTATCACCAGTTGCGCCACCTGAACCTGCTGAAAAGACAATCTTATCAATCTTATTGTCAGTGTAAACTTTAGCCATATCTTCAATTGAACCGTTTAAATCAAAAATAATTGGTTCAACATTTTGCATGTCCTTGTATTCGTCGAATTGCTTTTCGCTTCTTACTCCAGCAAAGACCTTATCCCCTGTTTTGCCTAACTTTTCTACCATATGGATACCTACGTGGCCGTGTGCACCAATTACTAAAACGTTACTCATAATATTCATCCTTTCTTTACTTACTTATTAACAGTAATTCTATCAAGGATTAAAAAGTATATAAAACGTTTTGCTCAAAAAAACGACCATCATTAGATAGTCGTCTTTTACCATAGTTGTTTTTTATTAAGCGTAGTTTGTCTTTAATTACTGTTATTTTCTCTTGTCAATAACTGGAACGTTACCATCAATCATACCTGAGTCACCA
>CAMLMR010000021.1 GCA_946481335.1 uncultured Lactobacillus sp. | reverse complement strand
CAATATCTCCTTATTCGTCACCGCAAGAAAAAAGGGATTCTTCGATAGAAGAATCCCTTGTAATTGGTCCATTTGTTATGTATGTACCGATTTTCAAGTCAACTTCCTTTCGCTGGTACTAACCAGATTCAAGTTCAAAGGGTCAAATTAATTCTCAGCTACATAGCTCCCCTAGTGACGTTAATTTATTAACTTGATGATAAGTATAGATTAAAAATATTTCGAAAGCAAACTAAAAAAGATTCCAATAAAATTGGAATCTTTTGATTATTTTATAGAATTGGCGAGAATAAACGACTGAATACTTGTTTGAATTTCAACCAGCGTGATTGTTTTTCAAAGTCTCCAAATGTCATTAATTTACTGTTTCTGATGTCGTTAACGTAAATTGAGTGTAATTGTTCAGCCAAACCTTCGTCGTAGATAAACGCGTTAATTTCGAAGTTTAGTTTGAAACTTCTAAAGTCCATGTTGGCAGAACCCACTGACGCAATTTTACCATCAACCAAGACGGTCTTAGCATGAATAAAACCATCTTGATAGAAGTAAATTTTGACGCCATATTTCGATAATTGTTTTGCATAGTACTGCGTTGCTCGATATACAAATGGATGATCGGGCATGCATGGCACCATGATTCGAATATCGACTCCTGACATTGCAGCGGTTCTAATCGCATCCAACGCACTATCATCTGGAATCAAGTATGGTGATTGAATCCAGCAGTAGTTCTTGGCGTTTTGAATCATCTTGATGTAACCCAACTTAATTTGTTGTAAGTCTGAATTCGGACCACTTGATACGATTTGAATGTTTGTCGATCCTTCTTGGTAGACCTTAGGAAAGTAGAATCCCTTGGTTTCCTTAACATCGATTTTGTGTTCCATGTCTGTAACGTTCCAATCCAAAATGAATTGGGCTTGTAGATGGTGAACGGCTGAACCGGAGATTCTCAAATGAGTATCGCGCCAATTACCAAACTTCTTCTTACGACCTAGGTATTGATCACCGATGTTAAAACCACCGATGTATCCGTATTTACCGTCGATAACGACAATCTTTCTGTGATCTCTAAAGTTCAAACGGAAGTCCATTACGGCTGAGTGAGTATGCAAGAATGGTTCTACAAAACCACCGGCTTCTCGCAATGGATCAAAGAAATGATGCTTATTGCCCATTGACCCCCAGCTATCATAAATCACATGAATTTTGACACCTTGTTTGGCCTTCTTGACTAGCTCATTTAAAACACGGTGACCAATTTTATCATCGTAGAAAGTATAAAACTCGATGTTAATTGAGCTCTTGGCGTTTTGAATGTCAGAAATGATGCAATCGAATAAGTGATTACCTTCAGTAAACACTTTGACGTGGTTTCTTCTTGATAAATCGGTAACGTCTGAAGTCTTAAACAACTTAACAAGCGTTCTGTATGAGTATGAGACCTCATCGGCTCTGATTTTTTCTGGATTATTATGTATTCTGCCTTGTTCTTTTAAGATGTTATACATCAATTTATTGTCTTTATATTGGAAACGAAATAAACGTTTTTTGGGTAGTTTTCTGCCGACAAACGCATAAATCAAGAACCCCAGCATAGGTAGGAATGAAAGCACTAATAACCATGCCCATGTAGCGGCAATATCACGTTCTTCTCTAAAGACTGTAATCAATGCCAAAATTTCATTAATTAGAACAATGAAATATAGGATGTTTAATAGCATAATTATCCCTCCTTTAAGCTTAATATAGGATAATTATAGCACAATATATTTCGCTTTTAGCTCATCATGATATACTATAAACATATAAATCTAAGGAGGTTAGACTATGACGTCGACAATCGAGCTTAGAAATACCCTAACTTTGGATTACGAAGTGGGGCCATTCATCTCACTAATTGTTTCATTTAACGAAATTAGTAACAAAAATGATTATTTAAATTTAATCGAAACTGTTAAAGCAGAATTCATCCAAAAACACGACGAAAATATCTGGCCAAGATACGAAAGAAAATTAAGAAGATTCAACTTTGATCGCGCAAAACACATCGGAAACGGTTCTGGTGTCGCACTATACGTTAGTTTTAAAGCTATTCATTCATTTGACTTAACCCAACCAGTTAAGACTCAAATCTCAATCGATGACACTATGAACGTAGCCCAACTAATCAAAGAAATCGAAAGTCAGCTTCACTACCGTGTATTAATCTTACGCGATGACGACTTTAAGTTACTAAGAGTTGATAACGGTCACTTTAGCATCTTAAATCTTGTAAACAAGCCACTTCCAGTTCTTGTAAACAATGACAAAAACAAGTACTTTATGTTGGTTAACGAATACCTAAACGATTTATTCGATGACGACGATTACCTACAAACTGTGGTCGTTGCCAGCGAAGAAAATCGTAAGTTATTCAACGAATTAGCTGATCAAAAGACTTTTGCCAAAGACATCGTAAGTAATGTCGATATCGATGACCTAGGTCCCGATAAAATCTCAGAAATGATTGATGAATTAAATCAAGAATTTTTCGATAAGCTAGCTAACGACAACAAGATTAAGTACGAAAAAGCAAGCGATCACCGCTTAGTCGCAACTGATTTACGTGATATTATTTCAAACGCACTATCAGGTAAAATCGACACTTTATACATTAGCGAAGAAAGCTATAACAAGACTTTAAATGACTTAGCAATTACTACTATTGGTTTCGCCGGAGACGTTCTACTACTTCCAAAGAGCCAAATGCCAATGAATTTGGATTACGGTGCAATTACATTAAAGTTTTAAACAAATAAAAAGACCTAGGAAAATTCCTGGGTCTTTTTTGTTTAGTTATTTTAGAGTTCTAAAGTCAAAGTTCCCGCCACTTGGATAATAACTTAGACCTTTAACATTCTTGCTAAGCAATTGTGGGCTTACTAATTGAAATAGAGGAACTACACCTTGCTGATTTAACAATACCTTATGTGCAGCGACCATGTCATCCCATCTCTTACCAAAATTATTAGCGTCTTGGCCATTTGCCTTGTTCATTAGATTGTCATATTGCTTATTGCTCCAACCACCGTGGTTGTATCCATTTCCTGTCATTTCTAGACTCATAAAACTAACTGGATCTGGGAAGTCAGCAATCCAAGCATCTAATGTCACATCAAATTGACCTTTTTCGGTTCTATCGGTGGCAACCTTACTTGGTAGGTTTTCTAGGCTAACCTTTAATCCCGGTAGTTTTTGGAATTGATTTTGAAGATATTCTGTAACTGTTTTTGAATCAGATGAATCATCTGCTAGTAATGATAGACTTGCAGATTTCATACCTAATTGTTTCAAACCCTTAGCAAATAACTTCTTTGCTTTGGTCAAGTTATAGCTAACTGCTTCTGGAACTTCGGCTTGATCAGCGAAGTCTTTGCCCTTGTATGAGGACATATCTGAAGCAACAAATCCCTTAGCAGGTACGGAACCATTACCCAAGACACTCTTGGTTAATTGGTTTCTATCAACAGCTAAAGAAAGAGCCTTTCTAACGTTTACATTCTTTAATAGTTTGTTCTTAGTTTGGTTCATTTCTAGGTAGTAAGTTCCCGCTTCTTTACGAGCATGGTATTGATTACTGTTCTTGTAATTATTAACTTGGTTCTTGCCACTTAATACCATTGAATCTAAGTTACCTTGTTCAAATTGATACATTGTTGTTGATGGATCTTTTGAAACAGAGAAATCTAGTTGTCTAACTTTGACGTTATCTTTGTTCCAGTATTCATTGTTTTTAACTAGCTTCCAAGTATCGTTAGTTCCTGTCCATCCGGTAACTTTGTATGGACCGTTATATAATTGCTTGTCACTGCTGGTTGCATATCCTGATCCATACTTCTTTTCTTCTTTGGAACTTTGAGGGTATGTAGGAGCCATTGTAACAACATATTTGAAATATGATTCTGGCTTGTCCAGTTGGACCTTAAATTCGTACTTACCTTCCGCACTAACACCTAATGCAGATAATGGTTTCTTACCTTTAGCAACAGCATCAGCATTTTTAACATCTTCTAGTAGATATTGATATGCCGCAGCAGTTTTAGGATTTTCAGTTCTTTGGAAACCATTAACAAAATCTGCAGCAGTTACTTCTGAACCATCGCTCCATTTAGAATGGCGAAGTTTAAATGTATATGTCTTACCGTCTTTTGAAACTGAATAACTATTAGCGACACCTGGGACCACTTTTCCATTTTTAGTCATTACTAAAAGTCCTTCGTTAGAATTATTTAAAGTAACATCACTGACTTGATCAACTAATTTTGATTGGTCCAATGTCATTAAAGTAGATGGTTCAGAGAACCTTAGCGCCTTTGTACTTGCCTTACCTGAGGTACAGGCAGCTAAACCTAATGCTAGTAATGAGAACATTGAACCTAATAATAATTTATGTTTATTTTTCATGATTAAATCCTCCTAAAGTTAACACCTCAAGGGATAAATCATAGATAGCAACTGCAGTTTTCTTAAAACTATGTATGTTTACCGCCTAATATTGGCGTTATTGTAAAAATTCAAACTAGTTACGATTCGCATTTAAAATGCCACTAATGTCTGATTGCATTTCCATCACCTCCTTAAATTGAGCAAATAAAAAAGCGCCCCAATTTCGCATACACGAAATAAAGGGCGCTTGCGCGCGGTACCACCTTTTTGTTATACCGATTCAAAATTAATCTCATAAAGATAAACGATATATCTCAAACAAACCCGTTGATTTGCAGATTCTGTAATGGGAATTCCCAGCCGAGACTACTTTATTTGCCTGGCAGCTCATAGATGATTTTCATTTCAAACATTGTTAATCCCTTTCACCAAACGGAATCTCTCTAAAAACGTGGTCCGAAATTACTCTTTCTATTCTTCGCTTTTGTATTTATCTTTAATCGTATTTTAATCTTTTTATAATAATTGTCAAACTAAAAGTCTAATTTTTCGTAAATGTTTCTATATTTTTGCAATTACCATCCCTTATGTGAGATACTATCATAGGTGTTACATGAAATTTTTTCAGTAACCCCCATTTAATGACATTATAAATGAAAAAACTACACACGTTTTTAGATGTTTGTACTAGAATAATCTAAACGCATTATCTGAATTAGGAGAGGATTTTTTAACAATGTCAGACATACAACTAAGACCTATTATTAACGAATGGGCAAAAGACTTTAGCGATGAAATCGTTGATTTACATTACGTTAAAGAACAATTATCAGATGCACAATTTGATAACTTTATGAAGCAAGTTAAGGCATTAGATTTATTAACTAATACCGAAGCTTACAAGATTATTTACGATGCAGCTAAGAATGATTTGGAACTAAACCACATCGATGATTTAGCAAACCGTACCAATCAACTACAACGTTTGATTGAAATCACTGGTGAATACAGCGATCAACCAAAATATGTTTTATTCGCAAACATGTTTGAAAACGCTGGTGTATCAACTGATGATACTTTCGCCCGTCTAACATATGCAGAACTTGCATTACAAGATTTTGAATAAGAAAACAAATAAGAGCGCCTAATATAGGCGCTCTTTTTATTTTGCAATCCATGGATTATATGCTCCACCACTAATGCAGGCAAAGAAAATTCCTTTATCCTCACTAGTTAGTTCACTTACAACGTCATGAATCTTTTGGGTGTCAATTGCGGCAATATGGTAGTAATTGCCATCTTTTTGAATATCATATTCTGGTAGCTTTGCTTTTAAATTTGCGCTGGTTCTAACAACGTAATTCTTTTTCTTGGTAGTGTTATCCAAAGAAAATTCTTCGGTGAAATCACGTTTTAGGTGCACATTGTTAGCCTTTAAATCTAAGATGTCTTGGACTAACGCATGCGCGGTTGGAAATTCTCCAGCACCCTGTCCATTAAAGGTTAGTTTACCAATGGTAGTTCCACGTAATCCTACAAAATTGTAGTTGTCATGGATTCCGGCTTCAATTTGGCCAGGTGTATATAAAGTTGGTTCGACCACAAAGTTAAAACTATTATTTTTCTTGAAACTACGACCTAGTAATTTCACGATTAAATTGTGTTTTTTGAAGTACTTAATATCTTCGTCGGTAATATTTCTAATCCCGAATTTTAATAGGTGGTCACCTGGTTTAACGAAGGTGTTATAGGCAATATCCACACTAATACATAATTTATTTTCGATATCATATCCATCGATATCTGCACTCGGATCGGCTTCTGCATATCCCAAGTCTTGGGCATCTTTTAGGACCTTATCGAAACTTTGACCAGTCTTAGTCATGGTATCCAAAATGTAGTTACTAGTTCCATTTAGGATGCCGTGAATGGAATCAATTTGGTCGATGCGAAGTGCTCTTTCCAAATTAATAATCCATGGGATTCCACCACCTACGGCTGATTCAAAGTAGAACTTTACACCATTTTCTTCTGCGATTTCATCAAATTCCTTTAAGTTTCTCGCCACGACCGCCTTGTTAGCTGTCACAACGTTCTTACCATGTTTTAACGCATCGATGATCATTGTCTTGGCCGGTTCTAATCCACCTAATACTTCCACGACTACATCGACTTCTTCATCATTTAAAATCGTCGCGTAATCATCCACAAATAGTTCGTTTTGATCAACTTTTTCCGGACGAACAAATACATATTTGACTGATAAATCTTTTTCAAATGGATGCAAAGCGCTGTCTTGAATAATCTTTAAGACTCCACTTCCGACGGTACCGTGACCTAAGATTGCAATTTTCATAGTGCAAGCCTCCTTTTTTGCTTTGGCTTTATTATATCTTATTTCGCGGATTCTACCGCGGTTAATTTTTTCGCCTTAGCTAAAGCTTGCTCTAAATCAGCAATCAAATCCTCTGGGTCCTCTAGACCAACTGACAAACGGACTAGTTGAGGAGTGATGCCAACTTTATTGCGTTCTTCAACTGGTAATTCTGCATGGGTCATGTAGTATGGAAGTTCAATTAAACTTTCAACGGAGCCTAGACTTACCGCTAACCAGATTAATTCCGGACTGTTCACAAAGGTCTTTGGATCGACGTTGTCATTTAGTTCAAAAGTAATAACGCCACCGTATCCATTGAGTTCGGTTCTAGCAATTTCGTCGGTCTCATTGCCAGCACGACCAGGGTAATAAATGTGTTTAATTTCATCAGTCTTAGAATCTAAATATTCCAGTACTTTTTGGGCGTTTTGAATATGTCTATCCAGACGAACTGATAATGTCTTAATTCCACGAATTACTAACATACAGTCTTCTGGTGATAAGATGCCGCCAACTGCGTTTTGACAAAAATATAATTTATCAGCCACTTCATCGTTATTGGTAACGACGAGTCCGGCAATCACGTCGGAATGACCACCAAGATATTTAGTAGCTGAATGGATGACAATGTCTGCCCCCAAGTTCAATGCTTGTTGTAAATATGGGGTTAAAAATGTGTTATCAACGATTGTGAAAATGCCATGTTTGTGGGCGATTTCAGCAATATGTTTCACACTAGTGACCTTCATGAATGGATTGTCGATAGTTTCAAAATAAATTGCCTTGGTGTTAGGCTTAATCGCACTTTCGACATCGGATAAATCCTGTGTATCGACTTGGGTAAATTCGATATCCAATTTTTTTAAATAATCGTTAATCAAACGGAAAGTTCCACCGTAAATATTTTTACTAACGACGATGTGATCGCCAGGTCTAAATAGCGTAAACACAGCGTGAATTGCGGCACTTCCGGAAGCGTAAGCAAAGCCGTGTTTGGCATCTTCTAGGCATGCAATTTGCTTTTCTAAGTACTCTCTTGTGGGGTTTAGAGAACGTGAATAGTCATACTTATTTTCCCCATCGATATCTTTAAAGGCGTATGTAGTGGATTGGTATAACGGAACATTCACTGCGCCCGTACAGTTATCGTGAAGATTATTTAATCCTCGACCATAAACTAATTTGGTGTTAAAACCTGTCATAATTAATCATCCTTTCAAATTTAAAGAAATAAAAAATCCCGTAGTCTCAAAGAGACTACGGGACGTCAGCACGTGTTACCACCCTGAATTTAAGCAGCCATCACTGACTACTACTCAACAAGTACGTTAATCATAGAGGTCAGATGATTAAGATACTCTGACGCGGTAACGGGCGCACCCGAATTAGACTTACCAAAGATTGCCTAATTACTGTAATCAAAGACCATTTTCAGATTCTCCACCACACCGAATTTCACCAACCATCGGCTCTCTATTGAGGCTTATAAATCTTACTCATCTCTGCAAAGTTTTTTGGTTATTTTGATTGTCTCGAAGTTTACTCGTTAAATTTTGTTTGTCAAACCAGATATTCTAATTTTTGATACAAAAAAAGTGACTAAAAGATAGTATATAAACTTTTTTAAAAATATTTTCATTAATCTTTTTCTAATAAAATTTTAATTTAACTGTTGACATTAGAAAAAACTAGGACTATTATTCAAAGCAACTTAAATATTTCAGGCGTTGAAGAGAAGAGTAACTCAAAGCGATCGATTCAAAGTGAGCATCAGATAGTGAAAAGGTGCAATTGATTGTGAGTCACAGATGAGCTCTGAGTCATGATCGATAGTGCAAGCTAGAAATCCGGTAGGAACCGATACCTTCCCAGACATGTTAGTGTCGTTGAGGCTTTATTAGCAATAATAAAGCGAAGTTGGGTGGTACCGCGAAAGCTTTCGTCCCATGTATTTATACATGGAGCGAGAGCTTTTTTTGTTAGAAAAATTTAAAGGAGGTAAGGCCTATGGGTTGTATAAACATCCTATCTGGCTATTCACAAAATAGTCATCAAAAAATTGATGATTCCCTAGATATCTTGGTGTTAAACCTAATGCCGAACCGGCTTGAAACAGAACACCAAATTATTGATTTGCTTCAACAAACCGACTTAAACATTAATCTAAACTTCTGTCGCATGGCCAGTCACCACATCAAACACTTCGATCCAGAAATTATCGAAAAATATATTACTACTAAAGATATTTTCGACGATCATTTTGATGCCTTAATTGTTACCGGCGCACCACTAGATAGAAAACATTTTAATGAGGTCGACTACTGGAATGAATTCGTTGATTTCATCAATTGGCGTAAGACCCATGTGGACACATGCCTATTCAGTTGCTGGGCCGCTTGGTCTGCTGGAACAATCGATGGTGTTTTAACCGGCAAACAGTTAGGCCAAAAGATTTACGGGGTTTATACGACTAATGGAATTACAATGCCTCAATCTCGTTACTTCACTATTCCAAGAAATAACGTCAAGGCGACGGTGCTAGCCGGAAACGACACCATCGGCGCCACTTTAATTTTTGATTCAAACACTAATTCATACTACGTCACTGGTCATCTTGAATACGGGACGAAAACTTTAGCTGATGAGTATTTTCGCGATATCAAAAATGGTTTGGATACGCAAAAACCAAACAACTACTTTGACAATCAAAATCAACCCATCAACACCTGGCATACGGATGCCACTACCTTTTACATTAATTGGTTGAACCAATTTACATCATCTAAGTAAATAGATATTGAGCAGATAAGTAAGTTTATCAAACGTTTACAGAGAGCTTTGATTGCGCTGAGAAAAAGCACGTAAGAAAACTGAAAATGGTCTAGGAATTATCTATCGTCGTGAGTCTTTGACAAACGGCGTTCGGGTACGCCCGTTATCGCGTAGGAGTATTTCTTATGAAGTACTTATTGAGTGTGATGCAGCGATGTATTACAAAATCAGGGTGGTAACACGAAGATTTCGTCCCGTAGTCTACATAGACTGCGGGATTTTTTTATTCACCCATCAAATAAATTTTTATTTACCTGAGGAGGTAACATTATGAGTACAAGTATTATTGGATTCCCACGAATTGGGGAAAATCGTGAATTAAAACGCGCAACAGAAAAATATTGGAAAAAAGAAATCGATCAAGACGAATTACTAAAGATTTCCGATGAACTAAAAGAAAAGAATTGGCAAATTCAAGCAGACGCCAAATTAGGCCTAATCAGCTCCGGTGATTTTTCATTCTTTGATAATGTCTTAGACGCCACTACCCTATTAAACATCACCCCTAAACGCTATTCTGATTTAGGTTTAAACCAATTAGATGAATACTTCGCCCAAGCGCGTGGTTACCAAGATGATAACCATTCCGTTAAGGCCCTACCAATGAAAAAGTGGTACAACACTAACTACCACTACATCGTCCCAGAAATCGACGATGATACAGAAATTAAGCTAGTTGAAACTAGATTCTTCGACGATGTGAAAAAGGCAGTTGCTAAACACAGTAACGTTAAGGCTTCATTAATTGGTCCATTTACCATTCTTAAGTTAAGCAGATACGTTGGTGCAAAATCAGCGCAAGACTTTATTGAACCAATCGTTGAAGCGTACAAGGATATCTTCAAACGTTTAAACGGCATCGACATCAAGTGGCTACAAATTGATGAACCATCCCTAGTCTTTGATCTAAGTGCCGAAGACAAGAAATTATTCGATGACCTATACACTCGCATTCTAGCAATTCCTCACGACTTTAAGATTAATCTCCAAACATACTTTGGCGATGTTCGTGATATCTACGAAGACTTAATCAAACTACCATTCAATGGTCTTGGTTTGGACTTCTTGGAAGGCAAACAAACCTTGGATTTAATCAAAAAATACGGTTTTTCTGACGACAAGGTACTATTTGCCGGGGTTGTTAATGGTAAAAACATCTGGCGTAACGAATACAAGAAGACCATTGAACTATTAAAGAGTTTACCGGTTAAAAACATTGTCATTTCAACTTCTTGTTCACTACTTCATGTGCCATACACGGTTGAAAATGAAACCGAATTAAACCCAGAACTAAAACAACACCTCGCTTTTGCATACCAAAAACTAGACGAATTACGCGAATTGGATGAAATCTTTTTCAATCACAACACTGCCCTTCTAGATGCTAATGAAGCATTATTTAAGAACGTTAACCATCCAAAGGATCCAGCGGTTACTAAGCGTATCAACGCTTTATCTGATGCTGATTACACCAGATTACCAAGTCGATTAGAACGTGAAACCATCCAAAAAGATGAATTCCACTTACCAGATCTTCCAACTACTACCATCGGTTCATTCCCACAAACAAAGGATGTTAGAAAGAACCGTTCACTATACAAACACCATGAAATTGATAAGAATCAATACGATCAATTCAATAAGGATAAGATTAAGCGCATCATCGAATGGCAAGAAGAAGCCGGTTTTGACGTCTTAGTCCACGGTGAATACGAACGAAATGACATGGTGGAATACTTCGGTGAAAACCTAGAAGGTTTTGCATTTACCAAGAAGGCTTGGGTTCAATCATACGGTACCCGTGCCGTTAAACCACCAATCATCTGGGGTGACGTTAGTCGTAGAAACCCAATTACAGTTGCCGCTTCTACATACGCCCAAAGTTTAACTGACAAACCAGTTAAGGGAATGCTTACAGGTCCCGTTACAATCTTCAACTGGTCATTCCCACGTGAAGATATTCCTGCAAAGGAATCAGTAACCCAAATCGCCTTAGCAATCCAAGATGAAGTATTAGATCTTGAAAAACATGGCATCAAGATTATTCAAATCGATGAAGCTGCCTTACGTGAAAAGCTTCCACTACGTAAGAGTGACTGGTACAAAGAATACCTAGACTGGGCAATCCCAGCATTCAAATTGGTTCACAGCAAAGTCCAACCAACTACTCAAATCCACACTCATATGTGCTACAGCGAATTCAATGACATCATCAAAGCCATCGATAACATGGATGCCGATGTTATTTCATTCGAAGCATCACGTTCTGATTTATCAATCATCGATAAATTAAAATCAAATAACTTTGAAACAGAAGTCGGCCCTGGAGTTTACGATATTCACTCTCCACGTGTCCCTAGTCAATCTGAAATCTACAACGTTATCAGTGACATCCTAGCTAAGCTTCACGAAAGTAAGGTTTGGATCAACCCGGACTGTGGTCTAAAGACCCGTGGTGAATCAGAATCATTCGCTAGTCTAAAGAACTTCATCGCCGCTGTTCAACAAAAACGCGGAGAGTTGGGATAACATGAGTTTAAAAGATACATTTAAGAACAAAACGGTGTTCTCACTTGAGGTTTACCCGCCCAAGACACCAGAAGGCACCAAAAAATTAGTGAACGCCCTCACCGGAATTAAACGAATCAAACCGGATTTCATTTCCATTACCTTAGGTGCTGGCGGATCACAAAATAATAACGCTTTGGAATTATCCAGCATGATTCAAAACGATTTGAACATCCCCGCAGTGGCACATATTCCGGGAATCTATCGATCAAAGAAAGACGTTGCTGAATTTCTAAAGCAATTAAAACAAAATAATATTAATAACGTCTTAGCCCTTCGTGGTGATATCAATCCTGATGAAACGCCAGTTGGTGATTTTAACCACGCTTCAGAGCTGGCTGAATTCATCAAACAACAAGGTGATTTTGACATCAGTGGCGCCTGCTATCCTCAAAAGCATCCCGAATCAGTTGATTTAGTGGATGACACCCTTCATTTAAAGGAAAAAGTAGACAACGGTGTCGGTCATCTAATCACCCAAATGGTCTTCGATAACCAAGCGTTCTATGACTTTCGACAACGTTTGAAACTGGCCGGCATTAACGTACCAGTCGAAGTCGGCATCATGCCCTGTACTAACTGTAATCAGATTAAACACATTACAGAATTATCAGGAATTGAAATGCCCAGAAAGTTTGTCGACATCATTAATAAATACGCCAACAACAAAGAAGCAATGCGTGATGCCGGAATCGCCTATGCGGTCGATCAAATCGTTGATTTAGTTTCCAATGGTGTTGATGGCATTCATCTATACACCATGAATAACACTTACGTCGCTAAAAAGATTTGGGAAGCCACCCACTCCTTATTTGAAGCAACAAGCTATCAATTACAACATCCATCCCTATCTGGCAGCGACAACCAATAAAAAAGAGAGTGAACATCATTGTTCACTCTCTTTTTAGATACGCAGATTCTGCGATAATAATATTTAAATGAAATGAATGAAAGGACGACCGCCGGCGACGATTAATCCAATCACAATCACTAGTGCGAAAACTAGGATTAGGCTCATCACCAATCCAACAGTTAACGACTTTTTAGTCTTTTGGGCATAGGCCATTTCAATCAAACCAATTAAGAAAATGGCTGATAGAACCTTTAGAATCGTGAACATGGCATCGCGTTCAAAGGCCTTACTAAATAGTACAATTCCCGTCACGATGAACACTAGATAAGATGCTCTAGTAGCAATCATGTAAGGCTTAAAGTTATTCTTTTTGCATAGCGCAGTAATCACTAAACCAATTAGTAATACCGCAAAAGCTAAGTGAATCCATAAAAACATGGTTTCATATTCCCCCGTTTATTTTTCTTTGTGTTCGTAATCTTGATCGATTTCAGATTCATCAACAAACAAAGTTCCGTCAGGGTTGCGTAGCGGAGTTAATGTACTTCCATATCCACCGTATTCAACACCAGTTCTTTGGTCGATATAAATGGATACTCCTGTAAATGATTCTTCTACTAATTTAAAACGTTTAGACAATTGATTTCCTCCTCGGATTAATTCAAAATGTGTCATGTTTAGCTTTATTGTACAAAATAAAATGGGAATAATCAAAAAGACCAACATTTATGTTGGTCTTTTTACGTATTTATAAACAGATTAAATCATTTTACTTAAAAAACGTTGGGCATTAGCGGTTTTAGGATTTGCGAAGAAATCTTCAGGAGCTTGTTTTTCTTGAATTTTTCCTTCATCCATAAACCAAATTTGGTCTGAAACATTCTTAGCGAATTCCATTTCATGAGTAACGATAATCATGGTCATGTCCTTCTTAGCTAAGTCTTGCATAACACTTAGCACTTCACCAACTTTTTCTGGGTCCAATGCTGAAGTTGGTTCATCAAATAGAATTACTTCAGGATCCATGGCTAGTGCACGTACGATTGCGATACGTTGTGCTTGTCCACCTGATAGGCTGTCTGGATAAACGTCTGCTTTATCATCTAGGCCAACGGTCTTAAGTAATTCATGTGCCTTTTCTTCAGCGTCTTCCTTACTCATCCCTTTAACCTTGATAGGTGCTAGTGTGATGTTATCAATAACTGTCTTGTTTTCAAATAAGTTAAAGCTTTGAAACACCATACCGATGTGGGTTCTTAATTGAATTAGTTCCTTTTCAGAACTAGTTACTAGATCTTTACCATCCAATAAAATCTTTCCAGAAGTTGGTTCACCTAGCATATTAATGCAACGAAGGAAAGTACTCTTACCGGCACCAGAAGGGCCTAAAAGTGAGATAACTTCACCTTTGTGCACTTCAGCGTTAATGTCAGAAAAGATGGTATTATTTTTGAATTTTTTGGTTAAATTTTCAATTTTAATCATTGGTTCCATGGCTAATCTTCCCTTCTAAGTGTTTCATGATTCTAGAAATTGTAAATGTAATTACGAAGTAAATAATCATAATGACAGCGATTGGGGCGACACCTAGGTAGGTATCTGCTTGAACAGCTCTCATTTGATACATTAGTTCTCCAACCCCGATTACGGATGCTAGTGAACTATCCTTGATCAAGGTTACTAATTCGTTACCCAATGCAGGCCAAATGTTCTTGAACGCTTGAGGTAACACGATGTATTGCATTGATTGTTTCTTGGATAAACCAAGTGATAATGCGGCTTCGCTTTGACCATCAGAAATTGAATTAATTCCCCCTCTGATAATTTCGGCGACGTAGGCCCCGGAGTTAATCGAAATGGCGATAATTCCTGAAGTTAGCGCTGGAACGTTAACGACAGTTCCAAGACCGAAGTAGATGAACATAATTTGAACTAATTGAGGTGTTCCACGAATGAATTCGATGTAGCAAACGGCGATTGAATGTAATAGCAAGTTGTGACTTAATCTCATTAGCGCAAAGATTACCCCTAGAATGATACCAAAGAATACTGATACCACTGAAATGATCATTGTATCTTCAATTCCTGAAATGAAGAAACTCTTGTATTGCCACATTGTTTCTAATTGTGATTGTGACTTGTTGTTAGTGATGTGTTTTGCTGCTTCTGGAACGAATTTCTTGTTATATAGGTTGTCCTTGTTAACCTTGTCAATTGTCTTGTTAGCAGCGTTTTCTAGACTAGTAGCACCCTTGAAGAAGGCAATCTTGTTTAGGTTTTCTTGTCCAGGCATCTTAGCATCAATAATCTTTAAACCCGGGTTGTGGGCAGCGTATGCTTGGGCTACAGCAGTATCTAGTGGAATGGCTTCAATCTTGCCTGACTTCAATGCCAAGATTAAATCGTTAATGTTTTCCATTCCCTTTAGGTTAATGTTCTTGATTCCCTTCTTTACGGAATCATATTGAACTGATCCGATTTGAGCACCAACTGTCTTACCTTGTAAGTCTTTGTATGACTTAATTTTCTTGTCTGAACTGCTTAATACCAGACTCATACCTGATGAGAAGTATGTCTTACTGAAATCAACACTCTTGGCTCTTTGTGGGGTTTCGTTCATCCCTGCAATGACCATATCAACCTTTTTGGTTTGTAGAGCTACTAGTAATGAGTCAAATCCCATCGATTTAACTTTTAGCTTTACTCCCATGTCTTTGGCAATCGCTTTTCCTAATTCGATATCGGCACCGTATACCTTAGATGTACCGTTATCTTTTCCAATAAATTCATATGGAGGATAATCTGGAGCGGTTCCCATTACGATGTATCCTTTTTGTTTAATTTGTTGTAGTGAAGTATCAGAAGCTGATGCTTGAACACTTGGGACAGTGAATGCTGTCACGAATAGTGTTGCAATCATTAGCAACATGGTAATTAGCACGGAATGTTTCATTTTATTCTTCATGATTCATTTCTCCCTTTAGTTTTTCTTTCGCTTTTTCAATCTGTTTATGGACTTCATTAAAACCGGTTGACCCATAACTCTTTCTTCTTTGAATTGCGACGTGTGGTTTCAAATCTTCGTATATGTCTTCTTCAAATAAGTCTGAATAGTTATGTAGTTGTTCTAATGATAGATCCTGTAAGTAACAATTTTCGTTGATACATTTAGCGACCAGTTCACCTGTGATACGGTGAGCTTGTCTAAATGGTAGTCCCTTTGCTGATAGGTAATCAGCTAATTCAGTTGCGTTTGAAAAGTCTTTTTCGACCGCTTGTAGCATCCTATCTTTATTGACCTGCATTGTCGCAATCATTTCAGTCATTAATTGTAGGATTGGTTCGATGTTTTCAACTGTATCAAACACGCCTGCTTTGTCTTCTTGTAAATCCTTGTTGTATGCCAAGGGCAATGACTTCATTGTCGCTAGTAAGGCGTTTAGGTGGCCGTAGACCACTCCGGTTTTACCCCTAATTAGTTCACACATGTCGGGGTTCTTCTTTTGTGGCATGATTGAGCTTCCAGTACTGAAGGCATCTGATAGTTCGACGTATTTGAATTCGTAGCTAGACCATAAGCAAATTTCTTCGCATAGTCTTGATAAATGCATCATTAGAATTGAGGCATTGCTTAAAAATTCAATGGCGAAATCCCTATCTGATACGGCATCAATAGAATTGTTGTAAGGAGCATCTAGGTTTAATTCATTAGCTGTAAAATGTGGATCGATTGGAAAGGTAGTTCCCGCTAATGCTGCTGAACCGATTGGTGACATATTAGTATGCTTTTGATTGAACTCGAACCTGTCAGCATCACGGTCAAACATTTCGTAGTAGGCCATTAGGTAATGGGCAAATGAGATTGGTTGAGCGTGTTGTAAATGGGTGTATCCCGGCATGATGGTTTCTAGATTTTCATCGGCCAGGTTAACCAATTCACTTTGGAAACTCCTAATTAGTGCGATGATTTGTGGCAACCTTTTCTTTAGGTATAAATGAAAGTCTAATGCCACTTGATCATTCCTTGAACGCGCGGTGTGTAGCTTACCAGCTACCGCACCAATCTTTTCAGTTAGCACTGTTTCAACATTCATATGAATGTCTTCGTTTTGATAACTGAATTGAAGTTTGCCTTCATTGAATTCTTCTTTAATTTCTTTTAAACCATTCACGATTTGTTCTTTTTCGGCCTCTGTGACGATACCAACGTGGCTCAACATTGTGACGTGGGCGATTGATCCCTCGATATCTTCGTTTGCCATCTTGATATCAACATTGATTGAGGCGCCGAGCCTCAAGAACAAGTCGTTGGCGTCGCCGTTAAAACGACCGCCCCATAGTTTCTCACTCATTAGATTCACCTTCTAACTTGTTTTCAACTAGTACCTTTTCCTTTGTTTGTGTCTTCATAACGTCTTTCATGAAGTTCTTTTGTAAGTTTTTTTGTTTTACTTGTGAAGCAACTTGAGTAGGTAGTCCCCATAGTTTGATGAAACCAACTGAAGCATTTTGATCGAATGAATCGGCTGCAGTGTAAGTAGCTAGGTCTTCGTCGTATAGTGATTCTTCTGACTTAGAAGCGACTACGTAAACGTTACCCTTGAATAACTTCACTTTAACTGTTCCACTCACTGTGCCTTGTGATGATTGGATAAATGCCTTTAGTGACTTCATCAATGGTGAGAACCATAAACCGTTGTAAGTAAGGTTAGCGATTTGTTGTTCAATCATTGGCTTGAAGTGAGCTAAATCTCTTTCCATAGTTAGGTTTTCCATTGCCTTGTGGGCCTTTAGTAATACGGTAGCACCCGGTGCTTCGTATACTTCTCTGGATTTGATTCCAACTAGACGGTTTTCGATGTGATCAATACGACCGACACCATGTTCACCGGCTCTGATGTTAACCTTTTTGATGACATCAACGAAGCTCATTTCAACGCCATTAACTGCAACTGGTTTACCTTGTTTGAAAGAGATGTCCATGAATTCTGGTTGGTCAGGAGTTTCTTCGATTGGTTTAGTAATATCAAAGGCATCTTCTGGTGCTTGGTTCCATGGATTTTCTAGAACACCACATTCGTTAGCACGTCCCCAGATATTTGCATCGATTGAGTATGGAGAATCTAAATCAATTGGAATATCGATATTGTGTTTCTTAGCAAATTCAATTTCTTCTTCTCTGTTCCAGTGCCATTGACGAACTGGAGTAACCACTGTCAATTTTGGATCTAGAGAATGGATAGCAACATCGAAACGAACTTGATCGTTTCCTTTACCAGTACATCCGTGACAGATGTATTCGGCACCTTCTTGGTGAGCAATTTCAACTAGCTTTTGACTCATTAAAGGACGAGATAGGGCTGAGCTCAATGGGTATTGCCCTTCATACATTGCATTAGCGTCTAATGCAGTTAGTAAGAAGTCTTCTGCGAATTCGTCTAGTGCATCAACAACGTATGACTTAATGGCACCAACCTTTAATGCTTTTTCTTTAATTTGGTTTAAATCTTTATGTTCCCCGTAATCTTCACCTACGTTAATGCAGCAGGCAATTACGTCAAAACCTTGTTCAATTAACCATGCGATTGAAACTGATGTATCTAATCCTCCGGAATATGCTAAAACGATTTTCTTTGATTGTTTCATGTGAAACATCCTCCTTTTTGTATATAAACAATGAAATTTTAATTTCTATAGAGGACGATGTAACCGCGGTACCACCTCACTTCCTAACACCCTCGCGAATGCTAGCTCATAAAGTCAATGACTTCCGCGTTAACGCCGCCTACGTTTGCTTCTACTCGTTTCGAAGCTCACTCACAAGTACGATTAATCAAATGTCATTATTAACTCTCATCAACGTTAATTTCTCTGTAAATGATTGGTTTGATTAAATTCTTGATCATCATGCAAATATTTATATAAAAAAAGTCCCCTAGGAATAAATCCTAGAGGACGACTAATCGTGGTTCCACCTCAGTTTCTGACATTCTCACGAACATCAGCTCATAAAGTTCATACAAACTTTAACGATAACGCGTTAACGGTGAATTCTACTCATTTCGAATTCAAACTCATAGGTACGATTTAATTAATGTCATCCTTAGCTCTCACCCGGCTTTACTAAGTTCTCTGTAAATGACTGAATTAATTAAAATTCCTAATCACTGTTTTTAAATCTTTATTTATTTTTGGGTATAAAAAAATCCCCTTGGATAAGATATCCAAGAGGACGAATAAATCGCGGTGCCACCTCAATTCCTAGAATTCTCACGAATACTAGCTCGAGAAGTTATAATAACTTCAGCGTTAACGCCGCCTACGATTTTTTCTACTCATTTCGAAAAATGACTCTCAGGTACGATTTAATTACCGTGATACTCACTCTCATAACCGTGAGCTTCCTGTGAAACACTGACTAATTAAAATTCCTGTTCAACGTCTTATTTGATTGTCACTTATGTTAATACCTTATTAGAAAAATTGCAACACTTTAATTTTATTCTAATGAATCCCAAGGGGCTAATTCGACCGGAGATTGGCTTAACAGCGCGCTTTTATCATTAGATAAATATTTTTTATTTATTACAATTTCATATACATATTCGTTCATCCAACCATCGTCCATGATGAAATATCCGTTGATTCCATTCTTGGATCCCCATGAATTTTCCACCTTCCATTTGATTGGTTTGTCATCCACTAAATCAACACCAGTTAATGCAGTCGCATGTGAAACGTTAGCTTCATGGTATTGAAGACGTTCTTTTTTGCTCATTGATAAATCAACGTCGAAAAGTTCGTCGTAATGGTATAGATTTTCGGCTAAGAAGCCTTTTTGACGGTCTGATTGACGTGCAATATCGTTAGCAAACCAAACGGCTTGTCCATCCTTTAATTGAGCGATGGCGGCATTTTTTAGGTCTTCCATTGGTAGGTTTAAGAACTCAATCTTTCTACCATCAACCACGTTTTCTTGGGCGGACAAACGATACATCTTATCGTATTCCTTATCAGGGGCATTACTTAAGACAACATAGTCATCCAAGTCAGCATCTGATAAGTACTTTTCATAGAATGCCTTAGGAGTTAAATCACGATCAATATGGTAATTGTCGTTATCATCCCTGTATTCGAAGTCAAAAGTCTTTGGAGGTACGCCAAGTGAGTACGCAGCAATCTTGTAAACTTCTGCCAACATTTGTTCTCTGGCGTCGTGGATGTCTTCTTCAGACACACCGTCGTTTACCATATTACGTAGTTTTAACGCATCATTTCTAAGCTTGTAATTTAAAATTGATTTCAAATCACCTGTGCTTTCAGAAACGTTGGTTTCACTAAACGCAGTAGTTGGCACAACACCATATTTTTGCACTAGTGATACAGCCATTGCCCATTGGCCACCATCTGCTCCAGGACCTACTTCTAGAAAGTATTGAACGGTACGGTCATCTAATGGCTTATCAGCAGTGTTAATGATTCGATCATAAAAGATGTTAGCACGTTCAATCTTATCCCAGAAGAATAAATAGTTTTGTGATAGTTCGAAGTCTTTGACGTTGTATTTAGCGCCAATTTGGTGCTTTAAGGTGTTCAATAACGCAAACATCCAGCAGCGACCGGATTGTTTTTGGTTGGATACCTTACCAGTCTTCACTTCGACAGAAAATACTGGATTTAATTTTTCAGTGGCTGTTTCATCATATGAAACATTGCCAATTCCATTTTGTGTAACGGTTCTTTCTAAAATCGCATTAGTAGGATTTTCATCGTAGGCCGCACGTAATTCTTTTAGGTCTTGTTCGGTAATCTTTGTTTCAGTCATTATCTACGTCCTCCTTATACCGCTGCCCATGGGTCTAAATCGACTGGGGTTTGTTCTAGTAATTGTCTTTGTGAATCGGTTAGGTACTTCTTGTTGACGATAACTTCAAAGACATTGTTGTCCATCCAGTTATCAGCCATTACGAAGTAACCCTTTTCGCCGACCTTTTCACCCCAGGAATTTTCGACCTTCCACTTAGTTGGTTTGTCGTCGACAATGTCGACACCAGTTAGTGTCATCGCATGGTTAGGAATGTTGTCGTAGTAGTCTAAACGTTGTGCCTTATCCATGTTCATATCAATATCAAACAATTCGGCACGACGGTATAAATTATCGTCTAAAAGCCCATTTTGACGGTCAGATTGTTCAGTCACTGTGTTGGCAAACCAGACAGTTTCACCATCTTTTAATTGTGCAATGGCAGCGTTTTTTAGCACGTCCATTGGCATGTTTAAGAATTCAACTTCGCGACCACCAACGATGTTTTGCCCCGCCTTGTTACGGAATAATTGTTCCATTTTACGGTTTGGATAATTACCCAAAACAACGTAATCATCTAAATCAATTTCGAAGTATTTATCAAAAAATTGCTTAGGTGTAATGGAGGTATCTGCGTGGTAGCTTTGCTTGTCATCACGGTATTCAAAGTCAAATGTTTCACGTGGAACACCACATGC
>CAMLMR010000020.1 GCA_946481335.1 uncultured Lactobacillus sp. | reverse complement strand
AATGGAATAAAGATTAGCGATGATGATACCCCCATATCCATCAATATGAAACTATAAAATAGTGTCATTGTCGATAACACGTAGCTGATTGAAAAAACAAAACTAACCCACTTGTTTTTATTGAAGCTATAACAAGCAAAGAAAGCTACTAGCAATGACAAGAAGTTTCTTAAAATAAACGTGATATATACCAAATGGACAAATGATTTTACCACGAATGAAAGCAACACCACCGGCATTAAGTTTAGATATGGATACATCGTCATTACTGCTGATCCACTTTCGTTAAACTTATTCAGTGCCACCGGTAAAAATAATCCATTTCCGTTTAAAATTGAGTTTTTAATTTCATAGATTCGAGACCAGTGAAATACGATATCAATCGAAGTTCCGACAAAATGAGATTTTAATAATATGTATGAACTCATAACTGATAAGACGGCAAACAAGGCAATGATTAACGCTGTATTACCTGCTGCCGTCAGTTTTACTTTATTTTTCATAAAAACATCCTTAAAAATTTATTCTTTAAAGATTATATCATTAAAATTAAAAAGAGATTAGATGAATAATCTAACCTCTTCGTCAATTCTTATATTTTAAAAGTTAACTGATGGCGCGTTTTGGGCGTTTGAATCAGCTGTAAAGTAGTTCACTTTCTTGTGACCAGTCATGCTAGCTACAAGTGATCCAGGGAACTTAACAAGCTTATCATTGTAAGCTCTAGCAGCTTGGTTGTATCTGTTTCTTTCAACGCTGATACGGTTTTCACTACCTTCTAGTTGAACCATCAATGTTTGCATGTTTGAGTTAGAAGCAAGGTTTGGATATGCTTCCTTAATTGAACCAACTAAAATGTTCAATGAACGTTCTTGTGAGTTCAATGCGTTTACCTTATCAGATGTTGAGTTGGCATTATTGTATTGGTTCTTGGCATTGTAGTATTGAGTACGAGCCTTAGTAATGTCACTGTATACTGATTTTTCTTGTTTTTGTTGACCCTTAACGGCGTTGACCAAGTTAGGGATTAAGTCAGCACGACGTTGTAGTACTGTTTGGACTTGACCTAATTGTTCTTCAACGCCTTGTTCGCTGGTAGCCATGCTGTTTGATGACTTGATGAAGCCACCGATTAAAACAAATAATAAAATGACAACAACTGCTAGTGATATGAACCAGCCTTTTTTATAAAATGGTTTATTTTCAATCATAATTTATCTCCTTAATTTAAATTGAGGAACCTCCGCCCCCAAAGTTTCCACCGCCGCCAGAGGAAGTGAATCCACCTGATGATCCGCCACCAAATGAGCCACCTCTAGGACCGCCTAGTCCACCAAGCAATGCCCCTAATAAGAACGCATCGCTTGAATCACGTCGACCTGAGCCTCCACCTCCGCGGTGATCATCATCGTCGTTACCGTTACTTTTTACAACCCAAATCGCGGTTCCAACAATAACGATAATAACGATTATCAATAAAATGCCGGCCAATGAATTATTGGAATTTTTGTTTCTCTCAGCCTTGGCATCGCTTAATGACTTGTTGGCATAACGTTTATCTAAAATTGATGCCACTTGGTTAAAAGTATTTTGTAACCCCTGGTTGATTTCATCATTGCTACTAGATTTTAGTAGTGATTTATTCGACTGTAGGATTTGATTGGTGGTGGCATCTGGGAGAATATCTTCAACCCCATATCCAGTAGAAATTCGAACGTTATTCTTTCCACCGTTTTGGGCAAACAAGATTAACACCCCATTATCTAGCCCCTTCTTACCAAACTTCCATCTAGCATTATCTAACAAGCTATCCGAATAACCATCGATATCTTGATTCCCGGTAGATTTGACGGTCATCACAACTATCTGTGGTTGTGTTTTAGTTTTTTGATATTCTTTTTCCTTGTTAATTACCAATTGTTTTGTCTTATCAGTCAATATATTGGCATAGTCATCAACAACATACTCTTTGGTAGGTGTTGGATTGGTGCTTTCTGCGTGTGTTGTTACAGGTACAAACCACATCAAAGCAACCAGTGGCAAGACAATCGCAGCAAGCCATTTTAGTCTTTTCAATCTATCTCCTCGCTTCCCCCTTTTGATTAGCTTCAATATTACATAAATCAATATTAATAGTAAAGTTTTTTATTTTTGGAAAAATGATTATAATAGAGATATCAATTCAAGTCAGGAGTTTTTAAATGGACGCTATTGAATTGGGTAAAGACAAAACCCAGCAATTAAATAAATTCATCGAATTAGCAACACAATGTATCGATGACAATAAACGTGACGACGCCATTTCTTTGCTAAGCTCTGCGATAGCACAATTTCCAGCAGGAGTTATGACGACCGAAGAAATCGAAGGAAAAATTCCAAGCCGTTCTGAAATTTTAACTAAACTAGGCATTATTTTTACAGAATCAGGTTCAACATTAGACCCTACCGGAGTACATCTATTCCAACAAGCCATCGTATACGATAAGAAATACGTGGCCGCTAACTACTACCTAGGTAAGATGCTAATGAATAACAATAACATCGCTGAAGCAAACGAATTAATGGAAAATGCTTTGAACAACAGCATTGAAGGCGACCGTTTCTTTGGCCCCGCTCAAAAGGCAATCGAAGAAATGACCGAAATGGTAGACAGCAAGGATCCAATCTTTGCGATTGACTATCTAATCGGTCAATCAATGTCGCATGCTTTAATCGATAGTCCCATCGGTACTTTTAAGAAGATGAGCTTCGATAAGATTGAGAACAAGTACGATGCCAATGTTCAAATGTTTCCAACAGAAGCAACCACTAATAAGTTAAATGATATTCGTGAATTCAACTCCAATCATGGTTTTGAACAAACCAGCTTTGAAGAGTTCCTACCTGCTCACCTACCACTATTCGAAGAACACAATCAACTTTCTTTGATGCTGGGTGAAGGATATACTCTTATCGATATGGGTGCTGAAATTTACGACGTTTGCGGATTAAACATTGAACCTCAATTAACGTTTACTTTCTACAAACTAATTAACAATGAAACTAACTGCTACTCATACCTACTATTATCTGGTAAGAGTCCATTGGAATTAAAGGATCGCCAAATCAGTTCAGACGATAAGTTTGAATACGATACCCGCATTTTTGACGTTTACAAGAATAAAATCTTCTTTGATGCAGATAACATGATTAAGTTCACCCTAGCCTTAACTAAGGACTACTTTGATGATGACATTACTTTGGATAACATCACCAATCAATCCATCAATGGGATTAAGGATGAAACATTCAATCAACTACTAGAAATCCACGATGACTTTAACATCAACGATTCCCGCGTCCGCATTATCATCGATACTGATATCAAGGCTTAAAAAAAAGCTACCAACTTAATGGTAGCTTTTTTATTATGAATTTTATTAAGCGTCAGCTTCCACTTTTTCAGCGTAAGCTTGTTCTTCTTTCATTAGACGTTTCTTTTCGCGTTCATTGAACCAAGGTGAAACAGTGAAGGCTAGGATATCGTTGGCAACGTAGATTGCTGAGTTAACAAACATAGCAAGAGTTGCTGAACCTTCTCTGAAAGTGATGAACCATAGAACGACTTGGGCTAGTCCTGAAGCTAACCACCAGAAGTATTGGTTGTTGTAACGTAGGAAGCAAATGATTCCGGCAGTTAAACAAACGGCAAAACTAAAGGCATCGTAGAATGGACGTGGTTCATTAGTAAGTGCTTTGATTGCGAAACCAGAAATTAGGTAAACGGCAAGAGTGAAGATAATTGAAATTGCCCAACTCTTAGCAGTGAACTTTCTGATCTTTGAAACCATGTTAACGTTCCAGTCGGTACTTAGTAGAACTGGAATATCTAGTGTAATAACGTATGCTAATTGTTCACCGATACTTAAGTAGTTCTTAGCTGAGAAACCAACAATAATGAAACAAATTGCTGATAAAATCCCTAATACACCATTAACTGACTTAGCAGCGTTAATAGCTAGAACACATAGTACCCCTAAAGTAGTACCAATGAATGTTAGGATTGAAAGCCATGTAATTGGTGCGTTCACCAAAGTCATAACTTGAGCACCTAAACTAAAGAAAAATAAGTAGTAATTTTGTTGTGGCCAACCCTTTAGTTGGTGGGCCAAAAATTTAAAATAAGCTGACACAATGAAAAACCCCTATCTCTATTTTTGGAACCTAAAATATGTATGCATACAATATATAGCGTTCGTTCTTAAAAACAACACTATATATATTAGCATGCTAAATATTTTTTGCAAGGGCACCTAAAGTTGAGATAAGGGTCAAATTACCGTAATTTCGGTAATAACTATCTATTTAATTTTTTTATTTTTATTTTTTGGAAATAATCTATTTATTTTGCATCAACTACAACTGAACCAGCCAAAATGCTGATCAACATAAATACAATAATTCCAATCGCTGAATCATCAAATAGTTTTACTGATAAATACACTGACAATAACATTACGACGAAGAATAAAATAGTCTCCAACAATTGGTTATTGGATTTCTTTTCAAGGTGAAATAGAAAAGAAATCACCTTGCTCATTCTGTTAAATAAAACGATTAAGAAGTAAACCAATAGTAGAAGCAATCCCGTTAGTAACCAGTTAAAGTGCAGTATCTGTGAAACTAAAACAACAATGGATAGTGGCACCCATAAGACAATCAATTCAGCGATTAAAAATCTTAAATCAATATGCATAATATATTGCCACTCCTACACAATAAGTATATTCTATTGTATCATTTGCATAATGTTTTCGGTAGTAAGAGCTAAGGAAAATGGCTATAATTATCGTATATTCTAATAAAAGGACTTGATATGATGGAATTTCGCATTGAACACGATTCATTAGGTGAGGTCAAAGTCCCCAAAGACGCCTTATTTGGCCCTCAAACCCAACGTAGTCTACATAACTTTAACATTGGTCGAACCATGCCAATGGAAGTCATCTGTGCCTTATTGAAGATTAAAAAAGCTGTTGCTTTTGTTAACCATGACAACCAAACACTAGATGATGAAAAATACGCCGCCATCAAAAAAGCAATTGATCAACTAATCGATGGTGATTATATGGATGCCTTTCCACTTCACGTGTACCAAACCGGTAGCGGAACGCAAACCAATATGAACGTCAACGAAGTCGTGGCTAACCTGGCCAATCAAATTAATCCAGATGCCCATGTGCATCCAAACGACGATGTTAATCAATCACAAAGTTCCAATGACACCTTCCCTACTGCCATGATGATGGCAGCATATCAAGCTACCAATCGTGTCATTCATACCGTTGAAAGTCTAATCGACTCTCTTGATAAGAAACAAACTGAGTTCGCATCCATCATCAAGATTGGTCGAACCCACTTACAGGACGCCACTCCAATTACTGTAGGCCAAGAAATTAGCGGATGGAAGTCAACACTTCAACATGACGTTATTACACTAAACGCTATTAAGGATTCACTATTAGAACTACCAATTGGTGGAACTGCTGTCGGAACTGGCCTAAATACCAAATCTGGATTCGACCAAGACGTCGTTAACACCATTAACAAAAATGAAAACACAAGTTATAAAGTCGCTAGCAACAAGTTCCATGGACTAGCGGATCATTCAGAAATAACTTCTGTGCATGGCATCTTTAAGACATTAGCTTCTGATTTAATCAAGATAGGTAACGATATTCGTTTCCTATCTTCGGGACCTCGTGCTGGATACAATGAACTATCGATTCCTAGCAACGAACCAGGTTCATCAATCATGCCAGGTAAGGTTAACCCTACTCAAATCGAAGCACTAACGATGGTTTCTGCTAAAGTTTTCGGTAATGATGCCACCATCACTTTTGCCAACAGTCAAGGAAACTTCGAAATGAACGTCTACAAGCCAATCATTATCGATAGCTTCCTTGAAAGCGCCGAACTGTTGAATGAATCGATTAAATCATTTACGGAAAAACTAGTTGATGGTTTAAAGGTCAATATTGATCGCATCAACGAATTATTAAAAAACTCATTAATGTTAGTAACTGCACTAAGTCCACATATTGGTTACGAAAAAAGTGCGAAAATTGCTCAATGGGCTGAACAGAATAGCACGACATTAAAAGCTTCAGCTATGCATTTCGATATTTCAGAAGATGATTTTGAAAAGTGGGTTAACGTCCAAAATATGACGCATCCAAACAAATAATCATAAATAAACAAAAAGCAATGCCCTTTTAGGCATTGCTTTTTTAGTGATAATAATAATATCCAACAATCGATATTGTCACGGCATTTAATACCACATGCATCAGAATTGCTGCTTTAACGTTCCTTGTCTGATTATATAACCAAGCCATCCAAAAACCATACTGGGCAAAAAAAATAAATGAAAATAGGTTATGATATCTCATATGGAATAATCCATAAAAAAACGCTGAAACAAGTTCTCCCAACCATCTCCACTTATCAGAGAAAGCTACATCAAGAATGTAAGCCCTAAATACTAATTCCTCAAGAATTGGTGACAAAAAGACAAAACCAACTATCAATAATCCTAGCGACCAATTATTGTCATATAAATCCTTAGAAAAATGTATTGCTTCAATCTTAAAACGATTTTGAAAAAAAATATCAAACATATATATATAAGCTTGGGCAATTAAAAACGCCATAACTGTCGTAAAAGCAGTTAATTGATAGTCTTTTAAGCTTAATTTTTTAAATAGCTTTCCATTACCATATCTTCTATATGCGTAAACCGCAAAGTTAAGCATAATGATATAGGCACCAAAAAACTCAATTGTTAACACCATATTATTAATATTAAACACATTAGATTTAATATACTGGACGGGAATAAACTGGATTGAACTAGCAACCATGCAGATAAGGCAAAAGCCAATAAAACCACGTTTTAAAAGGTGATCAGAACTCCAATTGTCTCTATCACGCACCGTTCACACTTCTTTCTAAACGTTATCAATTTAATAAATTTTATACTTTTTATATAATACTCAAGATGTATTTTATCATTGAAACAGTCTAGAAATTCTTAAGTTTTGGTAAAATTTTGTTGTCCGCTGGGTTGTGATTGATGATTGATAAGGCAATCGCTGAATAAATTACGACGTATAAAGAGATGCCAATCCATTGATTGAATTGAACGCTAACATAATTGGTTGCTGACATCCCTTTAACAACGGTAACCAAGAAGTCATAGATAAAATGTAGCGCCATTGGCACGACGATGGTTCCACTCTTAATGTATACAGCCCCTAGTATCATCCCTAATGCAGCTGCATTAATTACTTGAAGTGATGTAAAACCAAAAGACTGACTAGTAAGGTTGATATAATGAAAGCCCCCAAAAATCAACGCTGAGATGATAAGACTAAGAATTACTCGCCATTGTTCTGTTGATTTATTAGTCATTAGTTTTAAGACGAATGCTAAAATGATTCCCCTAAACATTAATTCTTCCGGCAACGCCGCGATTGCACCAACATCTAGTGCAATCCAAAAGTGTTTGTGACCAAAACATAACAACACAATTGTAAAACAGACGACTAGAAATACTAGCCACCCGACCTTGGTTTCGCTTGGCTTTACGAATATCTTTTGTCTGATGATAAAGTAGTTTAACAGACAAATCACAATGATTGAGACAATCTTGTAAATGTTAAGATATGTATAGAAGTGTACGACTGGGTTAAACGAGATTAAATGAAAAATAATCTTATAAACGTGCGGCATCACATAATCGTCAATCAGCAATTCAGCGATTACAATGATGGGAATTAAGATCCATTTCCAGTTATCCTTGATTCTTTGGTTAAGCATTTAATCACATCCATTAATTAATTATATGGTCAATTCTATCATACAAAGTGAAAACAAATAAAAACCACAGGTTATAACGACCTGTGGTTATTTATTATTTATTCTTTTTAAAGATATACTTTCTGGTGATTGCGAAAACCATTAGAATGATTCCGGCAATTTCAAATAGGTATGAAAGTAATTCTTTCTTGGTTCTATGCACGATAATTTGCACGTGGTGACGACCAGCGGCAAGGTCTGAAACGGTAATCAAGGCACGTTTACTTGCCTTGGTTTTAACAACCTTACCATCGACTCTAACCTCGTACGAAATGCCATGGTAGTGTAAGAATGGCAAGGACATCTTCTTAATCTTAACCGGTGCATTGAATGAGAACTTACCATTACCTAATAACTTCACTTTTAGTTTCTTATTACCGTTATATCTAGCGATGTGGCGATTAGTATCTCCTAAGGACTTAACGGCAGCACTTGGGTAATAGTCAACGATTCCGGCATTTGTGAAAATCAAATGTCTAAAGTCTTTGTTGTTGTTCAAACGGTAGTTCTTTCCGTCATGGACGAAAGGACGTGTTAACTCAATGTTGTTCTTAGTTTGATTAACTACAGAGTGTTGCGCGTTTATTTGTAGGAAGACAATTCCTAAAGTTGCAATCACAATTGCAGTCCAGTTAAATGATTCTTTCTTAAACAATTTCACTACGATTTCGGCAAATAGGTAGCAGAAAATCACTTGTGGAATGATGTTTAAACGCCAAGAAAATTGAAGTGAATTATTGATGCCGGTCTTAGCAATCGCGTCCCATGGGAATAGATTACTACATAAAATGACAAAACCAATTCCGACAAACAATAATTGCTTGGAATACTTGCCCAGACGTCTAAAGAAGACAACCCCAAGTATTAATCCCAATGCATTGATCACGTTGAAAAATGGACCGACGCTGTTTTGAATAATGGCTAGGTACCATGTGTAGGTATCAGTTCCGGAAAGTGTCCAATACGATGGTGGAAAATCAATCGAATTGTTTCCGACGATAATCATAAATGGAATCCAGTACAATGCAGTTAGTAATATGGTTAAACCGACTGCTTTAGCTAATGCGATTAGCTTATCCTTGTCGAAGAACTTGTTGATATTAATCAATGCCATGATGATTAAGAAGAAGATTGAAATGGCGGTATTAACCACGTGACACATGATTACTCCGCTCATTCCAAGCGATAATTCAATCCAGTCGTTTTTCTCTAATAGGTTTAAGAAACCAAATAGAATTAGTGGTAGGTAGATCATTGAAGATGAACGACCGATATCGTAACTAATCACCGCATGGAATAATATGGTTGCGGCTAGTGTGTAGCCCGACGCAAAAATAAAACTAACTTTGCGGTTGTGGTTGTAGCTATAACTAGCAAAGTACGACACAAGCAAAGCGAAGAAATTACGTAACATTAATACTATGTATACCAGTGGTATGAATGATTTGATTACTAATGATAGTAATGCAATTGGTAGCATCCCTAATTGTGGGTATAAAGCCATAACGGCTGAACCAGTTTGGTTGTATTGGTTTAACGCCACAAGTGGAAATGGACTCTTATGAACTAGGGACTCACGTAAGTCCCAGATACGTTCCCAATGAAAATGGATGTCAGAGCCAAGTGTAATAAATTCATGATGCCACATAATGGCCACACTCAGTACCGACATGATCATAAAGATCAAAATGACAATTGCATGATTACGGTAGAAGTCATGCAGTTTACTCTTTGTACTCATTATATTTTAATTCCCCTAATTATTCTTTAATACTCATAATTATACCATTATTAATAAAAATAGTTTTTCAAAACAAAAAAGACACCCAAAATGGATGTCTCTTTTTTAGTCTTTATTTTACGTAAGTTTCTGAGAAGTCCCAGATTGGGCCATTTCCGTAGAAACGAACGTTGTGAATGTCACTCTTAATTAATTCTGCTTGTGCAGGTTGGAATAGCGGAATTAGACCTTGGTCATTTAATAATACCTTTTGTGCGTCTACTAAATCATTCCAGCGTTTTCCTGGATTCAAAGCATCGGCATCGTTTGATTTATCAATTAACTTGTCATATTCACTGTTGCTCCACTTAGCAGTGTTCATCGCATTAGTTGAGTATCTAATGTTTAGTGGTGAGATTGGATCACTAATTGATGGGCTCCAACCAGTCACTGCTGCTTGGTATTGACCGCTTAAGAATCTAGCAGTCGCAACGGTACTTGGTAGTAAGGTTAAGTTAACCTTTAGACCAGGTAACTTAGAGAATTCGTTTTGAAGGAATTCAACGATTGGTTTTGCATCTTCACCGTTGTTACTGTTAATAGAAATAGTTAAGTTCTTCTTACCAATTTCACTTAGGCCCTTCTTCCATAGCTTCTTAGCTTGGGCGGCGTTACCGTTAACAGCTGAATCAACACTAGCATAATCGTTAAAATCTTTACCATTACGAGTTGCTAAAGTATCTGGAACAATTCCACGAGCTTGCGTTGAACCGTTACCTAAAACATCGTTTAGAAGTTCTTTTCTATCAATAATTAATGATAGAGCTTTTCTGATATTAACGTTTCTAAATGCAGCTTCGTTCTTATCACTTAGTGATAGGTATCTAACACTGTAAATCTTTCTCAAATGAAAATCCTTTGAGTTCTTGTAACTGTTATATTGTTGTTTACCAACCAATGAAGTTTGATCTAACTTACCATTTTGGTATTCGTTCAAGGCAGTTTGTGGGTCTTTAATCACAGTGTACTTGATGCTGTTTAGCTTAGTCTTATCAGCATTGTAGTATTCCTTGTTCTTAGTCAAAGTCCATGAGTCGTTGGTACCGTTCCAGTTAGTAATCTTAAATGCACCATTGTATAGCATTTTGCTACTTGTAGTACCGTAGCTCTTACCATACTTTTTAACAGTACTTTCTGATTGTGGATAGAATACTGGTAATACTAATAGGTTTAAGAAGTATTGTTGTGGTTTACTTAGCTTAATTTGTAGTGTGTACTTGCCAATCGCCTTAACCCCTAACTTGTCGACTGGTAATTGTGACTTAGCAATTGCTGGGTAATTTTCAATATTAGCCATGTAGTATGCTTCTTGAGATGCAGTCTTTGGATCTGCACTTCGTTTAATTCCGTATTCAAAATCCTTTGCAGTTAGTTCTTGGCCGTTACTCCACTTAGTGTGTTTCAATTCAAATGTGTATGTCTTACCATCCCTTGAAATGTGGTAACTTTTTGCGGTTGCTAGTCTCACCTTGTTACTGCCATCTGGAGATACTAGCCCAGAAAAAGCATTATAAACGGCTTGTTGGGTGTTAGTGTCAACAGCCTTTGATGGATCAAGTGAAGCGATGGATGCATTGGTCATCCAGTTTAAATCTTTTTTATTGCTTGATTGTGTCTTACCACAAGCTGTTAGGACCAAACCCAATAACGCTGTGGTGAAAATAATTGATAAAATTCGTGACTTCTTCATATCCATACTCCTTTATTCGATAAGTACTCTTTACATAGATGGCCATCTAAAAAAAGAAAAAGGGTGTCATGATTCTACGACAAAAAGCCGAACCATGACACCCTTGTTATAATCTAATTAAAAAACGTTTTCTTGATTAGAATATAAGAATAGAGTTCATGCTTCGGTATTGACAACAGCACATTTGTTCTTTGTTAAACATCTTCATCATGAACCCCTCCTTATAATTTATAAGAATAATACATCCGAATGAAATTTTTAGCAACCCTTAATACTCGGGATTTTTTATTTCAAACCCGAACTTTCATTTCCAAAACTATTAAAAAGTAAGTCACACCGGGCTTTTAGGTAAAATAAAAATCACCAAAAAATTTGGTGATTTTTTATGATTTATTTAATGTAAGCGTGAGAAAAGTCCCAAACTGGACCGTTTCCTAGATACTTAACACCATGAATATTTGTCTTCATTAGTTCAGGTTGAGCCTTTTGAATCAATGGAATAATTCCTTGATCGTTTAAAATAACCTTTTGGGCATTAACTAGGTCAAAGAAACGCTTGTCCTTGTTGTTAGCATCTTCATTGTTGGAACGGTCAACGTACATGTCATACATTGAGTTACCCCACTTAGAAGTGTTAATTGGACTAGTTGATACCTTAGTTTGTAGTGGTGAAATTGGGTCACTGATTGATGGATCCCATCCAGAAACTGACAGTTCATAGTCTGATTTTAGAGAACGACCAGAAGCAACGTTGTTAGGTAAGATTTGTGCACTCACCTTTAGTCCAGGAAGCTTATCTAATTCAGTTTGTAAGAATTCAGTTACAGCACGACTAGTTTGGTCATTATTGTTCATAATTGAAATTGATACAGACTTCTTACCGATTTCCTTTAATCCCTTGGCCCATAGTTGTTTGGCCTTAATCATATCACCAGTAGTGGCATCCTTAACAGTAGCGTAATCATTGAAGTCCTTACCATTCTTGTATGCTAAGGTATCAGGAACTAGGCCTCTTGCGGCAAATGAACCATCACCTAACACGTTTTGGGTTAGTTCTTCACGATTAATCGCTAATGATAGTGCCTTTCTTAAGTTCTTGTTCTTTAGAGCAGGAACCTTACTTTGATTAATTGAAAGGTATTGAACCATAAATTGTTTGTGGTTCACAAAGTCTTTGTTGTTCTTGTAAGTGTTAACTTGTTGCTTACCAGCTAGCAATGTTTGATCCAACTTACCTGATTGGTATTCATCTAATGCTGTTTGTGGATCTTTAATCACTGTGTAGTTGATGTTCTTCAACTTCACGTTAGCATTATCGTAGTAATTCTTATTCTTGGAAAGTGTCCAAGCATCGTTACTACCCTTCCAGTCGGTCACAGAAAATGGACCGTTATATACCATTTTGTCTGATGTGGTTCCATATGCAGTACCATACTTTTCAACAAATGATTTTTGTTGTGGGTAAAAGACAGGTAATGCTAAAACATTTAGAAAGTTAGCTTGAGGTTTAGCTAAAGTAATTTGCAACTTGTTGTCGCCCATTGCTTTAACACCAAGTTTATCAGCTGACATTGCACCGGTCTTAATCTTATCGTAATTCATAATATTGGCCATGTAGTATGCCATTTGTGAAGCAGTCTTAGGATCGGCGCTACGTTTGATTCCATATTCAAAATCACCCGCGGTAACCTTCTTACCATTGCTCCACTTAGTGTTTCTCAAGGTAAAAGTGTAAGTCTTTCCACCGTTAGTAATCTTGTAGCCCTTAGCAATTGCTAGGTCTACCTTGTTACCCTTGTCTGGAATGACCAAACCACGCATTGCGTTATATAAGACTTGATCACTTGTAACATCAACGGCCTTAGATGGATCTAAGGTGGTTAATGTTGTATTACTCATCCAATTCAATGAATCTGTTCTAGATGTTTTGTCTGATGTTTGACCACAAGCGGCAAGCACCAATGTTGCAGCAAAAGCTACTACACCTAGTTTCATAATTGACTTGAATTTCATAAAAATTCATCCCCCTGTTTGAAAATTATTCAATTATAATCTTCCACAATATGTAATAAAAAATAGCACATCTAAAAAGGCAATGCAATTGAAAATATCGTGCACTAATTATTAAAAGTGGCAATTATTCAATAAAATGATAAAATAGCAATATTATCACTATAAATTTAAAAGGGACTGATTTATATGCGTATTGGAGTTACCTCAGACATCATCTTTAGCCAAGATGAACCCTTCCGTCAAAGAGAAGGTCATTTTGCCCAAAGGACTTTGATGAACTGTTTGCTTGCAAATAACATCACTCCAGTTATCTTTCCGGTTGGTAAGCCCAGCATGGCTGCCGAATTATTAGAAACTGTCGATGGAGTCATCTTCACCGGTGGTCCTGATGTATTGCCAAAATACTATGGCGAAGAACCAATTGCTCAAATTGGTCGTACATTTGAAACTAGAGATGAATTTGAATTAGCATTAGTAAAACAAGCAATTAGAATGCACAAACCAATTCTAGCCATTTGCCGTGGACTACAAATCGTCAACGTCGCAATGGGTGGAACTTTGTACCAAGATATTGGTGCACAATTTACACCACAAAATGGTTTGCCACAATTACAACACGAACAAAAAGCAATCGGATACTCACCAGTACACCACATTACTATCGATGAAGATTCATTGTTAGCCAAAACATTTGGTACACGCGCATTCGTTAACTCCTTCCACCACGAAGCAGCTAAGGATGTTGCCGAAGGACTACACGTTGTTGCTCGTGCCGATGATGGAATGATTGAAGGTCTAGAAAATGATGACCAATCCATTCAATGTGTCCAATGGCACCCAGAAAACATGTGGGATCAATACGATGAAGAAAACCAACTATTCCTTGATTTCTTCAACCGTGTCCACCACTTCTAAACAAAATAAAAAGTCGACCTTTATAGGTCGGCTTTTTTATTTCTTAGTTACTTTAATTGCACGTAGGAAGAAGAAACGTTCGAATCTTCTGTGCATGTATTCAACATGAAAACCTCTGTTTTCAAATTCAATCGCATATTTTTTAGTCATACGAGGAGTGTTTACCATAAAGATAGTTCCCTTATCAGTGATTACACGAGCCATTTCATAAGCAATGTCTTTATAAACTGACTTTTTAGGAGTACTCAATTGGTTGCCGTTTGCAGAAATAGCAGTGATAACATCAAATGTCTTATCATCAAATGGTAGATTTTCGATGTCTGCAGTGGTGATTTCAATACGGTCTTTAACATTTTCTAAGTATGCATTTTTTTCAAGGCGTTTGATGGTGTATTGATACTTATCTTCAACACCATAAGCTTTGTTTATTTTAGTGTCACGGGCTAGCTTAATTAAAGCGTATCCTGTGCCTGTACCTAAATCCATTCCCTTGTCACTTTCTTCAAAGTCGCTTTCTTCAACGAATTGACGAACGAAGTTCTTCTTAAAAGTAACACTTCTAAATAATGCCCAAATGGCAATTAGGATTAAGATTACAACGTACATGTAAAATCTCTTTTTGTGGTCCAAAGCAATTGATCCCAATAAACTAAGTGCACCAATGATTGCAGCAGCAATGATATATGGTTCATCAGTCTTATATCTGTACCAATGTTTTACCCAACCGGTAAATTTTTTCATTATTATGTATCCTTTCTAAAAAACACTCTGAATATATAATAACAAATATAATCCAAATTACTTAAAAAATAAATTGATTTTTCAAATAAATATCGTTGAATTTCCAATTTATTAATATTTAATTATGTAATAAAAAAGAACCCTTCAAAAGTTAGGTTCCTTTTTTATTACTTAATTGCTTTTAGTTCTTGTTGAGTTAACCACTTGTGATTCTTCATAACCATGTGAGTCTTAGTATCCTTAAAAGTTACAACGTAAGCAGGTCCTTTGTGAACCTTAACGATCTTACCCTTAGCACCCTTCATATCGTACATATGATCAGCTAAAACAGTAACTTTTTTACCAGCTTTTAGAGCACCCTTAGCTTTTAGTTCGCTAGATACTACCCATTTGTGGTTCTTAACCATCTTGCCACCGTTAGTTGGCATGAAGTCAATTTCGTATAGGTTAGTCTTGTATACACCGGCTACAGTAGCCTTTGCGTTGTACATACCTTCCATATGTTTAGCCTTTAAAATAACTTTTTGTCCAACGTGGAATTTAGTATGAGTAGCTTTCTTTAGTCCCTTTGGTAGTTTAGAGTTCATGTTCATTTCTAAACCATCCATCATCATGCCGCTCATCATTGAGTGTTTCATGTTCATCTTCTTTGATGACTTTTTAGTCATTTTCATTGAAGATTTCTTAGCAGTTGTCTTCTTAGTCATCTTCATTGAAGATTTCTTTGAGCTCTTCTTAGCAGCTTTCTTAGTTGCCTTCTTGGTAGATTTCTTGCTCATCTTCATTGATGACATGTGACTGTCATGCATGTTCATGTTGCTCATTGAATCTGCACTAGCAGCTACGCCTGACACTAATGATAGTGATAAAGCAGCAACTGAAAGTGATGTAATTAAGCTTTTCTTATTCATAATTTGCACTCCCTATAAATGTGTTTTACGTTAATTAATCTTGCTTGATATAAAATATATCAAATTGTATTTTCTTTGTCTACAAATGTAACCTGAAATGTTAAAAAAGATTATATATAAATTAAACTGTATGGCAAAAAATCTAATTATACGTTAAGATAGTCAATAACATTTTACTTGAAAGAAGGATTTATCAATGAAGTTTCAAAAAAGCATCGTTACTGCTTTAGCCGGAGCTATTCTAATCGTAGCTCCCGTCGTTGCCGCTAACGCAAGTTCCCTACCAAGCAAATCATCAAGCTACTGGAACAAAGCCCGCGTAGTGACAACCACTAAAAAGGTGACTGCTAGCGAACATAAGATTATTAAAAAAGGATTCGCTAAAAAGGTATTAAAGAAGATTAGCATAAAAAAGGGTACTAAAATTTCAGTTACTCATGTTAAAGGAAATGTGTGGAAAATCACTGGTGTTAAGACAGCTAAAAACATCATTTTAACTACTAATCAATCTAAGACTACTTGGATGAAACCAGGAGCTAAGGCTAAAAAGACTACCACAAAGAAAAAAGCTGAAAAAGTAACTATCAACACTAATAAGAACATCCCATTGTACACTGTTACTAAGAAAACAAAGCTTTACGGATTTGCCGTTAAAAAGAACATTATTCAAATCAACAAGGTAATTAAAAAATCATCAATAAATAAGACTAGAGTTGTTTTCCTTAAAAAGTTAAATAACGGTTACTGGGTGATTACTGGTGGTAACTATCCTGCAATCAAAAAAGGTGTATGGGTAGTTAAAAATACTAAGTCAAACTGGATCAAACAAGTTCCCGTATACACTACTAGTAAGAAGACAGTTCCAAGTAACGACATCGACAGCAAAAAATCTCAAGATGCATACTTTGCACTAACCCAACCAATTAAGTACAATAACACCATTCTGCACTTTGGTGACGCTGTAAAAGCTCAAAAGATTAGTGACACAGTTCAAGTACTATTTATTGATGGCAAGAGCGTTCCTGTTTCAGTATCAAACAACCAACCATATGCAATCGCTTCAAACACACTAATCTTGAAACTTGCTAATGGAGTAAATGGTTTACAATCAATCTACAAACCTGGTGACAGTCGTGTAATCTTGCCAAAAACCTACACCCCTGCAAATGGAGACGAATGGTTCCAATACCACGAAAACAAGGGTAACTACTCTATTTATAAGTACGCTTCATCACTAAGTGGTTGGCTATACTCTGGAGAATTCAATCCAAAGACAACTACCACAACAAACAGTAGTAATACCGGCAGTACTTCTACTGCAACAAGCAATTCATCCAACACAAATACTAAAAAATAGTAATAAAAAAGACTGACAAATGTCAGTCTTTTTTATTTTATTCTGCTTCGCCAATGGCACCAGCAATGTCATCTTTTGAGAAATCGTGTTTCATGAAGTCTTCATTCTTTGATGGTAGTTTTTGAACTAATTCGTCTAATTTTTGAACCTTAACATCACCCGATACCATTTCAAAGTTAAGTAGGTGACCTCCGATAGACTTATCGTCAGCTAAAAAGTGAAGATGGTAGCCTCCAACTGCTGCACCGTTGAATAATTGTGGTGAAAAGTAACCAATCACAGTTCCTTCAACGTCTTCACCGTGGAATTCACGTTGATTATGTGCACATTCAACTAATGTTGGGTATGGCTTTGATTGCTTACTAATTGATCTAGTATCTACTGATTTGAAAGTACCATGTGCACGAACTGAGAAGAATGTATTTTGCCAGTCTTGTGAGGAAGAAATTTTTTCTTCCAAATCGTTCATATTATATAGAGCATGAACGTTCATCAAGTGTTCAAAACTAGCAAAATGAACGTTAGCAAAAGGTACTGTGAAGTCCTTATCCAATTCATTCACTTTTCCATCGCCATCAATTTGGTATGCTTTATCATCTAGAATAACTAATTCACCGTCAAGACCATCACCAGTTCCGATTCCGGTATCACCATGTTTTAGTAGTTCTTCTAATGTTAATGTTCCCTCGAATAATCCAGGAACAAGCATTGCCAAGGTACCGTATTGATATAAAGCACTAGCGTTATTCATTATTTTCATCTCCTAAGTAATTTATTCAAGTTTATCACAACCATTAATAGATGGTTAAAAAAATAACCGATACCTATGAAAGTATCGGTTATTGATTTAAGAACTAAAAACATCAAGAAACTTGAATGCTTTAATCCTAGTAACTTTATCTATGAAATATTGATTTACATTAAGATCGACTCAATCTTTATTTAATCTTTTGTATCTAAGGGAAGAATTTGGATTAGTTTTAATGGACGTTTCGTATCTTTATTTTCTACTTTTTATAAGGAATAACGAATTTATAGACTCGGGGAAATCTATAAAAGTCTTTTGAGAGTGTTATTTTACTAGCGCGACTTAATAAAATAACAACAATAGAAATATTGAATAGAAAATTATATACACAAAGATAATTGTAGTCACTAATCTTATAAATCAAGGCGCCACCAAAATTCATTATTAGGGTGTTATGTTATGCTATAATTCCACGATTTTTAAGCAATCCTGAAGGCGCATGTAATACCGAATAGATATATTCAGGGGCATCTATGCATGGGTAGTCATATTTCAAAGACTAAAGTTACAACACCTAACCAAATGATTAGGTCAAGAATGGTAGATACAAGTGATCGTTTACGATAACAATCAGTAGTTATCTAACTCTTGGATATAATCATAAGTCCAGTATTAGTACCTGTCAAAATAGACAATCAATGCAAATTTAACGCAATTATTAGTTGCAAAACGTGATTATTCGTTTGTTTTTATACTAGTAGTTCACTTTATATGGATAAAACTTAACCAAAAACAAAAAAGAGAAGAATTTCTTAAGGAATTCCCCTCTTTCAATTATTTAAAAGATAGCCTTATATAATACGGCTGCCAAAGTAGCTCCTAAAATTGGCGCTACGATTGGTACCCAACTGTACTTCCAGTGTGAACCACCCTTATATTTGAATGGACAAAAGGCGTGTACAATTCTTGGCATGATATCTCTTGCTGGATTCAATGCCGGTCCAGTTGGTCCACCAAATGAAACAACTAAACACATTACAAGAAATCCTAGCGCGATAAAATCAGCACGTGGATCAATCTTGTCGGCTGTCATTGCCAAAGCCCCTAGGACCAACAAGAATGTTCCGATAAATTCATTAATAAAACCATTTACATAACTCTTTGCAGAATCAATTGTGGCAAATGTACCTAATACACATTCACAATTGGTGGTCTTGTCGTAGTATGGCTTATAAGTCACAACCACTGCGATTTGACCAACGGTTGCCCCTAATAATTGGGCAACAATATATGGCAATACTTCATGCCATGGAAATTGATTTGTAAAAGCCAAAGCAAGTGTCATGGCAGGATTAATTTGTGCACCAGAAACACTGGCAAACATCATTGCTGGAATCATAACCCCGATTCCATATCCAAAACCAATTAATACCCATCCACCATGGAAACCTTTAGTTCCCTTCAATTCGACATTAGCAACTGATCCGTTTCCCAATGCGACCATGATGGCTGTTCCAATAAACTCAGCGATGCATCTAGTTAATAGCGTGTAATGATCCAACTCTTTCTTCTCCTTTATATAACTACACAGTATTTACTCCATCATCTTTATCTTGCTCAAGTTTTCCATCCGTTATAAAACGGCAACGCTTCTACAAATCAACTTAGGCATTAAAAAAGAGCTATAAAGTCTGAATCGATTTTATAACTCTAGCCATAATATCTTTTCTAAATTAATATGTAGTAATTTGTTGATAATAAGTTAAACCATAACAGTATAACGATAATATTGTTAATGAATTATTAGACAGCGTGTATAATTTATTAGTTATCATTTTTTGCTGAAATGTTAACTAAATTCACCAAAACCAATCAAATAATCCGACAAAAATCATTATAGGACCGTTACCTGTTATTTTCAATAGTCAATAAACATTATTTAATCACTTTTTATAATCATTTAATAAACACCAAGTGTAAGGTAATCTTATTCTAACTTTCATTTATAAATACACTAATAATTATAAATAATATTTATATGAAGTTATATAATCGATAACTTTTTAAAGAGTTTTAAATAATCTTAATTAATTTAGTGAAAACTTAATCATTTAATCCTTCAGATAAGATTATAATTATAAGCATACAATCGCTATAATCTTTTTTCACATTTAAGTGCAATCAAAATGTGAAATCGCAAGGAGGATTTAAGTAAAATGTTTATTAAAAGCAAATCCAAAAAAAGAATTGTGATGTCTTTTTTAAATCTTTCAGCACACCAAGATATTAATACAATTAGTACAAACGACATTATCGAAAATGCTAATATTTCTCGTGGCACTTTCTACAACCATTTTAAAAACAAACTTGATATTGTTAATTTTATCGAAAGCAGCATTAGTTATTCACTTGACGAAGAATTTGTTAACGTCGATCAAAACTATGACAACTTCTTCTACGTCTTAAGTGAAAAAGTATTCCCTATCATCTATGAAGACCGTGAATACATAAAGGTTCTATACGAATTCTATGAACCACAACTATTCTCTTTTTTAAGTAGCCATTATTCGAAATTTTTAGTGCCATTTTTTGAAAATTACGATGAAAAGAAATTCGGCATTCCTAAGTACTACGTATTAACATATTTCTTCCGTGTAATTTTAGATTCTATCATGACATGGATATCACAACCAATCCCATTATCAGTAGAAGAATTCAAAGAAGTCTTCTATAAATTAATCAACACTTCAATGACTGAAGTGTGCGGAATTGTCATCAGAAGATAAAAAAGAAGCCTAATGGCTTCTTTTTTTATTAGCTAACGAACTTAACGATTTCAGCATTGAATGCATCCAAATCGTCAGGAGTTCTGCTTGTTACTAATTTGTGTTTATCATCTACTACGACCGGTTCATCTAAAACTTCTGCACCTGCATAGAATAGGTCATATCTGATTGTTGTGTATGCAGTTAGTTTTAATTGATTAGCTAGACCCGTTTGAATAAAGAATTGTGGTCCATGACAAATCGCAAATACCGGTTTATTTGCTAATAGGAAACGTTTTACAAAATCGTTGAAACGATCATCTGCTCTTAAGACGTCTGGTGATCCACCACCGGGTAGTAATAAAGCATCATAATTGTCGAAGTTGGCATCATCAATTCCTAAATCAACCTTTTGCTTATCGCCATGTTCCCCTTCGATTTCGTTTCCGGCCATGTCTTCAATAATTTCGACTTCGTGTCCAGCATCCTTTAATGCCTTCATTGGTGAAGTCAATTCAGAATCTTCGTATCCACTGGTAACAATTGCTGCAATCTTACTCATCGATACAACCTCCTTTATTTATTATCCACCGTCCATGGTATTAGGGATATTTATCTTTTACAAGTTATTGGTTTACTAATTTAATTATTAAGAAATCGTTTAAATCATTGATATTGAACGTTGTTTTTGATTAAAATACATATAGAACACTTTTGAGGAGATATAACATGAAAAAAACTTTTAAGATTTTTCTTGCTCTTTTTACATGCCTACTAGTACTAAGTGCTTGTGGTAAGAAAAAGAATGTAGACAACAAGACCATTTCTGCACCAAAGCCTACCCTTTCAGATGCCTTAAACACTTCTGGTATCTCAGTAGAAAAGTATCAACAAATCAAATACGCCAATCAACAACTAAAAGGTGGATCTGATTATAAAAAGGTCGTTAGCATCCTAGGTAATCCATCTAAGACTACCGACACTACATTAACTAATAACGCCAAAGCCAAAGAATACACTTGGCAAATGGGTAGCAGCGCTCAACTACAATACATCTTCGTAATCGTATATAAGGATAAGGTATTGAGCAAAGGTTACCAACAAAATAATGCCTCAAAGACTGTTAAAAAAACCAACGTTGAAAAGTTAAAGAAGAACACTTCATTTGAAGATGCTCAAGCCAAACTAGGTTCTCCACTTTCTCAACAAGAAGCTGACGGGCTATCATTTATGACCTACCAATATGATAGCAGCCATGCATACACACTAACTTTCCAAAACAACAAGTTAAGCGGTAAACAAAGTGTCAGTCTAAATAATAACTAAAAAAAGAACCGATATTAAATCGGTTCTTTTTATTTTTACATGATATCGATATAGCCATCTTCTCTTAGCGAATCCAGCGTTTCCAACAATGCATCGGTATCCATTTTGTCTAATTGTTCTAAAAAGTTCTTTTCATAAGTATCGATTAAATCATCGAAATAAGACTTAATCGTCTTTGGTTCCAATTGACGATACATTCGCATCTTATCTTCAGGTTTACGAAGGTCGAATTGATAGTATTGTTGAAATTTTTGAACGTACCACGCACCCTTGATTTTGGCACGGTATGTCATAATTCTTTCATCTGTCCAATACATATAATCACCTCATCTTTTTTAATCCAATACGATAATTATATAACAAATAAAAAACAGATGACAAAACTTTTATAAAAAAGAGGGATATCTAA
>CAMLMR010000019.1 GCA_946481335.1 uncultured Lactobacillus sp. | reverse complement strand
ACAACGTTGCCACTGTCGATGGGGACATTATGTATCGAGACGTTAACATCAACGATGATAAGATTAACGTTTACGAACTAAGAAAACACATTGGAATGGTGTTCCAACGTCCCAACCCATTTGCGAAATCAATTCGTGAAAACATCACTTTTGCACTTAAAAAGCATGGTATCAAGGATAAAAAGGAACTAGACGAACGTGTCGAAACCAGTCTAAAAGAAGCCGCTTTATGGGATGAAGTAAAGGATAAGCTAGACGAAAGTGCACTATCATTATCAGGTGGTCAAGCTCAACGTTTATGTATCGCACGTGCGATTGCCATGAAACCAGATGTGTTATTACTTGATGAACCAGCATCAGCACTAGATCCAATCTCAACTTCAAAAATTGAAGATACATTGAATCGTTTGAAGGAAAAATACACAATCATCATCGTTACTCATAATATGCAACAAGCTTCTAGAATGAGTGATTACACTGCATTCTTCCACCAAGGACACTTAATTGAGTTCAACAAGACTTCTCACATCTTTACCAGACCAAAGATGCAAGCAACAGAAGACTACATTTCAGGAAACTTCGGGTAGGTGAATTATATGACTTCTATTTTAAAAACAGAAAACGTTCATTTATACTACGGTGAAAAAGAAGCTCTCCATGGCTTTGACATCGAGTTTGAACAAAACGAAATTACAGCATTAATCGGACCATCCGGTTGTGGTAAGTCCACATTTCTAAGATGTTTGAACCGTATGAACGACTTAAGAAACAACACAACTGTTACTGGTAGTTTTAAAATTGGTGATCAAGACATCTATGCACCAACTACTGACATGACCGAATTAAGAAAAGAAATCGGAATGGTATTCCAACAACCTAACCCATTTCCTTTCTCTGTCTACGACAACGTAGCATATGGATTAAGGATTGCCGGTGTTAAGGACAAAAAGGTGTTAGACGAAGTAGTTGAAAAGAGTCTAAAGCAAGCTGCCGTTTGGGATGAAGTAAAGGATGACTTAAACAAGAACGCCTTATCATTCTCAGGTGGTCAACAACAAAGAATTTGTATTGCTAGGGTGTTGGCTGTAAAACCTAAGATTATTTTGATGGATGAACCAACCAGTGCGCTAGATCCAATCTCAAGTGCCAAGATTGAGGATACTCTGTTAGAATTAAAGAAAGATTTTACAATCATCATTGTTACTCACAACATGCAACAAGCATCAAGAATTGCTGACAAAACAGCATTCATGCTAAATGGGGATTTAATTGAATACAACAAGACTTCCAAGATGTTCTTAAATCCTGACAAGCAACAAACTAGTGACTACTTAAATGGAGAATTCGGATAGGAGAGCTGATTATGAGTCAAACATTTAACGATAAACTAAAAGTACTACAAAAGACCTACATGAAGATGGGAATTAATGTTTCTGATCAAATTTATCAATCAATCAAGGCTTTCACAGAAAACGACCAAAAACTAGCTACTGAAATCGTTAATCGTGATAGCAAGGTTAATGATGAAGAAGTGGACCTAGAAAAAGAAGCACTAAACTTAATCGCCTTAAGACAACCAGTTGCTTCTAATTTCCGTTCAATCATTACTTTGTTAAAAGCTAGTTCTGATTTGGAAAGAATTGGAGATCACGCGTCATCAATCGCCAGAGAAACATTACGTATTAACACAGAAAGTCGTATTCCAGAAGTTAACGAAGCAATTAACCAAATGGCTTTAAAGATTAGAGGAATGCTAGAATCATCACTAGATGCATACGTTCATGCTGATCAAGAAGCTGCTAAGCTAGTGGCACAAGAAGATATCTTAATCGATAAAAAGTTTGTGCTAGCTAAAAATCTAATCGTTTCTGAAATGGAAAAGAATAGTGATAAAATTGAATTAGCAACTATCTACTTAATGGTAGTTCGTTACCTAGAAAGAATTGGAGATCACATCGTTAACTTATCAGAATGGATTGTATATAATTCAACTGGTAAGATTGTCGAATTAAACCCAGGTAAGATTGAACCTGAATTAATTGCCAAGGAATTAAAAAACAATCCAAAATAGGGAGGTTTAGATGGGATGCAAAGTCTGTTGCTAGTAACAAAACAACTAAGATTAGCCGCTGATGTAAGTCAATTGGCGTTGCAAGATGAATATTTTGTTAACAGTGTTAGTGATGATGAAGATATCGAAATCATGGCTAAAAAAGATAACGTCTTCGCCGTCATTATTGATTTATCAATCTTTGATGATTTCGGTCACGTCAAAAGGCTAATTAAAGAAGTTACTAAGACATTCTCAGGCCCTATTATTACTTTCGATGATCACTACGATGATTTGAAAGAAAGAGATTGTTTTGAATTAGGCGTTAACGATTACTTTAGTGATTACGTTGATGCACAACGAATTATTTTAAGAACGTTAAAACGAGTTAAAATTTACGATGAGATGGTCGAAGATTCTGATAAGGCAAAGCGTAAAGAGCATTTTAAGGACTTTGAGATTAGTTTGAAGCACTTCCAGGTAAAGTATAAGGGAGAGGTTTTAAACTTCACACCGAAGGAATTTAACATCTTTTACTACCTAATCAGACATCATGATCAGGTGTTGAGTCGAGAACAAATCTTTAACGGTGTCTGGCGTGAAGATCGAGACGATGGGGATGCGTTTATATCATCTCGAATCGTCGATATGCACGTTAGTCACGTTAGAGATAAACTCAAGGACTTACCCGGAAACGACGTTGAAATCAAAACGGTTCGTGGATTCGGATACGTATTACAATAAAAAAATCCCGCTTGGATATACCAAGCGGGATTTTTTAGTTATTAGTTAAGAAATGCAGTAACTGCAGCTGCTGCAATAATGATAATTAAACCAATAATTGTAACAACCATTTCTTTTTTAGTCTTGTTTTGATGTAGGAAGTAAATACTAGTTAGAGTTGCAAGTACCACAGAAGTTTGTGATAGCACGAAACCAGTAGCTAGACCATTCATTCCAGGTTCTGCAGAAATTAAGTAAGTTAAAGCTGCAAATCCGAAGAAGAATCCTGAAATGATTTGTAGATAAGAAGACTTAGTAGCAAATACGTTATTTTGTTTGATGTTAAATAAGCAGTAAATAACGGCAACTAAGAACATTCCTAGAGCTTGAGGGAAGAACGCATGCATACCATCTAAGTGAGCTGCTTGAGGAGCTGCTGAGTATGCCCAGTAACCAATAACACCGATTACTAATAGACCAATTGCCTTCTTTAAGTCGGCAGATCCTTTAGTATCTTTATGTTCTTGCCATGCAGTCATAGTAGCACCGATAATGATTACTAATAAAGCAATGAAACCAATGATACGGTGTGATTCTGAATGCCAGTTTCCTAAAGCAAATACACCCCATAGTGCAGTTACAATTAATTGTAGTGCGGTAGTAATGGGCATTACTCTAGATGATCCAATTAACTCAAATGACTTAAATGACATGATTTGTCCAAAAGCCCAACCAGCACCTGAAAGAAGTGCTAATACAAATTGCATTCCGGTCGGAATTGAGTAACCTCTAATTAAAATAAAAATAGCGGCGAAAATAAGTGTTCCAAGAGTGGAACCATAAATTTGGTTAGTAGGTTTGCCTCCAAATAATGAAGCAATTGTAGGGTATAGACCCCAACCTAGAACTGGACCAAGTCCAATTAATAAAGCAACAGCGTTCAAAACGTGTCCTCCTTATCCATAAAAATTTCTATATAAAACAATTTACCACAAGAATTGCTAATATAGTAAGAAAACAAGCGTATTTCACGCAAACTTAAGTAAATCTTAAGTTTTAAAACACCTAAAGTAATATAACATATTTATTAGGGACTATGTTTTAAAAAATGTAATGAAATCGTTTTCATTTTCTAAGAAGTATGTTATATTAATTCTACAGAAAAGTAAAGCGCTTACATTTGTGAAACATAAAATATTTTTAATAAAAGAAGGGGTATCAAAAAATGCCATTTGTTGTATTAGTATTAGGAATATTACTGCTTTTGTTCCTAATTATTAAATGTAAATTAAATACATTTATTTCATTAATTGTTACATCAGTAATCGTTGCTTTAGGTTTAGGAATGAACCCAGCACATATTGCTGTCTCCATTAAAAACGGTATCGGAAGTTCTTTGGGGGAACTAGTTATCGTCTTCGGATTCGGAGCCATGATTGGTCGTTTAGTTGCTGATGCTGGTGGTTCATACAGAATTGCTAGAACATTAATCGATCTATTCGGTAAGAAGAAACTTCAATTCGCAATTGTTGTTGCTTCATTTATTATCGGTATGTCATTATTCTTCGAAGTTGGATTAGTTCTATTAACTCCAATTGTATTCGCCGTAGCTCTTGAAGCAGAAGTTCCATTTGTTTACCTAGGTATTCCAATGGCAGCTGCACTATCAGCTACTCAAGGTTTCTTACCACCACAACCAGCACCAACTGCCGTTGCTACTGCGTTGGGTGCTAACATCGGTCAAACACTACTATTAGGAATTATCGTTGCTATTCCTTGTGTTATCATTGCCGGTCCACTTTACACTAAGATTGCTAGAAAAGTTGCACCAGAAACTTTCGTAGTTAAGAAATCACTACCAGCTTTTGGTGAAATGAAAAAATATGATTTAAACGAAACACCTAGTTTCGGAATTGCCGCATTTACTTCATTACTACCAGTTATCTTAATGGCAATTTCTACTGTATACGATATGGTATTTAATGGCGGTAAAGCCGTTGAAAATCCACATGGTATTGGTGCTGTTGTTGCTATGTTTGGTAACCCAGTTATCGCCATGATTGTTACATTACTATTCGCTATTTGGGCAATGGGCTTTCACCGTGGTAAGAAGATGGAAGACATCACAAACACTGTTACTGAAGCCATTAAGTCAATTGCAATGCTTCTAATGGTTATCGGTGGTGGATCAGCATTCAAACAAGTATTAATCGATGGTGGTGTTGGTAAGGCCGTTCAAAACGTAATGGGTCATGCTAACTTATCACCAATCATCTTAGCTTGGTTAATCGCTGTTATCCTACGTGTTTCTCTAGGTTCAGCTACTGTTGCAGGTATGACTGCTGCTGGACTAGTAACTCCATTAATGCACTCAATGAGTGTAAGTCCCGTATTAATGGCACTAGCAATTGGTGCTGGATCACTTGCTGCATCACACGTTAACGATGCTGGATTCTGGATGTTCAAAGAATACTTTGACTTAAACGTAAAACAAACATTGAAGATTTGGACTGTACTAGAAACTATTATATCAGTAACGGGATTATTGATGGTTCTTCTATTAAGTCTATTCATTCACTAATGAAACTAGATACGAAAAAAGCGATGAGATAAATATCTCATCGCTTTTTTTTATTTTCTTTTATGATTAACGAAAACAAAGAATTTTGACCAGAAGTAATTAAATATAATTACGATGATCTGAGCAAAGATTTTTAGTAAATCAAAATTGTTAACACTGACGATATTAACACCGATTATTAAGATGATTTCTTCAATAACTAATGAAGCCAAGCGGCCAAGGAAGAAATAAAGCATTTCGGATAAGTATTCCTTAACAGTAGTTGCCTTGGATTCGAAAACCCATTTTCTGTTGGTGAAGAATGCGAATAATACACTCGCTACCCAGGCAATTAATGTGTTCCAGAATACGTCCATACGTGGTAGTAGGTGATATAGGACTAACGCAACTGCAATATCGATAAAAGTGGTTAATACACCCCAAAACAAGTAAGCAATTACTTGTTTGTATTTATTCCATAGTTTTTTCATTATTTTTTCTCTTTCACAATGTATTTAGGACGGTGCTTGGTTTCTAGGTAAATTTTACCAATGTAGTTACCAACTATCCCTAAACAGAATAGTTGAACACCGTTGATTAATAAAATGATTGAAACAAGTGATGGCCAGCCAGAAACTGATCCACCAAAGAAAGCAGCTCTTAAAATCACAAATATTAATCCGATGAGTGATAAAAAGAATGATGTTCCACCAACCCAGGTTGCCACTTTAAGCGGTACATCTGAGAAGTCGACAATTCCTTCTAAAGAGTATTCCAATAGTTGGTATAGTGACCAGTGAGATTCACCAGCGGCTCTTTCCACACCATCGTATTCGATGTATTTAGTCTTAAAGCCGACCCAGCTGAAAATGCCCTTGGTAAAACGATTATATTCTGTTAGTTTTAAAACATTATCAACGTATTGACGTGTCATCAAACGGTAGTCTCTAACATTTTGTTTGATTTCAACGTCAGACATTTTGTTGATAACTTTGTAAAAGCTTGAAGATAGGAAAGCTCTAACAAAGTTTTGTTTTCTGCTCTTTTGCACACAACCAACGACATCATAATCGTCTTCTTTTATGTACTTAATCATTTCTGATAGTAGGGCAGGAGGATCTTGCAAGTCAACGTCCATAACAGCAACGTAGTCACCGCCAACGTTTTCTAAACCAGCTGACATTGCAGATTCCTTACCGAAGTTTCTAGAAAATGATACAAAATGAACATTTTCATCATTTTCACGAAGTTTTTTAATTTCTTCTAAAGTGTTGTCAGAAGAACCATCATTGATAAACCAGTATTCATGATTGTAGTCTTGATTGTTTGAGTGCATTTCTTTAAACACTCTTTCGACTTCGTCATAGAATAACTTAATGGAAGGTTCTTCGTTATAACAGGGTACAATTAAGCCAATAGTTTCCATAGTAATTGTAACCTCCTTCATTAATCCATAATTATCTATATTCTATCATAATACTTCAAAAATATTTTGATAGATAGCACTAAATTTTTATTAAGATATATTTCACATCGTCAGTGGACCGATTATTTTGTTATAATTAGGTAAACATACTTTTTGTGGAGGCAGAATCTTGAAAAAACCAATTAAAGTGATGACCATCTTCGGAACTCGTCCGGAAGCTATTAAGATGGCGCCAATCATTCTAGAAATGAAAAATCATTTAGATGAGTTTCAACCCATCACAGTTTTGACTGGCCAACATAAAGAAATGCTAGATCAAGTTATGGATATTTTCCATATTGAAGCCGATTACAACTTACATGTAATGAAGGCACAACAAACATTAAGCTCAATTACAACTACTGTCATTAATAAATTAGACGGTATTATTAACGAAGCACAACCAGACATTATCTTAGTTCACGGTGACACTACTACCACTTTTGCTGCCGCTGTGAGCGCCTTTTATCACCAAATTCCACTAGGTCACGTTGAAGCGGGACTAAGAACTTGGGATAAGTACTCTCCATATCCTGAAGAAATGAATCGTCAAATGACTGATATTCTTTCAGATGTGTACTTTGCACCCACAGAACTAAGTAAAGAAAACCTATTAAAACAAAACCTAAAGAAAGATCGTATCTATATTACAGGTAATACTGCAATTGATGCGTTAAAACAAACCGTTGATAGAAATTATCACCACAGCGTGTTGGATGATATCGATAAGACGCACAAAATTATCCTATTGACCATGCATCGTCGTGAAAATCAAGGAGAACCAATGCGTCGTACCTTTGAAACTATCAAACAAGAGGTAATGAACAGAAATGATATTGAAGTGGTATATCCAGTTCATTTAAGTCCAGCTGTTCAATCTGTTGCCCACAGCGTGTTTGATGGCGTAAACAGAGTTCATTTAATCGAACCACTTGATGTTGTTGATTTTCACAATATGGCAGCCCGCAGTCATTTCATCATGACTGATTCTGGCGGCGTTCAGGAAGAAGCACCTTCACTAGGTAAACCAGTTCTAGTGCTAAGAGAAACCACTGAACGTCCAGAAGGGGTAGATGCAGGAACATTAAAACTAGTCGGAACTGATCCTAAAAAGATTAGTGCAAGTATCGATCAACTATTGGATGATACAGACGAGTACAAGAAAATGGCTACTGCAAAGAATCCATATGGAGATGGAACTGCTTCTAAACAAATTCTAGATGCAATTAAGGAAGTCTTCACTTCTAATAAGTTGAGTGGTGATAGTAATGAAGATTAAAGACCAAAGCAGAAAATGGAAACATTTCTTTTTGGTAGCAAAGAAGCATTACAAGGAATCAAACGTATCTGATTCTGCGGTAGTAATCGCGTTTTATTCTTTGCTTTCATTATTTCCAGCAACCATTATTGTTGGAAACTTACTTAATCTATTACACGTTAATCAATATGAAATTCTAGACTACCTAGAACCACTATTACCTGGGACAGTGTTTAGAACCATTAGTCCAATTGTTATCTCCGCTTTAAGGGGAGCCAATGCCGATAAGTTATCAATTGGTTTAATCGTGGCCATCTGGTCAGCTAGTCGAGCTTTAGCAGCATTTCAACGTGCCGTTAACGCATCTTATGGAATAAAGAACGAAAGCAACCTAATGAATCGTATTGTTTCGTTTATTTGGATGCTACTACTAGTCATTTCATTAGGGATTTTCCTAGTATTCTTCGGATTTGGAAAGGTAATTATTAGCTATTCAGCTTACCTAATGGGATTATCTAAGGTGAACGTCGGAATATTCATTCTTTTGAGATATCCGCTAACCGTTATCGGTGTATTCTTATTGGTATTGTTGATGTATTATTTTGTACCAAACGTAAATACTAAATGGCGTTACGTTTGGATGGGATCTTTAATCGTGACATTTAGTATGATTGTTCTATCCAAAGGATTCTCTATTTATCTTCATTATTTCGCACGTAGCGTTGATGCATATAAAACATTAGGTACCTTTATCATTTTAATGCTATGGCTATATATAGTCGGCATGATATTAATTTTAGGGGCCGTGATTAATGCTTCTGTGCAAGACGTTAAGAATGTCGAAATAAAGGGCAGAAAGCCAAGTATTAAATCGTTTATCCCAAACAAGAAGAGATAAGATTGTAAAACAAAAAAATCGTTGATAAACATCAACGATTTTCTTTTTAACCATTTATTTTGTTGTAAGTATCAACTAATCCTGAAGCAAATTCATCAAGCTTTTCAATATCGTCTTCATCTGGTTCCAAGTTGATTTTAACACCTTCAAAACCTTGAGTGGCGTTAGTCTTCTTGAATTGGTTGATAAAGTCATCAACTGAAGTATTGAAGAATTCTTCGTAGAAGATATCACCTGAACCAGCAACACCAAAGACCTTGTTTGAAAGATCTAAGTCACCTAAGTCATCGAAAAAGTCTAAACCTTCTTCAGGAAGGTGACCTTCGTTGTAGGTGTATGCACAAACGACACAGATATCTGCATCTTCAAAGTCTTGTGCATCTGTTTGTGAGATTTCGGTTTGAGTTACATCAACACCTAAATCTTCTAGGCCTTCAGTAACGATATCAGCGACATCTTCGTTGTTACCTGTGATGGTTGCAAAAACTACATGTGCTTTCAAAGTAATATACGTCCTTTCGCAATCTGATAACTAATTATACCAAATGTAAAATGGGATGTTAAATAAAGGAGTGATAGTAATGGCATCGAAAATCACCATGATTGAGGCCCAAAAGAGAAAAGGCCGCTTTAACGTTTATGTTGACGGAGCATACGCGTTTCCAATTAGTGAAAACGTGATGATTAAATACCGTATCTTCAAAGGGATGGAAATCGATGACGAGCTCAAAAACGAGCTGGTCAATGCTGATGACATTTCTAAACTTTATAGTAAAGCGATTAACTTTTTATCCCACCAATTAAGAACTGAAAATGAGGTTGTAAAGAAATTACAAACCTATAGTGAAAATGAACAACATATTGCCGCAGTCATGCAAAAGCTAGTTGAATTAAAGCTAGTTAATGATCAAAGTTATGCTGACAGTTATGTTCGAACAGAGGTTAAGAAGCAAGATAAGGGACCTTCAAACGTCTTTTATAAGCTTAAGGAAAAACAAATTAACGAAAATCTGATTGAAAATGCTTTGAACAATTTCTATTCACATGAAGAAATGATTGAAAACTGCCAGATTCAAGCGGATAAAATTTTCAAGAAGCATAAGCGTGATGCCTTTAAGAATCGTTTAGATAAGACCAAACTAGCCTTAATGAAGAAAGGATATCCAACCGACGTCGTATTAAGCGTTATGGAGGATATGGATTTTCAAGTTAATGAAGAAGATCAATTAGACTTGTTAAAGCAACAGGGAGAAAAAATTTGGCACCGTAATCGTAAGTATGACGGGATGCAAAGAATCATGAAGACCAAACAAGCGCTTTATCGTAAAGGCTTTGATATGGATGATATCAATTCATTCATAGATGATAAAAATATTGATGAATAAAATGGTATAATGTTTCTTGGAGGTTTCGAATATGTTTAATAAAATAAAAAATTCCTCGATGATCTTATGGACAGTCGAACTATTGCTAGTCGTAAGCATCATCTGGATATGTACAAAACTTGAGTTTATTTTCACCCCAATTGGGATGTTTATCTCAGCTGTATTCATGCCAATCCTAATCGCTGGGGTATTGTATTACATGTTAAACCCAGTGGTTAACCTATTAATGAAGATTAAAATTAGTAAAAACAAAAGGATTTCTCGTAACTGGGCAATTGCGATTGTATACATATTTCTGATTGGAATAATCGTATATCTATTTTCATCATTCCTACCACGTTTGGTAACACAAATTACTAACTTGGTAACCAACCTACCAAAGATTGCTGATGATATTAATCATTACGTAGAAGTTCATAGTCAAAAGGGAATCTTCAAGAAATTTTATTCATCTGAATATATTTCTTCACTACAAACCTACGTTTATAATTACTTCCAACACAGCTTAGGTGGAATTACATCTAGCGTTGGATCAATTATTTCCACAGCTGCTTCCGCAGTTATTGTGATGATTACAGTGCCAGTGGTATTGTTCTACATGCTAAAAGATGGTCACAAGATGATTCCAAACATCGCCAAGATGTTGCCACCAAAGAGTCGTCGTAGAACTATCAAGCTATTGGGCAAGATGAGTGACACAATTTCTCACTACATTGGTGGTCAAATGATTGAATGTCTATTCGTTGGGGTATTTACCTCAATCGGATACGTTTTAATTGGACAAAAGTATGCATTACTATTGGGAGTGTTTGCGGGAATCTGTAACATCATTCCATACGTTGGACCATACATTGGAATTATGCCATCAATCTTCGTCGCACTTTCTGATAGTGTTGGTGAATTAGTATGGGTGGTAATTGTCGTAATTATCGTTCAACAATTAGATGGTAATCTGGTTTACCCAAATGTAATCGGAAAGTCTTTGAATATTCATCCACTTACCATTATAATTATCTTAATGGCTGCTGGTAATATTGCTGGTCTAATGGGAATGATTCTAGCAATTCCACTTTATGCAGTTGTGAAAGTGGTAGTTCAATACGTCTACAGCATTTGGATGATTGAACAGTCACATAAATGAGTTAGCAAAAAACACAGAGAGACAAAGCAGGAGATAATATGACAAAAGTAATTACTTATGGAACATTTGACCTACTACACAAGGGTCATGTTCGTTTATTAAAACGCGCAAAGGAATTAGGAGACGACTTAACAGTTTGTGTTTCTACCGACGAATTTAACGCTGAAAAAGGTAAGAAGGCTTATACTTCATACGAAGATAGAAAGTATGTTTTAGAAGCAATTCGTTACGTTGATCACGTTATTCCAGAAAATAACTGGGACCAAAAGATTCAAGATGTTGTTGATAACAACATCGACATCTTCGTTATGGGAGATGACTGGGAAGGTAAGTTCGACTTCTTAAAAGACTACTGTAAAGTAGTTTACCTACCAAGAACTGAAGGAATTTCAACTTCTAAAATCAAGAAAGACTTAGGTCTTACTGACGAAGACGATTGGAAGAAATAAAAAAGACATCCTCGAGATAATCGGGGATGTTTTTTAATTCACATATGGAAGATTGTTTTAATATGTTACAATTATATTTATATATTTATAAAACGGAAGGATTCGAATAATGGGTAATAAAAAAATAGAGCAAAGCGTTGATAAACGTCGTACTTTTGCCATCATCTCTCACCCGGATGCTGGTAAGACTACAATTACTGAACAATTGCTATTGTTTGGTGGAATTGTTCGTGAAGCCGGAACTGTTAAGGCTAAGAAATCCGGTAACTTTGCAAAATCTGACTGGATGGAAATTGAAAAGAAACGTGGAATTTCTGTTACTAGTTCAGTGATGCAATTTGATTATGCTGGTAAGCGTATCAATATCTTGGATACACCAGGGCACCAAGATTTCTCAGAAGATACTTACCGTACTTTGATGGCCGTTGACTCTGCTGTCATGGTTATTGATGCCGCTAAGGGGATTGAACCGCAAACCAAGAAGTTATTCCAAATTTGTAAGATGCGTGGAATTCCTATCTTTACTTTCATGAACAAACTTGATCGTGATAGTCGAGACCCAATGGAATTAATCAGTCAACTAGAAGAAGTATTGGGAATCGAAGGATACCCAATGAACTGGCCAATTGGTTCAGGTAAAATCCTAAGAGGATTATACGATCGATACAACAAACGTGTTGAACTATACCGTCCTGAAGATGAAAACAATCCATACTTACCATTGGATGACGAAGGTAACTTGCTAGAAGACAACAAGCTAACCGACGATAGTGTTTACCAAGATGCTAAAGAAAGCATGGACTTAATTACAGAAGCAGGTAATCCATTTGACGAAGAAAAGATTAAGAATGGTGAACAAACTCCCGTCTTCTTCGGTTCAGCTTTGGTTAACTTTGGGGTACAGACATTCTTAGATGCATATCTAAACTTTGCGCCAAAACCAGGTGAACATGAAACTGAAAATGACGTTGAAGTTGAACCTGAAGATGAACAATTTACTGGTTTTATTTTCAAGATTCAGGCCAACATGAACCCTAAGCACAGAGACCGTATCGCTTTCGTTCGTGTATGTTCAGGAATGTTTGAAAGAGGGATGGACGTTACTTTGGAAAGAAACCAAAAGAAATTACGTCTATCTAACGTGACTGAGTTCATGGCTAATACCCGTGAAAACGTGGAAAACGCCGTTGCTGGTGACATCATTGGTTTATACGATACTGGTAACTTCCAAATCGGTGATACCATCTATTCTGATAAACGTGATGTTAAGTTCACCAAGTTACCTCAATTTACACCAGAACTATTTATGAAGGTTTCTGCTAAGAATGTTATGAAACAAAAGTCATTCCACAAGGGAATCCAACAATTAGTTCAAGAAGGTGCGGTTCAACTTTACACTTCATACACCACTGGAGATTACATCCTAGGTGCCGTTGGTCAACTTCAATTCGAAGTTTTCCAATTCAGAATGCAAAACGAATACAACTCTGAAGTTGTAATGGAACCAATGGGTAGCAAGACTGCTCGTTGGATTAACCCAGACCAATTAGATGAAAAGATGTCTTCTTCAAGAAACATCCTTGTAAAAGATGGTCATGGCGATCCATTGTTCTTATTTGAAAACTCTTTTGCTGAACGTTGGTTCAAGGAAAAGTATCCGGATGTAGAACTTACTTCAAAACTATAAAACAAAAAGAGATTAGATATTTATCTAATCTCTTTTTTTAACGTCATCAATCGCAATGTAGTGAAGATTATTAATTTCAACCCAGTGAACATCTTTTTGATCAATGATTTCTTGGGTAACAAAGAATGAATTACCGTTGTGTAGAAAGCCGATGCAACTACCGTAAGGGAAGTTGTAAACGGCCACACTATGGTTGTCATTGTTTTCAATTGTTGCAGGATAGTGGACCTTTTTAATTTGCCATGAATCGGTGTTGGTTAACTTTCGAGCGAATGGATACTTCATTTTGTAGAAGTTTCGATCAACAATCCATTGATTAGGCCCGATATTTAACCACAATGCGTTGTCAGTGGTAACCTGGTAAAAGACTTTCCAGATACTGTTCTTAGGTAATAGAACATGTAAGATATCACCGTTAGTATCGTTATATACTTTGGTGTATTCTCTCAAACGAATATAAAAGGTGTCTTTTTGCACATTGTGCCAATCATCTCGACGGTAATAAATGATTAAGTGTTTGACGTAATCATTGAATATCCCGTTGGAATCACCAGAATAATTAATTAGTTTGAAACCAGGCAATTCTGGAATGTTAATATGAAATTCATTATTGTATTTACCGATTGCCATTTGAGGAAGACGAATCATTGAATATGTATCATAGTTAATGAAGAAAATATTAACCGGTTTTCCGTTCAATTGATTATATTGAAGAATAACTTTATTATCTTCTTTTTGCATGTAAGTTGAGACACCTTCGATTTTGAATAAAACGTAGTGATTAAAATCGGGGATGATGAAGCTAACGGGTTCACCGACAAATCCATGAATAACACTGAATTCGTTAATGTAGTGACCTTCTTCATCAATATAGTAGATAGTCATCTTGGCTTTTTTCTTATGAGAAACGAAGGAAGAAGGCGTTTCTTCAACATCATCGGTTATTACAGTATCTGCATGTTCTTCGGCTACTTCAGTCGATGTAATATCGTCATCAAAATGATTTTGTCTTGGTTCGTGCGGTTTAACTTTATGTTTAAACAGACTAATAATGTCATTTATAAAATGAAACATACCTTCTCCTCCTCTCTAATATCCATATTAACATATGATAGTACAAAAAATTAAAAAAAGCAGCTAAGAATTAGTCTTAGCTGCTTTTTTATAGTAACAATTATTTGGCATTAACGAATAATTTATTTTCATCGTTAACATCGACATTTAAATGTTTGCTGCTTGGGTTGGTTAGATAGTAGTCAGCGACTCTATCTTCAACTTCTTCTTGGATTACTCGACGAAGAGGACGCGCACCCATTTCAGGATTATATCCTTTTTTGACCAGTTTATCCTTGGCAGCGTCTGAAACATCAATGGTGATCCCTCTGTTTTCAAGCATTTTATTAACGTTTTCTAACATTAAGCTGACAATCTTCTTCAAGTCATCCTTGCTTAGTTGGTTAAATTCAACAATATCGTCGAATCTATTCAAGAATTCTGGTTTGAAGTAATCACCTAGTTTATTCAATACAGAATGCGTCTTGTTATTAGCTTCAGCACCAAAACCAACACTAGCGGTTGAAGCACCAGTACCAGCGTTACTTGTCATGATAATGACAGTATCTTTGAATGATACAGTTCTGCCTTTAGAATCGGTCAAACGACCGTCATCTAAAATTTGTAGGAAGGCGTGTAGAACGTCTGGATGAGCCTTTTCGATTTCATCGAATAGAATTAAGCTGTATGGATTTCTTCTGACCTTTTCTGTTAGTTGACCAGCTTCATCATATCCAACATAGCCAGGAGGGGAACCAATTAGTTTAGAAATTGAATGTGGTTCACGGTATTCTGACATGTCGAATCTAATCATGGCTTCTTTGGAACCGAATAGTTGTTTTGCCAATTGCTTAGCTAGTTCAGTCTTACCAATTCCGGTAGTTCCTACGAATAAGAAGGATCCGATTGGACGACCAGTTCCGTTGAAACCAATTCGATTACGTTTGATTGCACGAGCAACTTTTTCAATTGCTTGGTCTTGACCAATGACACTACCAGCCAGTTTCTTATCAAGATCCTTTAGATTATCCTGTTCTTGTTCTTGCAATTGACCAACAGGAATCTTGGTAATGGATTCGATGATTCCTTCGATATCCTTTGTGGATACAGTAGGATAGGTGTTATCTGCTTCATCGAAGTCTTTTAACTTGTAGTTAAGTTCTTCAATCTTGTCGCGGTAAAAGGCGGCCTTTTCATAATCTTCCTTTTGTAAGGCATCCTTCTTTTCGTTTTCGCATTTCTTTAGTTCATTCTTTAAATCATCTGGTGATTTTACACCGGATTTAATGTTAAGTTTTGAACCAGCTTCATCAATTAAGTCGATGGCCTTATCAGGTAAGAAACGATCTTGAATATAACGATTTGATAGGTAAACCGCCGCCTTAATGGCATCATCAGTGTACTTCACGTGGTGGTATTTTTCGTATCTACCTTTGATACCGTTTAAGATGTGAAGAGCTTGCTTTAATGAAGGTTCGTCGACTTGCACGGTTTGGAAACGACGAGCAAGTGCGGAATCCTTTTCAATGCCACGATATTCATTAAGAGTTGTAGCACCAATTAGTTGAAAATTACCACGCGCTAGGGCAGGCTTTAAAACATTTCCAGCATCCATACCACCGTCAGCATTTCCGGCACCCATGATTTCATGAATTTCATCAATGAATAAGATAATATTCTTGTTTGATTGAACTTCCTTGATTAATTCTTGCATTCTTTGTTCGAATTGACCACGCATTGATGTTCCTTGCACGATTGAAACAACGTCTAATCTAATGACACGTTTGTTCTTAAGTTTATCTGGAACTTCATGGTGGGCAATCTTTAGCGCTAGTCCTTCGACTACAGCAGTTTTACCAACACCAGCTTCACCGATTAATACGGGATTGTTCTTGGTTCTACGATTTAGGATTTCAATCACACGATTGATTTCCTTATCACGACCAATAACCGGATCAATCTTATTTTTTCTGGCTAAGTCGGTTAAATCATAACCATACTTTGCTAACACGGAGTTAGAATTGTTGTTATTGTTATTTTTTTGCTGAGTATTCTCAGGACGGCGGATAGAGTTTTGATTGTTTTGATTCATAGCGTTGAATAAATCATCTAAGCTACTGAAACCAAATGAATCATTCATCATATCAACACCTCCATTATTACGATACTGTTCGGATTGTTGACTCAATTTTTGGTAACAGTCCTGACAAATATCAATATGTCTTTTTTCGCCATTAAAGTTGACGAGTAAATGAATGGTTGCCTCATTTATATGGCAGTTTTCACATTTCATACGACTGCTCCTTTCTGAAAACAACTAAATGGTTAAAGGTTATTTTTGACCTTTACTGACCATTTGTAAAAATATTATAACTCATCGTAAATTTAGTGCAAGCAATTTGATTAGATTAAAATAATGACGATTTTTTTCATCTTTTTTAATTATCATATGTTTTAATTAGTGCCAATCGTATATAATATATATTGAAAGAGGGAATATAATTATCGCAGATAAGAATTATACTGAATTATTAAATGACCTAAAAGACAACAAAATCAAAGAATTGGTAGTCAAACCCGACGAGTTCACTGAGTTTCAAGTTGCATATATGAACTTTGATACCAGAAAGCGCGTAATTGGGAAGGCCGATCAGAATGGAGTAATTACGTATACTTACCTATCTGATAGTGGTACCAATAGTTAAAAATGTTGAGTTTTATCACATTAATTGATATTCTAAAATTAGTACAAGAATAAAAGGAGATTTTTAAAATGGAAAAACGTCAATTTAAAGTTGTTTCTGAAACCGGAATCCATGCTCGTCCTGCAACACTTTTAGTTCAAACTGCTACTAAATTCAAATCAGAATTAAAACTAGAATACCTTGGCAACACCGTTGACTTAAAGTCAATCATGGGTGTTATGTCATTAGGTGTTGGTCAAAACGCTGAAGTAACTGTTATTGCTGATGGTCCTGACGAAAAAGACGCAATCGAAGCAATTGCTAAGTCATTCAAAGATGAAGGATTAACTGATTAATTACAAGTTATATATGGTACGTCTATTTAAAATAATGAGTCAGAAATATTTTATGTTTGGTTGTCATAATAGTTCATTGTCATTATTGAACGAATATGGAAACAACTATATCAATAGAATTGTTCTGGCTCGTTTTTTTTATTAAAATAGAGATTTATGGCATTCGCATGAGTTTGCAATGCAAACAGCAAAACAATATAATTACAAATAATTAATATTAAAAGAAAAGGAGGTGCTACTATGAATATTGGAATATTTACAGATACTTATTTCCCACAGGTCAGTGGGGTTGCCACATCAATTAAGACTTTAAAAGATCAATTGGAAAAAGATGGCCATCAGGTATACATTTTCACAACAACTGATCCTCACGTTGATAAGACCTCTTACGAAAAAAATATTTTTAGATTTTCCAGTATCCCCTTTATTTCTTTCACTGACCGACGAATCGCGGTAAGGGGAATGATTCAGGCTTATCAAATTGCCAAGAAACTTAACTTGGATATCATTCATACACAAACTGAATTCTCAATGGGAATTATCGGTAAGTTTGTCGCGAAGTTCTTGAGAATTCCGTGTGTACATACTTATCACACAATGTATGAAGACTATTTACATTATGTAGCTAAGGGTAAGCTATTAAGACCAGTACATGTTAAAGATGCAACATTAGCATTTTGTCACAATATGTCCGGAGTAGTGGCACCAAGTAAAAAAGTATTAGACACATTAGTTAGGTATGGGGTAAAGAGTCCAATTAGGATTATTCCAACCGGAATTAATATCAACAAATTTGCGACTGAATCAGATTTTGATTTACGTAAATATTTAGGGGTTCAACCAGAATCACCTGTGTTATTATCAGTAAGTCGTTTGGCTTATGAAAAGAACATTGAACAATTGATAAGTTCCATGCCAAAAATCTTGGCAGATAAACCACTAACCCAACTTGTGATTGTTGGGGATGGGCCTGCCGGAGATGACTTAAAGAAACAAGTCGATGACATGAAACTAAACGCAAACGTTAAGTTCGTAGGCGAAATTAATAACGATGAGGTATATAAATATTACCGAGATGCCGACTTGTTTGTTTCGACATCTAATTCTGAATCACAAGGGTTAACGTATATTGAAGCAATGGCTGCCGGAGTTAAGGTAGTAGTTTCTTCAAGCCCATATACTGAAGACCTATTAAGTGATAAAGCATTAGGGATGACTTTCTCAAATACAGATGGCTATGTTTCAAGCGTATTGGAATACTTGAATCAAACTAAAGCTAAACCAGATCAATCAAAGGAAGAACTTAGAAGAACTAAGTTACATGAAATATCATCTGAAAACTTTGCTAATCGAATTGTTTCCTTTTACAGAAGTGCGCAATTAGATTTCAACAAAGAAATTAGCGATGATAATGGGGTAAGCGACTAGGAGGATTTATGATAAAAATAGATATGTTTTCAACTGCCGACAAGGTAAAGGGACAAGGAGTTGGTAGTGCCTATCTAGAGTTAATTAAATTAATGGAAAAGCGTTTTTCAGATGAGTTTGACATTGAAATCAATGATCCAAAGAAATCTGACATTACTCACTACCATACAATTAATCTAAGATATTACTTTTCTACTTTCTTGAAAAAACGAGGAAGAAGAATTGGGTACGTACATTTTCTACCAGAAACATTGGAAGGAAGTTTGAGTTTACCCAAGCCAATCAAATGGATTTTTTATAAGTACGTCATTTCGTTTTATAAACGAATGGAACACATTGTGGTAGTTAATCCAACTTTTATACCTAAGTTGGAAGCATATGGGATAAATCGTGATAAAATTACTTACATTCCTAACTTTGTTAGCAAGAAGGAATTTTATCCTTTCACTGAAGATGAAAAATCCGATGTCAGAAAAGAACTAGGAATCGATAAAGATAAGTTCGTAGTTGTTGGGACTGGACAGGTGCAAACAAGAAAGGGAATTCTTGATTTCGCAAAGCTTGCTGAAGCAAACCCAAATGTCGAATTTATTTGGGCAGGAGGATTTTCATTTGGTAAAATTACTGATGGGTACAAGCAGTTAAAACTGTTGGTAGACAATCCACCTGTAAATCTTCACTTCCCAGGGATTGTTGATAGAGATAAGTTGGTTCAATACTACAATGTTGCCGATTTATTCCTGTTACCTTCGTTTAACGAATTGTTCCCAATGTCAGTATTGGAAGCATTCTCTTGTGGAACTCCAGTAATGCTAAGAAGCCTAGATTTATATAAAGAAATCATCAGTGGTTACTACGAACCATTTACTACTTTTGAAGGAATGAATAATAGTTTACATCGCTTGATTGATAATAGAGATGAATTAAAAGAATTGTCCGATAAAGCGTTAGCTGCATCCGATTACTATTCAGAAGATCATCTAGCTTCAATTTGGCATGAATTCTATAAAGGTCAGATAAAAGAGGGATAGTAATGTCGAAGAGAAATGTAATAACGTTCTTTATGATGTTTCTAGTCGGAATACTGATTTTTTGGTATTTCATAAGAGATATCAACATGGATGTATTAATTGCAGATTTTTTTACTATTAATTGGTGGTGGATTGCTGTTGCCTTCCTATGTATGTTGTTATACCTAGGTTTGGAAGCAGTGGTTACAAAGACGATTGTTGACACTCAAGTTGATCATTTTACTTGGTGGGATGCAATTCGTGTGCCACTAGTTGAACAATTGTTTAACGGTATTACTCCATTTTCATCAGGTGGACAACCAGGACAACTATATGTAATGGTTCAAACTGGAGTGGATGCTGGTAAAGCCAGTTCGACTCTATTGATGAAGTTTGTGGTATTTCAAACGATGATTGTTATTAATTTTGTTTTAAGTCTAATTGTTGGTTTTCAATACGTTGAAGAAAAGCTACATTACCTAGCTTGGTTAGTGTTGTTTGGCTTCTTTGTTCACTTATTTGTAATTATCGCCTTGTTATTGATTATGTATTGGTATACATTTACTAAGAAACTGGTTGATAATTTGATAAGACCACTTAAATTCTTTATGAAGGATGAAAAATATCTTTCATTTAAAGATATGTTGGACAACAAGATAGATACATTCCATTTGGAAAGCATCAGGATTGCAAAGCAATGGAAGCTAATGTTAAAGATTATTGTTATTACTTTCTTCCAACTAGCTTTCTATTACCTAATTCCATACTTCATTATTTTGGCATTAGGATTCGATCAAGTTAACATCATCATGATTGTTAGCTTACATGTATTAATTTTTATGATAATCTCGTTATTTCCAATTCCTGGAGGAGCTGGGGGAGCAGAGTACAGTTTCGAAACTTTGTTCAAGAGTTTTATCACCAATAACACAAAGTTAATTCTTGCGTTAATTGCTTGGCGCTTGATAACTTATTACTTAGGAATGATTTTAGGGGCGATTGCATTCTTCATTCGTCCTAATAAGATTGATAAGTAAATTTACTAACACTTTATATTTTTATTTTGGAGGCATAGAAATGTCTAGTCATATTAAGAACACCAGAAAGTTCTTTAATACAAAATTTGGCTTTTTTGTATTAATTGTGGCCTTATTCTGGTTGAAAACATATATTTCATACCGTATTGATTTTACCTTAGGTGCAAAGGGTGGGATTCAACAGTTCCTTTTAGCTGTTAATCCACTACCAGCTGCTTTACTAATTTTTGGGATTGCATTGTACTTTAGAGGTAAATTAGCTTACTGGCTAATGCTTATTATTGATTTAATCGAATCAATTTGGATTTTTGCCAATGTTTTATACTACCGTGAATTCTCTGATTTCTTATCATTTGGAATTATCAAAGGTTCAGGTACAGTACAAAACAACCTTGGTAAGAGTTTAGCTGAAATCTTACATCCGTTAGATTTCTTTGTATTTATTGATGTAATCGTATTGATTTTATTACTTCTATTTAGAGTAATTAAAGTTGATCACGCTCCATTTAAAAAGAAGAATGCATTTGCGATTACTATCTTATCTTTAGTTTTAATGTTTGCGGAATTTGGTGTATCTAATGCAGATAGATCAGGTCTATTAACTAGAACTTTTGATAACAACTACATCGTTAAGTACCTTGGTCTAAATGAATATGCTGCATTTAACGCATACCAAACACACAAGGAAAGCCAAACTAGAGCTGAAGCTAAACCATCTGATTTAAATAGTGTACTTACATATCTAAAGCATAACCGTAGTAAGTCTAATATTGAATACTATGGTAAGGCTAAGGGTAAGAACGTATTCATCATTCACTTGGAAAGTTTCCAACAATTCTTAATTGATTACAAAGTTGACGGTAAGGAAGTAACTCCAAACCTAAACAAGTTCTACCATAACCAAAATACATTATCATTTGATAACTTCTATCACCAAGTAGCACAAGGTAAGACCTCTGATGCCGAAATGATGCTAGAAAACTCACTATTTGGTCTACCAGAAGGATCAGCAATGGTTACTTATGGTACCCAAAACACATACCAAGCTGCACCAGCAATCTTAGCTCAAAAGGGTTACAGTACTGCTGCATTCCATGGGGATGTTCCAAGTTTCTGGAATAGAGATAATGCATACAAGTCATGGGGATACCAATACTTCTTTGACTCAAACTACTACACTGAAAAACCATCATACAGTGTTGGTTATGGTTTGAAGGATAAGATTTTCTTCAAGGATGCTGCACAATACATCCAACAATTACCACAACCATTCTATGCAAAACTAATTACTCTAACTAACCATTACCCATATGAATTAGATAAACAAAACGTATCATTCCCAGCAACTAAGACAGGGGATAACACCGTAGATCCATACGTACAAACTGCTCATTACTTAGACCAAGCCTTTGGTGAATTTATGAATTACCTAACTAAGACAGGTCTAATGAAGAACAGTATGATTGTTCTATATGGTGACCACTATGGTATTTCAAACAACCATAGACCAGCTATTGCTCAATTACTACACAAGAAGTCCATCAATAGTTATGACCTAGCACAATTCCAAAAGGTTCCATTCATGATCCACATGGATGGTCTAAAGGGTGGAATTGATCATACTTACGGTGGAGAAATTGACGTATTACCAACACTATTACATTTACTAGGTGTAAAGGACGATAATACTATTCAATTTGGTAATGACTTGCTATCTAAGAAGAGAAATCAAGTTGTTGCATTTAGAAATGGTGACTTTGTATCTCCTCAATACACAGTAGTAGGTGGAAGCGTATACCTAACTAAGACAGGTAAACAAATTACACCAAACAAGAAGCAAGCTGCTGAAATTAAGAAGATGCAAAACCACGTAACAACTGAACTATCGTTATCAGATAAGGTAGTACTAGGTGACTTACTACGTTTCTACAACCCTAAGGGATTCAAGAAGGTAGATAAGAAGTCATATAGTTACAAGTACACAGATGGTATGAAACTTCTTAAAGAAATGGACAAAAAGAAGAAGACTGATTTATTGAATAAGTTGAATAAGAAAGATACTTTGAACTTATACAAGACAGATGCACCAGAATTGAAAAAATAGTTTTTAAAACAAAAGGACGACTTTAAAAGTCGTCCTTTTTTTATTTTGAAATTAATGTTGACGCGGTGTCGATATTTTGATAATATAAGTATTGCTGTTGACGAGGACGACAAAAACCTCGTAAGAACGTTAAAAAAATCAATAAAAAAACTGTTGACTTTACGTTAACAAGATGGCATAATATTTATTGTTGTCGACAAGCGGCAAACGTTGATGTGAAAACATTCATCAAAGAAATAAATAAAAAAAGTTATTGACACTGTGTTGATAATTTGTTAATATTAAATAGTTGTCAATTGAGACAACACTTGATATTAAAAGGTAGATCTTTGAAAACTGAACAAGATTGATAATCGATGATGTGTAAGGA
>CAMLMR010000018.1 GCA_946481335.1 uncultured Lactobacillus sp. | reverse complement strand
TGTTGGACGAACCAATCTGTATTCATCAGAGATGGATGCAAAACTTTGCATGACATCTAAACTGGAAACAGCATTGGCTAGTTTTTGTAGTCTTTGAATTGCACTCTTAACAACATCGCGGACTTCACTGAACAATTCATATTCAAGAGTCTTTGATTTTTCTTGTGCCTCAATTATTAACTTTTCTTTTTCCTTTAATTCAGGAGTAGAAAATCTTTCAGCATTAGTTAGAGTTTGCTTTCTTTCGTATCTATCTTCAGGCAATTTACTTAGGTTAGCTTTTGAAACCTCAATGTAGTAACCAAAGACATGGTTATAACCAATCTTTAAGTTGTTAATCCCGGTAAGCTCACGTTCCTTGCTTTCTAGTTCAGCAATCCATTGCTTACCGTTATTCATTGCATCCCTGTATTGGTCCAACATTTCGTTATAGCCATCTTTAATAACGCCACCATCAGTAACTGAGATTGGTGGTTCTTCAGTGATAGCTTTATCGATTAGTTCAGATACCTCATCAACAGGATCTAAATCATGATTAATTTCATCAAATGATTTTGTGTCCATCTCATCCAAAATGTATTTAATCTTTGGAATTTGTTGAAGTGATGTCTTTAATTGAACTAAATCACGACCATTAACTGAACCAAAGGAAACCTTACCCGCAAGTCTTTCTAGGTCGTAAACCTTAACTAGCATGTCGGTAATTTCACTACGTTCGTAGTAATGATTCAACAAATCATCGACTTGATTTTGACGACTTTCAATCGCTGATTTATCAATTAGTGGATGGTCAATCCATTCACGTAATTTTCTACCACCCATTGCTGTCTTAGTCTCATCCAATAACCACAACAGACTACCAGATTTTTTGTTAGTTCTAAGATTCTTGGTTAGTTCAAGGTTATATTGAGAATTGTGATCCATCTTCAAAAATTCAGCTGGTTTGTATGCAATTGCAGCTTTCATGTGAGATAGACTACGTTTTTGGGTATCCACAATGTATGTAGTTAAACGATTAACTACCTTCTTTTCTAGGTCCTGTCTTAGTCCTTCTGAAAGATATTGCATATCCTCTAATTCTTTAATGTCATCTTGATATGAAACCAAAATTCCGACCTTATTGATTAAAGCTACATCTTTTTCGGGGATTTCACGATTAACAATTACCTCTTTGGTTTGAAGTGTCATTAATTCGTTTAAGACGCTGTTCATGCTACTCAAAACAGTGGTCTTTAATTCACCAGTGGATAGTTCTGCATATGCAAAGCCGTATCCATCAGCTGAATATTCAATCGCTGTTAGGTAGTTATTGTCTTTAGCGTTTTCTGCACCCATTGTAGTTCTAGTACCTGGAGTCACCAGTTGGGTAACAGCTCTTTTAACCATTCCCTTTGCTAACTTAGGGTCTTCCATTTGTTCTACAATCGCAACTTTATAACCCTTATCGATTAAGGTATCAATGTATGATTCTACCGCCTTATGTGGGACTCCACACATTGGAATTGGATTGTCGGCATTTTTACTTCTTGAAGTTAATGTCAGTTCAAGGATTTGAGCTCCCTTAACTGCATCTTCGTTGAACATTTCATAAAAGTCACCAAGACGATAAAAAACAAAAGCATCTGGGTATTGATCTTTTACTTTTTGATATTGTTCCATCATTGGTGTTTGTTTAGTTTTACTAGCCATTAAAACAATATCCTCCTTTGCTACTAACCTTTGTATGGGTGATTTGGATCAATTAATATTTTTTCGATAGATCTCGCAGTTCCATCATCTCTTAAATCGATTACACATCCTGAAACAATGCCACGGCCTTTTTCCTCAACTTCGAATCTAGTTGGGCGTTGAGTTATGAAACGATGAATGATGTTTTCGTACTTCATTCCTAAGACACTATCAAATGGTCCACACATTCCAACGTCAGAAATGAACGCTGTGCCGTTTTTTAAAATTTGGTCATCATTGGTCTGCACATGAGTATGAGTTCCCACAATCGCAGAAATTTGGCCATCTAGATACATTGCCATTGCTTTCTTTTCACTGGTTGTTTCTGCGTGAAAATCAACAAAAATTGCATCTGATTCTTTTTTGATTTCACTTAGCAGGTCATCAATCTTTTGAAATGGATCGTCGATTGGATCGATAAAGATTCTTCCTTGTAAATTCACAACTGCTAGTTTCTTATTATTAACGTTAATAATTGTATATCCGCTACCTGGAACATCTTTACCAGGATAATTTAGAGGACGTACTAATTTTTGTGTATCATCGATAAAATCAAAGATTTCTTCGTTATTCCATGCATGATTACCTAATGTAATGACATCAGTACCCGCACTCATAATTTGTTTATATACTTTTTTATTAATTCCGCGACCAAATGATGTTGAGTTTTCACCATTTACAATCGTTACCTGTGGCTTGTAGTCTCTTTTCAAAATTGGTAAATACTTGCTAACCATATCTACCCCTAAGTTACCTACTACGTCACCTAAAAATAGTATTCTCATTTTCGTCCTCAATTCATTATTATATACATACAATTTTACACCGTTTTACATAAAATAAAAAAGGGCAAAAGCCCTTTTTTTATTTTGCATATTCGATTGATCTTACTTCTCTAATAATTGTAACCTTGATATGACCAGGATATTCCATATCCTCTTCAATCTTATTTTTAATATCTCTAGCTAAAACAACCGCTTGAGTATCAGAAACTTTTTCTGGTTTTACAATCACTCTAATTTCACGTCCGGCTTGAATTGCGTAGCTCTTATTTACTTCTTCGAAGCTATCACTAATTGTTTCCAAACTTTCTAGACGATGAACAAAGCTTTCAAGAGATTTACTCTTTGCACCTGGTCTAGCAACCGCAATCTTGTTTGCGATGTTAACTAATTCAGAAATGATAAACTTAGGTTCACTGTCTTCGTTATCGGCTGCGATTGAGTCAATAACAACTGGACTTTCCTTGAACTTCTTGGCTAAATCAACACCAAGGTCAATGTGTGATCCTTCTGTTTCATTATCTGCAGAGCGACCAATTTCGTGCAACAATCCTGCGCGTTTTGCTAATACGACGTCTTCGCCTAATTCTGCGGCTAAGACACCTGACAACTTCGCAACTTCAATAGAATGGCTTAAAACATTACGGCCATGGTAAATCTTGAACTTCAATTTACCAATCATCATTATCATTTCAGGACTCATTGAATGAATTCCTAAATCAAATACTGTTTCTTCACCAATTTCTTGAATCTTTTCATCAAGTTCTCGACGACTCTTATCTACCATTTCTTCGATTCTGGCTGGGTGAATTCTTCCATCCTTAATTAGGCTTTCGAGTGCCATCTTGGCAACTTCACGTCTAATTGGATCAAATCCACTTAGCACAACTGCTTCAGGAGTATCATCAATAACTAAATCGATACCAGTTAAGGTTTCGAAAGTTCTAATGTTTCTACCTTCACGTCCGATGATACGACCCTTCATATCATCATTAGGTAGGTTAACAACAGAAACGGTTGTTTCAGATACGATGTCAGCAGCGCTTTGTTGAATCGCTTCAATAACTAGATTCTTTGCATTCTCAGAAGATTCTTTACGAGCTAGGTTATAACTATCTTTAACCATTTTGGCACGTTCATCAGCTAATTCTTTCTTGGTTTCATTAATAATTAGCTCTTGTGCTTCTTCTTGAGAAAGTGAAGAGATACGTTCTAACTCATCTTGACGTTGTTTAACTAGCATATCAGCTTGCTGTTGCTTTTGTTCAAGTTTCTTTTGGTTTGAGTTAAGCTTTTCTTCACGCTTGTTCAATGAATCTTCACGCTTATCAAAAGCGTCATCTTTACAATCTAATGAATCTTCACGTTGAATCAGACGATTTTCTTGTCGTTGAACTTCAATACGTCTTTGCTTAATTTCTTTTTCGATGTTTGAACGATAGTGGTTGCTCTTTTCTCTAGCTTCTAGAATTGCTTCCTTAGCTGAGGTTTGAGCTTGTCGTTTAGCATCTTCCAAAATATCTTGTGCACTCATGTGGGCCTTTGTTAATTTCTTATCAACAATTTTCTTGTTAGAAAACATTCCCACAGAGATACCAACTACAAAAGCAGCGATGATTGCGAGGATTATAGGTAAAAAATAAGTCATAGGCTTATTGCACCTCCACATCATCTAATTTAATTAAGTTTTTGATAATTGCGCATTGAATGATTTATTAGTCATTTTGCGAACTAATTAAATAGTTCAATGTACATTAATATATTTTAAATTTTAGTTGTGTAAGTGTCAACACATGTTATTTTGTTTTGCAAAATAAAAAAGCCTTTCGGCTTCTTTATCGTTATTCTTCACCAGTGTCCAAACTTGTTTGTTCAGCTTCACCTGATTCAGAATCATCTTCACCCATGCCATATGCAGCACGAACTTTTTTATTAATTTCTTCCATTTTGTCCGGATTATCTTGTAAGAATTGTTTTGCGTTTTCACGACCTTGACCAATTCTTTCTTCACCGTATGAGTACCATGAACCAGACTTACCAATAATGTCTTGTTCAACGGCCATATCAACTAATTCACCAGTTTGTGAAATACCTTGACCGTACATGATATCAACTTCGGCACGCTTGAATGGAGGAGCTACCTTATTCTTGGCAACCTTAATCTTAGTTCTGTTACCAATAATGTCAGTACCATCTTTGATTTGTTCAGCTCTTCTGATTTCTAGTCTGATAGTTGAGTAGAACTTAAGAGCACGTCCACCAGGTGTAGTTTCTGGGTTACCAAACATAACACCAACTTTTTCTCTAATTTGGTTAATAAATAGAGCAATAGTCTTAGTCTTGTTGATTGAACCAGATAACTTACGTAGTGCTTGTGACATTAAACGAGCTTGCAAACCAACGTGAGCATCACCCATTTCACCTTCAATTTCAGCTCTAGGAACTAAAGCTGCAACTGAATCGACAACTACGATATCAATGGCACCACTAGAAACAAGGGCATCACAAATTTGTAAACCTTGTTCACCAGTATCAGGTTGTGATAGGAGTAAATCATCAATATTTACCCCTAGGTTGGTAGCATATACTGGATCTAAAGCATTTTCAGCATCGATGTATGCTGCTGTTCCACCTTGTTTTTGTACTTCCGCAACAGCTTGTAGCGCAATGGTAGTCTTACCTGAACTTTCAGGTCCATAAATTTCAACAATTCTTCCTCGTGGGAATCCTCCAACACCTAACGCATTGTCAAGTGCTAAGGAACCTGTTGGTACAGTGGAAATTCTAGTGTCTCCACGGTCTCCCATTCTCATGATTGAACCTTTACCGAATTCTTTTTCAATTCGTTTTAAGGCACCATCTAGAGCCGCTTTTCGTTCATCAGCCATTAAATTGACCTCCCTTTGATAACTATTCGATATTTATACTATACTAATCTCTCATTAAAAAAGCAAGTAAAAACAGAACAAAAGTTCGCATTATTTAGAATACTCATTTTCAATCATTTTTAATGCAGCTTGCACTGATTGTTCCCGCACTTCTTGGCGAGATCCATTAAAATGAAATTCATTGGCAAATTGGTTTCCTTTGAAATCTAATCCAATAAACACTGTTCCTGCAGGTTGTCCTTCTAAGCTATCTGGACCAGCCACACCAGTGAATGAAACCCCTACATCAACATTCATGATTTGTTTGGATTGTTTAGCCATCCATATTGCTACTTCTTCCGAAACAACACCATAATCATCAATTACGTCCATTGGGATTGATAATAACTTAGCTTTCGCCTCGTTTGAATAAGTCACAAATCCACCATAAAAGATGGCAGAAACTCCAGGAACCCCACCAATTGTTGATTGAAACATCCCTGCTGTTAAACTTTCCGCACCAGTTATAGTAATCTGATCATCAATTAATTTGTTAATGATTGATGTATCAATTTGCATACATAATCCGACCTTTCTGATATATATATACGTTAACTAATTCTAATTATTTGAAAGAATCTGCAAAAATGAAACGACTCTTCCAGAAGTATTCTACACCTGAGTAAACTGTAAAGAATAAGCAGATGTATAGTAACAATGTTCCAAATCCGATTGTTGTAAACGGAATGAATAAGAAATCATTCAATAGTAGTAAGATAATCGCAATCATTTGACTAAAAGTCTTAATCTTACCTGGCCATGCAGCTGCGATAACTTGACCATCATTTTCAACAACAATTAATCTTAAACCAGTAACAGCTAGTTCACGACATACGATAACTGCCGCTACCCATGCTGGAACAAAGCCAAATGAAACTAGGATAATAAATGCAGACATCACAATCATTTTATCGGCTAGTGGATCTGCAAACTTACCAAAGTTAGTAACCAAATGTTGTCTTCTGGCAATTTGACCATCTAAAAAGTCTGTAATACATGCCGCTGCAAAAACGATTGCAGCAACAATTCTAGTAATTTGAATACTGGTTCCTAACCAGATAACAGTTCCCATGTTAATAGAACATGAAAGCAAGATAATGAATATTGGAATCATTATTATTCTAATCAATGTAAGTTTGTTTGGTAAATTCATAATTTCCTCCATAGAAACAAAAAAGGGCTTAACAAAGCCCTCTTTTTTATTTACTAAATTCTAATGTAATTTGTGTAGTTAAAGGTGTGCTCTTGTCGTATTTCAATTCAGTACCGTTAACCAAGACTTTTGCACCTTGGGTGTTACCTAATGAAATGACAACGCTCTTGGTGTTAGCTGGAAGCTTAACATCCTTCTTGTCACCATTACTTTGTGATCCTTGGAATAGAGTGTTGTTATCAGCCATAATTGATGACCATGCTCTACCAGTAGCCTTTAAGGTAACAGTGTTTTCTTTTTGACCAGTCACATTATACTTAGTAGCGCTAACTTCCTTAATGGTAGTCTTCTTATCAGTGGACTTCTTGTCTTCTTTCTTCTTGTCATCAGCCTTGCTGCTTGATGAACTTGATGATTCAGAAGAACCGGTAACTGAAACTGAGCTACTACTAATGCTAGTTTGAGATGAACTATTAGTATGTACAACAACTGCCCAAATACCGCAAACAACTACTAAAATTGCAACGATAATTCCAATGGTTGGCATAACCTTACGGAATGAGTCTTTTCTGTGTTCACGACTACGACTAGCCACTCTGCTGTTAACATCATCCTTTGATACTTCATTAGCGTATTCTTCGCTTTGAGTATCAGGTAGGCTATCGTCATGTTCGTTTAATAGTTCAATACCATTAACGCCAACAGTGTCAGCGAATTGCTTAATAAACGCGCGAACGTAAAAATCACCTGGAAGTTCAGCAAAGTTCCCCTGTTCGATTGCTTCAAGGTAATGTTTTTGGATTTTGGTAATCTTTTGAATATCGTCAATGGACATTCCTTTGGCGACACGTGCTTCGTGTAGTGATTTACCAATTTCTACTTGTTTTCCATTGTTATTTTGCATAGGTATTACTCCACTTATTTATTATTTTACATTTACAGTATATCATAATTCGCCATATTATCTAAGTATCTAAACTAATTTATTTTTAGGAAAAATCTTATTTTTCACTATCATGTCAGGTTTTAAGAATAACTTTCCATAATGAATTAAATCATCCAATTTTAATTGTTTAATCATTTCAATTTCATCATATATATTTTCAAAATCATGATCTTCATCTGACATATTATTAGCAATTGCTTCAATTGAATTCATCATTGAAACATGTTGACCGATTTCTTCTTTTTTAATTAGTTCAAATTCATCTGCTTTATCTACAATATAGTCAGTAAAATTAATCAATACGTCGAATATTCTATCAATGAACTCATCAATTTTTTCAGTTTCACCAGCTAATACCGCAAAGTTAAACTGATCTTCACAGTCAAAATCAAATCCAAATGAATCATCAATAATTCCATCATTGTACATTTCTTCATAAATTTCAGAACCTTCTGATAGTAGAAGTTGTAACAACAATGATATTGATAATTCATATTTGATATCGCCGTTATATTTAGAATCACCCTTAATTCCAAGAGCTACCTTAGGACGATTAACATCCATGTAATGGGTTGTTTCTTTAACAATTGAAGAAGATTCAATCATAGTTCTCTTAACTTCCATTGGATGATCGAATGTCTTCTTGCTTTGATTTTCAGAAACATATTTAAAGATTTCTTCGGGAACCACATTTCCAACAACAGTAAGTTGCATGTTTTGTGGTTGATAGAAGTAATTATAAGAATCATACAAATCTTGTTTAGTAATCTTATAAATAGAATCTTCTGTTCCTGCAATATCAACGTTTAACGGTGTATCTGGGAACATGTTTTGCACTGTCTTAAAGAACAATACGGCCCCTGGTTCATCATCGTACATACTAATTTCTTGGCCGATAATCCCCTTTTCCTTTTCAACCTTAGCATCATCGAAGTAAGGTTCTTGGACAAAGTTCAATAGCTCATTTAAATTCTCGAAGATATTATCAGTAGTAGAGAATAAGTAACTGGTTTTATTAAAACTAGTAAAAGCATTAGAGCCAGCACCATACTTTGAAAAAACATCCATGGCATCATGGTCTTTTTTATCAAACATCTTATGTTCTAGGAAATGAGCAATTCCAGACGGATAGTTTTTACCATTAATGTTTGTGTCAATTGATCCATATCTAACGGAAAGCGTAGCATAAGTCTTTTGATATCCTTTTTTAGGCACAACGACAACTGATAGTCCGTTAGCCATCTTATCGATATAAACCTTTTCGTTGAATTTACGATATTCTTTAATTTGCATCATCAATCCTCCCATCTAAGAAGAAAATTGAATTTAATTCTACTTTTTTAGCAACTTCAGAGATTTGTTCGACGGTAACCCCATTAACGCGTTCTTTCCATTCATCAAATGACAAGGCACGCTTTAATAGGCCATTGACGAATTGTTGTTCCATGTTTTGACGGGGACTGTCTAATACCGACTTCTTAGCATTTATCATTTCAGCCTTAATACTGTTCAAAACATCAATATCGACATTGCCACTAGCGATGTCATCAAGTTGTTCTCTCACAATTGCTAATACTTTATCCTTGTTAGTGTAATTGATACCGGTGCTAACCATCACAAATCCATTGATTGAATTATATGAACTACTTGCACTGTATGCCAAACTATTCTTTTCTCTGACGTTCTTGAATAGTTTTGATTGTGGTGTTCCACCAAAAATTGCATTGAACAATACGGCTGACATTGCTTCCTTATTATTAAAGAAGATTGGCAAACGGTATCCTAAATTCAAACAGCTTTGTGAAGATTGAATCTTCTTATCAACCATTTCCACTTCTTCATTCATATTAAATGAGGTCAATGGTTCTAGTTCGTATTCAACACTTCTATCTGATAAGTTGAATTCTTCAAATAAACTTTGAATCTTTCCTTCATCAACATCTCCAATTACAGAGATCTTGATATTGTCATTTTTCAACACTGAAGAATAATATTCATATTCGTTTTGACTATCAATTAAGTCGTAATCATTGGGTGTTCCAAATATAAAAGAACCACGGTTTAAGTAGTCCTTGTAAAATAATTTTTTCAATTGAATCGAAGCATAGTATTGTTTGTCATCGGCTACTGACTCAACATACTTTTTCATGTTGTTTCTTTGTAAGGTAAATGTATCCTTATCAAATTGGTAATTTGCAGCCAATGGCTTGAATACCACGCTATGAATAAAACTAACAGCTTGTTGTAATAAATCTTCTTTTGCATCCACAAATTTTGGATTTGGAATACTCAAGTTAATTCTTAGAACTGATAAATTACCATATCTTAAAACGTTGGTTCCAAAACTGGCTCCATACATCGATGATAAGTATCTTGCTAATTTGGATTGCGTTGGATAATCTTGATTACTAATTTCCATCAATTCTGCTAGTACTGCTCGTTTGGCAAAATTTTCTGGAATAGCCTCGCTAACTAGATCAAAAGTAAATGAAATTGTCTTGAATTTATCTTCTAAAATAACATTTAAGTCTACTCCATTAGCTAATTTCTTATGCAACAAAACCCCACCTCTAGTTCTTATTTCATATTATTTGTTAATTTCATTAATGGTGTGTTGTAGTTCTTACCGAACCACTTTTCACAAATCTTCTTTAATTCACCATTCTTTGCTAGCTTCTTGAATGCAGCATTAATCTTAGCTTGCATTGTCTTATCACCTTTACGGATTCCGACACCAAATTCTTCTAGTGGAAATTTACCTCTAACCACTTTGTATAAATTAGGGTTAGCTTGGTGAGCAATGTAGTAGTTTGCATATGTGCTATCGATTAACAGTCCACTAATTCTACCATGATTCAAGTCAATAAATGCATTAGTAAATGAATTATATAGAATTGGTGATTGGTTTTTAATATATTGTTTTAATAATTTTGGTTGGTCATCAATATCATTTAGACCTGCTGAACCATTTTGAGCACCAAGATACTTACCTTTCATATCACTGAATTTATTGATGTGAGATGACTTCAAGGTAACTAATTCTTGATCATTTGCCAAGTATGGCTTACTGAAGTTAACAACAGCTTGTCTTTCGGGAGTAATTGTAAAACCATTCCAGATTAAGTCAATGGTGGTATTTCTTAGTTCAGTTACGTTCATTGACCAATCAATTGGTTGAAAGACTGGTTTAATTCCATATTGCTTAAATACAGCATTAGCTAAATCAACGTCGAAACCGACAATCTTACCACTTTGGTTTTCAAACCCCATCGGAACAAAGGTAACATCTAGACCAATGGTCACTTGCTTGTTCTTTTGAATACGGCTCCATGTATCTTGATGATCCGCTTTTTGTGTTACGGATTCACAACCAGATAACATGATAACTGCCATCAAACAGACACTAATAAGTCCAACCATTTTTAACATTTTGGTCTTCATAGACTACCCCTCCTCTTTAAAAGGTCTAACTTCCTTCACTTTATCAGCAACTTGGTTAGCAAATGTAATATCGTGGGTAACCACAAGCTGTGTGATATTTTGTTTCTTTAAATCTAGGATGATTTTTCCAACTTCTTCACTTAACTTAGGATCCAATGCAGATGTTGGTTCATCGTAACAAATAATCTTTGGGTGCATTGCTAAAGTTCTAACAATAGCCACACGTTGTTTTTGTCCACCGGATAATTGGTATGGGTAAAGGTCTTCTTTACCACTTAAGTCCAATTTATCAATTAATTCTTTTGCTTCTTTTAGCGCTTCTTCTTTTGACTTCTTTAACACTAATTGTGGTGCTAAAATGATGTTTTCAATTACAGTTAGGTTTGGGAATAAACCAAAGTCTTGGAATACTACCCCAATAACTGATTTTGAATCGTCGGTTGGATCGATTTCTTCACCATCAAGTAGAAATTGACCTGAATCAACTTTTTCTAGACCGGTGATACATCTTAATAGTGTTGTCTTACCAGCACCAGAAGGACCAACAATACTTAAAATTTCATTGTCTTCAACATCCAGGTTCATATCCTTGATGATTGTCTTACCTTGAAAACTCTTATTTAAATTTTTTACTTGAAACATGTTAATCCCTCCTATCTCCAGTAATCAAAACGTTGTTCGATTTTTCTTAGTACTAAAGTTAATACTGCTGTTAGTACCAAGTAGAATACAGCCACTAAAATTAATGGAACCAATGTCACATCACGTGCAGTTGCAATATTTCCTGCTTGCAACAAATCACCAATCCCAATTACGTAAACTAATGATGAATCCTTAACTAGGTTAATTACTTCGTTTCCGATTGAAGGTAATACAATTTTGAAAACTTGCGGAATCACAATGTTACGAAGAGTTTGCCAACGACTTAAACGAAGCATCTTAGCACTTTCGAATTGGTTCTTTGGAATTGATTGGAAACCACCTCTAAAGATTTCAGCAAAGTAAGCTGCATAGTTCAAAACAAATGCAATTACAGCAGCTTCAAATCTTGGGAATACTATTCCAATAATTGGTAAACCATAAAAGATAAAAATCAATTGTAATAATAGCGGTGTTCCTCGCATGATCCAGACGTAAAATTCAAAGATAACTTTGATAATACTTTTTCCGGTTAATGCTAGGGAAAATAAAACTCCTAATGGGATTGATAATACGATTGTTAATGCGAAAATCTCTAATGTTGTTACTACCCCTGAAAATAGTGAAGGTAATATTTCTAAAATATATTGCATTAATTATTCCTCCTTTGATAAAAAAAACGCCCTTTTAGCAATGTGCTAAAAGGACGTTGAAAACGTGGTGCCACCTAATTTCCTATTCTGCTCGCGCAAAATAGCTCAGTGAGTCAATAGACTCGCAGATAACGGCTGCACCGGTTTATTCCTAATTACGTTCAGAATAACAACTCACAGATGTGAACATCTGTTGTGATTACCTAGCTTTCACCTGTTACTAGGATCTCTGTGAATCACATACAAATGCATTTCTGATCAAAGTCTTTTAATAATTAATAAAATAACTTAATTTCAATCGTAAGTCAATATTAAAGTTTAGTTACGTTTAAATAAATGCTTAAACTTATCCCATGCACTTTCTTTTTGAACATCAATCTTCATTAATGGAACTGTTTCACCTTCAAGTCTTCTAGCTACATTTCTGTAACCTTGAGCTGTTGGGTTATCTGGGTTCATAACAATTGATTCACCGTTATTTGAAGTACTAATAACTTTATCATCATCTAAAATGATACCTAGTAAATCAATTCCTAAGTGGGTGGTGATTTCATCAACATCCATGTAGTTATCGTCTTCCATCAATGATTTTCTAATACGATTGATGATTAATTTTGGTGTTTCTTGAAGTGGATGTTGTTCTAATAAACCGATTACTCGATCAGCATCACGAACGGCTGAAATTTCTGGAGTGGTAACAACGATTGCACCATCTGCTCCAGAAACGGCATTGATAAATCCTTGTTCGATTCCGGCTGGACAGTCAATAAAGACGTAGTCAAAATCTGGTTTTAATTCATCAACAATGCTCTTTACTTGTTCTTCATTAAGAGCTGTCTTATCTGTATTTTGGGCTGCAGGTAATAGATATAATAAGTCATCAAAACGCTTATCTTTCACCATTGCTTGAACTAGCTTTACTCTACCAGTTGCGACATCTACGATATCGTACATAACACGATTATCTAGACCCATAACAACATCTAGGTTTCTTAGACCAATATCTAAGTCAATCAAACATACTCTTTTTCCCATCATTGCTAACGCAATTCCAATATTAGCACTTGAAGTTGTCTTTCCAACTCCACCTTTACCTGATGTAATTACAATGGCTTTTCCCATTATTCAATACCTCCAATTCGATTAAAGAACTTTGGATTAATCTCTTTTAGATTCTTTATTTTACCATAACTTAGAACGTGTAGGTCGTTTACATATACTACTGTCTTTTCAGAATCTTCAATTGGACGATCCGCAACAATATCATATTGTTCTCCTACACGAACTTGTTGTGCTGTATGTAAATTACCGATGATTAACTTGCTTTCGTCATCAGGACATCCTGCTTGAACAATTCCTTCGATAACTCCCATATTAAACACATTTCCAGTAGCAATTAACTTTCCACCTTCATGAATCTTACCAAAGAATAAAACATCACCATCGACGTTTACTTCTTGACCATTTCTAATCACTCTGCTCATGACTTCAACATTGTTTTCTGACATGATTTTAGCAGATTCTTCTCTGGTAATGACGTTAGATAAAAAGTTATCAATAACTAGATTGTCATAGTCATCAACTAACTTAATGATATCATTTTTATCATCTTCTGACATCAATCTGTTACCCATTTGAACGTTCAAATGTAATTGGTCTTTGCCTTTTTCACTTTCTTCGCCAAGGCCTTCTAATAGTTGTTTCAAATCAACTAGAATTTCTCTCACACTAGCTGTTTCTTTTAAAATTAACTCATATCCGTCTTTGGTTCCTTTAAGTACTACAGATTGCATTTATAGATACTCCCTCTTATCTCTTTTATTACTCTACTCAATTCGATCAAATAATACCCCGATTGGCACGTACAAAATTAAGAATAGCACTGAGTTAAACAATACAGTAGGAATTACTGCATGCATTAAAAAGTACCCAGCTGCCATGTTAGTAGCATTCATCAAACGATTTAATCCGTATGCTAAAACATTAATTAATGCAATGTTAAACGCGAATGAAAACACTCCGGTTACAACATTCATTGGTAAAAAGCGGTATAACTTTCTTCCGATGATGATTGCAATTGGGAATACAATTACGTACACCCCTAATATTCCGGTGTAGAACAAGTCAAACAATAATCCAGCAATTGCTGCCCATATTTCAACGTGTTCATTTGTTCGATTAATGAAGTACATACCAAAGAATAGCCATGCAAATGTAATGCTTGGGACTAGTATATATTTTCCATATAGAAGGTGACTAAAAATTAATGAAATTGATCCATCCAAGAACAAAGAAATGAACAATCCAATTATGAAAACATATCTAATTGGTTGGTGTTCTCTCATCCTAATCACCCCTATGATGTTTTATCTACAACTGTAACAACTTCTAAATCATTCATGTTTGCTGGAGTTTGAATGTATAACTTAGCAGCAGTTCCATAATCATCAGTTGTTACCTTTGCAACTTTACCTACATAAATGCCCTTTGGTGTAATTCCACCAAGACCATTTGTAGATACTTTATCATTTACCTTAATCTTAACCTTGGTATTTAAATGACCAACAATTAATTGTCCGGTCTTTCTGTCAAATCCGTTAATAATTCCGTTAACAGTTTCACCCTTTGAGTTGGTAGCTTGAACTGGGAACTTGTTATCAGAATCAACAGTATTAGAAATCAATTCAACCTTACTGTTACTGTTGTTAACTTCAATAACGCGACCAATTAATCCTTTAGCGCCAAGAACAGACATGTTCTTTTTAACCCCAGCAGATGAACCCTTGTTAATTACGAATTGGTCATTCCATGCTGATGGAGTTCTAACTAAAGCTTCAGCAACAATTGGATTGTAATCAGCTAAACCACTTTTAATTTTAAGTTCACGTTTTAGTTGATCATTTTCACTTTGAACAGCTTGGTCTCTAACCTTAGTTGCTGTAATTGTTTCTACTTGTGCTTTTAGCTTTTGATTTTCTTTATAGGTATTAATCAAGTTGTTTACAGTTTCACCTGCATGTCTAATTGAATTTGCTGGAACAGCAACAGTCCAACTAGCAATTCCAACCACATCATTTCCAAAACGTTGGATAAATGGTGGCATTGATTTGTTATTCCTGGTAGAGACAGAAACAGATATGAAACCTAAACAAATGATTAGAATCAAAATGGCAGTTAACCACTTTCGATTGGAGAAAAATTTACGCATTTTTCAATCCTCCGAACTAGTAAATAAGCGGGAAGATAACCTCCCCGCTTATTTAATCTATTTTCTCTTCATAATATCAATGCTCTTTAATGATTCACCAGTTCCGATTGCAACACAATCTAGCGGGTTCTTAGCGATTGAAACTGGAACCTTAGTAGCTTCTGAAATAACTTGTGGTAAGTTCTTCAATAAAGCACCACCACCAGTTAAGACGATACCATGATCGATAACATCAGCAGAGATTTCTGGAGATGTTTCTTCAAGGGTTTCCTTAACAGTTCCAATGATTTCTTGAATTGGTTCTGAAATAGCGTTTGCTACGTCTTCAGCAGTAATTTCCACACTCTTTGGTAAACCAGTTAGTAGGTATCTACCACGAATAGTAACATTTTCGATATCTTTAGCACCTTCGATTGAAGCTGAACCGATATCCCATTTTAGCTTTTCAGCAGTTCTTTCACCAATTAATAGGTTGTACTTCTTTCTGATGTATGCGGCAATTGCGTCGTTTAGACGGTCACCGGCAACACGAAGTGATCTACTTGAAACGATACCACCTAATGAGATAGTTGCAACATCAGTAGTACCACCACCAATATCAACTACCATGCTACCAGTTGGGTCCATGATTGGTAGACCTGCACCAATGGCAGCTGCAAAAGGTTCTTCAATTACGTAAGCATCCTTTGCACCAGCAACACGAGTTGCGTCAATTACAGCTCTCTTTTCAACTGCTGTAATACCACTTGGTACACAGACCATAACGTAAGGCTTACCTGAAGCATGACCTACAGTCTTGTTAATGTAGTATTTTAGCATTGTAACAGTAGTTTCGTAATCAGCAATTACACCATCTTTCATAGGTCTAATTGCAGAAATACTAGCAGGAGTACGACCAATCATATCTCTTGCTTCTTGTCCAACTGCAACGATTTCTCCAGTTTTTGTATTTTTAGCAACAACTGAAGGTTCTCTTAACACAATTTCTTTACCATCAACGTAAACAATTGTGTTGGCAGTTCCTAAATCAATTCCAATATTTTTAGTTCCAAATCCAAACACAGTTTTTCATCCCTTCATAATTACATTTGGCTGGCTATTTTTAATTTCACCTTTTATTGCATACTTTCTTAGTATACCATAGTTATTTTTTAATTTTTAATAACACTCTCTAGTGTATACGATTTTGCAACATTTATCATTAAAGAATTTAAAATTTAACAATTTTTTATTCTAATTTGAACAATTTTCGTACATCTGAGATGAAATATAGCGATCCTGTGATTAAAATCATGTCATCTTCTGACAATTCTCCTGCAGTTTGAGCGATTGCTTGTCTCCAATCATCAATTACAGTAACTGGATTTTTCGCCTTAATCTGATCACTAATCTCATCTACATCTACACTTTGACGAGAACCATATGCCTCAAACTTACTTAATACTAAATGAACATTCTTAATACTACCTAAAATATTCAACATGTCCATATAATCTTTATCAGCCAATATACCAATGATGACGTAAATTTCGTTTGAAGCAAAATCTTTGGTCAATAACTTCTTTATTTCGCTAACAGCATCAATATTATGGGCTCCATCTAAAACGACAAGTGGTTGGTCATTAACCCTTTCGAATCGACCTGGCCACGTTGTGTTGGCAATTCCATTAACAATTGCTGAACTGTTAATATCTTTGCCATGGTCTTGTTGGTGCAAGATGTATGCCTTAATTGCACATGCTGCATTATGTGGTTGATAAAACCCTAACAAACTAGTTTTAATGTTACGCACCAAATTGTCGTCATCTTCATAATCAAAGGATTGCTGCCAGTTATTATTCATGACTGGTTTAGTTGTATTAAACTCGCTTTCATATGCATATAACGGAGCGTTTAATTCCCCTGCTTTTTGCTTAAACACATCCATCGCATCATCATCAACCTTACCAATCACAACTGGACGATTCTTCTTAATGATACCGGCCTTTTGACTAGCGATTTTTGGAATTGTATCTCCTAGTAACTTCATGTGATCCATGCCAATTGTGGTTATCACGGAAACAGTTGGTTCAAACACGTTCGTAGAATCCAAAATACCGCCGATACCAACTTCAACAATCACTACGTCGACTGGATGTTTAGCAAAGTATAAAAACATCATTGCGGTGATAATTTCAAACTCTGTGGGACCACCACCAGGTAGTTCTTCATCCATTTGTTCAGCAATTGGCTTGATTGTTTCCACTAACTCGACCAATTCATCGTCTGAAATTGGGGTGCCGTCCACACTAATTCGTTCATTGAATTTAATCAAGAATGGTGACGTAAATGTTCCTACCGTCTTATGGTCCGCTTGAAAAATGTTTCTTAGAAAAGCAACTGTCGAACCCTTACCATTGGTTCCAGCAACATGAATCGCATTGATTCCTTCTTGTGGATTATCCAATCGGTTTAAAAGGTCTTTAATAATATCTAGGCTTGGATGCTTTTTAAACTTATATCTACCATGGATAAAACTCAGAGCTGTTTCATAATCCATCTTTGTCATCCCTTCAAAAAAGAGCCGGGCTCCTTTCGCCCGACTCTTTAATTAATCTAAATTACTTTTGACTCTTTATTTCTTCTAGTCGTTGCTTTGCAGCATCTAACTTAGATTGGTTATCAGCTTGCTTTTCTTTTTCAGCGTTAACAACTTGTTCTGGAGCGTTGTCAACAAACTTCTTGTTAGCAAGTTTCTTTTCGGCACGTTGTACCTCAAATGTGTAGTTTTCGATTTCCTTTTCGATTCTAGCGATTTCTTCGTCCAAATCAACTAGTTCGGCTAAAGGAATACTAATTTCAGCATCAGTCATGATTCCAGTCATAGCTAACTTAGGAGCTACAACGTCTGAACCAATTGATAATTCCTTTGGATGACAGAAACGATCAATATAATGCTTGTTTTCTTCGAAGATGTTCTTCAAGTCGTCATTGTCAGTCTTAACCAACAAGTCGATTGATGATGACATTGGAGCATTAGCTTGTGATCTGATATTTCTAACTACCTTAATCAATTCGATTAGTGCAGCCATATCTTTTTCTGCCTTGGCATCCTTGAATTCATCATGGTTAACTGGGTATGGAGCAACTACGATTGATTCACCTTCATGAGGCATTGTTAACCAAATCTTTTCAGTAACGAATGGCATCATTGGGTGCATTAGTTTCAAAATCTTGTCTAATGTGTAAGCTAGGATGTTTCTAGTGTTTTCCTTAGCCTTAGCATCGTCACCAGTTAGAGTTTCTTTACTCATTTCAATGTACCAGTCACAGAAATCATTCCAAATGAAGTCGTATAGCGCACGGCCAGCTTCACCAAAGTTGTACTTTTCAAATTGATCAGTAACTTGGTTAACTACGCTGTTTAACTTACTTAGAATCCACTTGTCAGCTAGGTTCCATTCTGATGAATCAGGTAGTTCTGGTTTTTCCATGTCACCTAGGTTCATGATTACGTAACGACTAGCATTCCATAACTTGTTAATGAAGTTCCAAGCAGCTTCAATCTTTTCGTAACTGAAACGAACGTCTTGTCCTGCTGTGTTACCAGTAGCTAGGAACCAACGCAATGCGTCAACACCGTACTTATCGATAACGTCCATTGGGTCAATCCCATTACCAAGTGACTTACTCATCTTACGACCTTGTGCATCACGCATTAAACCGTGAAGTAAGACATCCTTAAATGGACGACGGTCTGTAAATGTAAGACTTTGGAAAATCATTCTTGATACCCAGAAGAAGATAATGTCATAACCAGTAACTAAAGTGTTAGTTGGGAAGTAACGTTTGAAGTCTTCTGAGTCTTCATCAGGCCAACCTAAAGTTGAGAATGGCCATAGTGCTGATGAGAACCAAGTATCTAAAACGTCTGGATCTTGTTCCCAGTTTTCAGCATCCTTAGGAGCTTCCATTCCAACATACATTTCGCCAGTTTGCTTGTTGTACCATGCTGGAATTCTGTGACCCCACCATAATTGTCTTGAAATTACCCAATCATGAATGTTGTCCATCCATTGAGTGAATGTGTTTTCAAAACGTTCTGGCACGAAGTTAACCTTATCATCAGTTGATTGGTTCTTAACTGCGCGGTCAGCTAATGGTTGCATCTTAACGAACCATTGAGTTGAAAGTCTTGATTCAACTTGGACACCGGTTCTTTCTGAGTGACCAACTGAGTGAACAATTGGGTCAACCTTTAGCATGTAACCTTGGTCTTCTAGGTCAGCAACCATTGCTTTTCTAGCATCAAAACGGTCCATACCAACGTACTTGCCGGCATTTTCGTTCATAGTTGCGTCACCATTCATAGTGTTAATACGTTTTAAGTCATGTCTGTTACCAACCTTGAAGTCATTAGGGTCGTGGGCTGGTGTAATCTTAACCATACCAGTACCGAATTCAGGGTCTACATATTGGTCAGCAATGATTGGAATTTCTCTTTGTACTAGAGGAACCATAATCTTCTTACCAACGAGGTCTTTGTATCTTTCATCGCTTGGGTTAACAGCTACGGCAACATCCCCAAACATAGTTTCAGGACGTGTAGTGGCGATTTCGATGTAGTCCTTACCATCAAAAGTTGTACCGTCTACAAATGGGTACTTAACGTGGTAGAAAGCACCTTTATCATCTTTATGAATAACTTCGATATCAGATAAAGCAGTTTGTGCTTGTGGATCCCAGTTAATAATGTATTCACCACGGTAAATTAAGCCTTGGTTGTATAGGTCAACGAAGACCTTACGAACAGCTTCTGATAAACCATCGTCTAAAGTGAAACGTTCACGTGAGTAATCAAGTGATAGTCCCATCTTAGCCCATTGCTTCTTGATAGTTGCTGCGTATTCATCTTTCCATTCCCAAACCTTGTCGACAAACTTTTCACGACCTAGGTCGTAACGAGAAACACCTTGGTCTCTTAGCTTTGCTTCAACCTTAGCTTGAGTAGCGATACCAGCATGGTCCATACCAGGAACCCATAGAGTATCGTATCCTAACATTCTCTTTTGTCTGATTAACATGTCTTGTAGGGTTGTATCCCATGCATGTCCCAAGTGAAGTTTACCAGTAACGTTTGGTGGTGGTAAAACGATTGAGTAAGGTTTTGCCTTTTTGTCACCACTTGGTTTGAAAACGTCTTGTTCTAACCATTTTTCGTAACGGCCAGATTCAACGGCGTCATGGTCATACTTTGTTGACATTTCAGTTTCTTTTGCCATAGTCCATCCCTCCAATAAATAAAAAAAGCACTTCATCCAATAGGACGAAGTGCTCGCGGTACCACCTAATTTAAAGCATTAAAAAATACTTTCTCTTAATCCAATTAACGATGGCCCGTTCATATCTAAATTATCAATATCAATATGAATGCTCACAAGCTACCTTCATTTTGATAACGGAAAGACGTCTCACCTAATCGCCTTTTCTCTGATACGCATCATCAAAACTACTCTCTTGATCTTCGCATTTGTAATCTATATTGATTATATTAGACAATTTTTGTTAAACCGTCAACTCTATTTGTTTAATTTTTCAACAACAGATTCTGCTTCGTTGAAATCTGGTTGTGAACCAATTTCTTCAACCACTTGGCGGTAAACAATTTCACCGTTAGCATCAATGGCATAAACCACTCGAGCTAAGGCATCAATATCCTTAACATAAGTACCTGAAGCCATACCAAAGTTATTATCAGCATCTGATAGTAAGTGCATGCTTTCAACACCCTTAGCAGCACACCATTCACTTTGTTCTTCAACAGTATTCTTTGAAACTGTGTAGAATTCAACATTTTCGTACTTATCTGACTTTCTGTTGAACTTCTTAGCTTCTAGACTACATGCTCTTGAGTTAACGTCTGGAACAGTCAAAATTAATGCTGGCTTGCCAATAAAGTCCTTGTTAGTAAATTCGTTGTTGTTTGAATCTAATACTTTGAAATCTGGTAGAGCTTGGCCCTTATCCATTGGTTCTTTGATTGTTTCTACTGGTTTTTCTAAAAATTTTAATTGCATGTTATAAGTCTCCTTAAATGGTAGTTACTAAGTATTTAAAATACAACTTACACGATTAATTTGCAAGCAAAAAGAAAAGAGACCATCAAATTGATGATCTCTTTTTATAGATTATAGTAATTCAGCGAAAACATCTTCTTGAGAATTCAAGAATTCTTCCCCTGGCTTAATGTCGATAATCTTAACCTTGTCTAATGAACGTTGCATTAATCCTTCAACATCAATTAACTTTTCGCATGCTCTAGTCTTTTCTAGATCAGGCTTAGTCTTTGGTGCAGGCGGAGTAAAGACTGTACAGCAGTCTTCAAATGGCATAATTGATAGGTCATAAGTATCAATTCTTTCAGCAATCTTAATGATTTCCGTCTTGTCCATTGAAAGTAATGGTTTCAATACCGGAACAGTTGTTACGTCATTGATTGCCATCATACTTTCTAGAGTTTGTGATGCCACTTGACCTAGTGATTCACCAGTAAAGACACCCTTACAGTGTCTATCAAGTGTCAACTTAGCAGCCAATCTTAACATCATACGACGTTGGATAGTCATTAAGTATCCTTCAGGAACCTTTTCCTTAATTTCTTCTTGAATTTCGGTAAATGGAACTTGAATGAATTGAATGTTACCACCAAAGCGAGTTAACTTAGCAGCTAATTCTTTTGCCTTAGCTAACGCTTGCTCACTAGTATATGGAGGACTGTAGAAGTGAACCATATCTAACTTCACTCCACGTTTCATTCCCATGTATGCTGCAACTGGTGAATCAATTCCACCAGAAAGCATCATAGTAGCACGACCACCGGTACCAACTGGTAATCCACCGGCACCATCAATGGTTTCACTTGATAAGAAGATTCCGTTCATACGAACTTCAACTCTTAACTTAATATCTGGGTTCTTCATTTGAACCTTGATTCCATCAACGTTGCTCAAGATGTATCCACCTAAAGCATCGTTAATGTCGTGAGTGTCCATTGGGAAATGCTTGTCTTGTCGACGAGTGTCAATCTTAAAGGTCATACCGTCTTTGAATTGGGCTTTAACCATTTCAACAGCGGTTTCTTTAACCTTATCGATATCCTTTTCTACCTTAATTGAAGGAGAAAAGTTTTCAATTCCGAAAACATCCTTTAAACGTTCGATAACCTTATCTGAGTCATCACCATTCAAAGTAACGTGTAAACGATCTCGTTTAGCACTAACCTTTAAGTTTTCAAAATCATGCAACACTCTGTCAACGTTCTTGCCTAGTTGCTTAATAAAGTCTTTACGGTTCTTACCCTTAGTGGATAGTTCACCGTATCTGACCATTATTTCAGTATATTGCATTCACGGATTTCCTTTCTATGAGTTAATCTTTTTAAATCTTTCATAAAGTTCATCAAAGACTTCGTTAAAACGATCTGCTTCTTCCATTGTGTTGTGTTCATCCAAAGAAACACGTACCGCACTTGTTGCTTCATCTTCATCAACCTTCATAGCTGATAATGTACCTGACGCAACATGACGTTTAGAAGAACATGCACTTGTAGTTGAAATGTAGATTCCATGACTTTCAAACGCATGAACGATGGTTTCGCCACGAACACCTAAGATGGCAAAACATAAAATATGTGGTGCGAAGTGTTCGTTATCCTTTGAGAAAATCTTTACTTTATCAAATTTAGAAATATGTCCTAAAATATTTTGCTTGATTTCGCGTTGTTTTGCAACCTTTTTATCTTCGTCATCTAACAATAGACGTAGCGCACGTGCCATTGCAGTGATTGCTGGTAGGTTTTCAGTACTACTTCTTAGGTTACGTTCTTGGCCCCCACCAGTGATTAGTGGCGCAATCTTCTTACCACTACGCTTGTACATAAAACCGACACCTCTTGGGGCGTGGAATTTATGACCTGAGAAAGTAGCAAAATCAACACGATCATTAAAAATCAAGTCTTGGATACCTTTACCAATTCCTTGAACGGAATCAATATGGTAACTAACGTTAGGATAATCCTTTAAGAGATCCCCGACTTCTTTAATTGGTTGAACTGCACCAATCTCATTATTTACCGCCATGATTGAAACTAAAATCGTACTTGGTTTAATTTCTCTTTTTAGGTCTTCAACGGAAATACGACCTTCATCATCAACTGGCAAGTAGGTAACTTCGAATCCCAATTGGGTCAATTGTTCAACGGAGTTCTTTACCGCAGGATGTTCAACAGAGCTTACGATGATGTGATTTCCATAGGCACGCTTTTCAAAGGCAGTTCCCTTGATTGCCCAGTTGTCACCTTCTGTTCCACCACTGGTAAATAATATTTCACTTGGTAAAACACCTAGTAACTTAGCAATTTGTGCTCTAGATTGTTCCAACAAATTGAATGATTGTTCACCGAATTGATGTAAACTAGATGGGTTTCCCCAAAATTCTTTGCTTACCTTATCGTAAGTTGCGACAACAGAATCATCTGGTTTTGTTGTTGCACTATTGTCAAAGTATATCATTATTACCCTTCTTCATTTTGGATTTGTCCGACTCAACTATATTTGCCATTATAACAGAAAAAAAGAAGTAACGTTTGAATGACATCAAAGTTACTTCTTTATTTTATTTAGTTGTTTTCTTTTCGTTATAATATTCGGTTTCCATTTGCTTGTATGCACCTGGGTTAACCTTTTCGATTGCAGCAGCCATAGTAGCTAGACTCTTTTCGTATTGGTAACGATT